>DOCI01000302.1:0-3132 GCA_003503535.1 Planctomycetaceae bacterium
GATCCCGGCAAAGCCGGAGCGGATGGTTTCCGTCAATTGTTCGGTGAGTGACATTGAGCCTCCTATATAAGATGAATGAATTAGCCAGACTCAGATTCGTTGGTCGGAATCTGCTGTTGGGAAGTGGATGCGTTTTGATAAAACGGACTGGTCAGAGTTTCTGACGATGTCGTGCCGAGTGCCTGTTCCAGAAACCGACTGGCGGCCTGGCACTCTGAGCCGTGGAAGCCGTGGGTTTCCAGAACCGTTTTTCCTTCCGGTGAAATGATGATCTGAATTGTTTTCATACGGCAGCCTCCATTTGCACGGTTAGCTGGATCGAGCCATCCGTCAATGGTCGTTCCATCACGCAGTGGCCCCGTCGCCGGGCTTCCAGCACGGTTTTCTCAACGGCGTATCGCTGTAGCAGGCGATGCAGGTGCCTTTGTTCACCCCAGCGGCCATTGAAGTTGTCATAGTGCACCTGGCCCGCTACAAGGTCACAGACGACGGGGTAATTCCAATCCGGCAATCGGACGGCATAGCCGGTCGCCTCGCTGGTAAACAACTTGACGGTTTCGTGCACGGGTTCGGGGAGACCGAGTTGGCTACAGGCGCTTCGTAAGGCCTGTAGATCGCGGACTTCGGTTTGAATGGTGACGATGTGGGACATTAAGATGTGGCTCCTTAAGAGTTAAGAATTGAGATGACCAGACGAGTCCGCTTCTATTGAAGAGGCGATCTCTGGAGCTTGTTCCGAAAGAAGATGTTGTTGCTGTTGCCAAAGTTGTGGCTCGTCCGATGTCAGATCGTTAAGCAATAACTCAGCCACTTCCTGATCGGAAACCGGCTCGCTGCTCTGACTTAACAACAGCCAGCAGATTGTCAGCGGCAACAGACAGAGGACGATCAATCCGAGATTGTGGATAACCACTCCCAGCAGCGACTCCCAGTAGCGGGACGAAGCCAACTCACGCCGTTCCTGTTCCAGCCGATCACGCTGTTGATCGAGTCCCTCGCGCTGGCTGTGAAGTTCCCGCTGAATGGTGACCAACTCTTGACGAGCCTGAGCATCGGCTGCCACCAGTTCACGGGAACCGGCTGCGACTTCTTGCTGCAAAGCCACTGTCTGACGACTCTGCTCCGCTTGTCGTTCGGCATAGCGCTCGGAAAGCTCGCTGATCCGCTGATCGGGTTCATCATCACACCCGCTCATGACGGCCAGCAGACCGATCACGATCACTGCCAGACTCTCTTTTAGGTGGATCATGTTTCCTCCAGTGATAAAGAATTCGTTTAAGAATTTCCTGCATCGCCAATCGCAATCGACGTTCCTTGAGGAACGCCATAATTGCGATCATCAGCGACAGGGAAACAAAAGTGAGCAGCGTTTGCGTGCCGATTGGTAAGGCCTTTCTGAAAGGTTGAGGACTAAAATGGAGAGCCAGGGCGGGAACGCTAAACTTTCCCACAAGTATCTTGCCCCGTTTTTGCCCAAAATTTAGGTGGGACGGGATTTGCCATTTGAGAGATTGGTCGTTCCTGTGACGTTTTGCGGGGAATGTTCTTTCAATTTGCGGGCGACGAGGCTCGCCAGTAGACGCACAAATTGTCGCGTCGATTCATTGAGATCATTTGAATTGGCTTGCTGATTGGATTTCTTCATGTTTCTCCTGTTGGATAGATCCGTAAAAAAACGTCACCGACCAGAAAGGTGGGTGACGTTTTTTGCTTCAAGTTATGGTTAATTATTCGACTCAATACTCTCCAGCAGTTGGTAAAGGCTCAAACCGATAACGAGAATGAAGATGTCGTTTGAGCTTTCCTTCAGAGGGAGGCTCGGTAATCGCAAGATAGGGATCCTCAATTCCCAAGGCATCCATTTTTCGTTGGAGGGCTGCAGCTCGCTGAGTCCCTGTCACCGTCAATCCGAGTTTTCCAGCGATCTCTTTTTCCGTCAATTTTTTTTCATCTCCTGATTGATTGCGCAGTTCGATGATTCGGCGACGAAATGCTTCACGCTGTGGGGGATTGAACAAATTGACTTGCATCACATGCTCCAGTGATTCGCTGAGAGCCTGCTTGGCGATAGTGGACTCCAGCAAGCTTCCCAATCGCAAACGAAAACGTGCTCTGAGCACGATGCCTCCGCCATCACACAGTTGATGAGGAAAGACCGCAATTTTAGGAATCAATTTTTGAATTAAAATACGGAACTCCCAACTCTCGATCGCATGCTCTTTGAGACAATCGATCGCACTACTTTTGAGCTCTTCTATGCTGGGAATCGACAGGTTGGTTGGAGCAGGTTTCTGCAAGCGTTTTAAGCAGCTGCGTTGATTCTTCAGTTCGGATTCAATCCGAGGGATCTCTCGCTGCACAGTCTCACTGGAATTACCATCGCGAATAAAGTTTAGAAGATTATCCAGTTCACGTTCCAATTTCTCGATTCGTTGCTGAATACGATTTCGCTCATCAGGAACGCGTAACTCGATTTGATCAATTTCATTGCGAATTTCATCAAGTAATGCTTCATCGAAATCAGGCAGAGATTGAACGACCTGAAATACGGCAGTCATGATTTTTTCAGCAGCCAGCGGACCATCCACGGATGCTCCATTCCAACACTGATATGATCGCGCGCCATCACACATCAGATGCTCTTTTTGTCCATGACCGCCAAACACGTAATTGCGCCCGCAGATTCCACAGACCATCATTTGCCCAGGGAACCGTGTCCGTTTTTTCGAGACTTTTTTCCGGGTGTCACGGCCATTGATTCCAACCCTGGCACACTTGGCGTTTCGCTCCTTCAGCAAAGAGATCACACGGTCGTATCGTTCCGGATCAATAAAGGCCAAATGGGGACACTCTCTATCATTCCATTCTTCAGGCGATGTTTTAACAGACCTACGCCGGCCCGTTTTGTTGATCCGAACAGATTTCTGCCGGCCGCCCTCGCGAATGCCCTTCAGCTTGGCGTTGCGTGTTACGCGACCAACCATTCGGCTATCCCATTCTCTATTCCTTGCGTATGGGCCAACCGGCACGCCAGACTCATTCAACCAATCAGACACATCGGTAAAAGTGGCTCCTTTCTCTAACATCGAAAACCATCGGTCGTAAATTAGCTCAGCCTCAGGATCTTTCTTG
>DOCI01000302.1:3252-18661 GCA_003503535.1 Planctomycetaceae bacterium
GGCTCCTTCTGGCACGATGTAACCGTAGATCATCCGCTCCAAGGCACCGCCATTCTTCCGTCGATTTTTCAACGATCGCTTGATTCGGTCAGAAGTGTCACGATTGCTGCGTTCGTGATGCCAACTAGACATCATCGCACTGTCGCGCCAGTTGTCATCAAAGGTGTCGACGCGATCGTTGATTGCGATCAATCGCGTGTCCGAGTCTTCACAGTCTTCGCAGACCTGATAAGCGTATTGCCGACGGCAGATCCGGCTCAGGTCCTCGGCAATCACCAGATCGTAGTTGCCTGAATCAATGTAATCACCGAGCCGCAGAAATTCCTCGCGGTCAAGGTACTCTCCACTACCCTGACTTTTAGTCATGGTCCAGTCCATGGGACCTTCGTAATGCTCAGAAACATAATTGCGTAGAAACGCTTCCTGGTCGTCGAGACTCCTTTCGTCTTGATGTTCCGTACTGATCCGACAGACCGCAACGATGTGAAGATCAGAACCATTTCGGGGAGTGAGTGGCACATTTAAAGACATGTGACACCTCCCTTCACGCATTCAGTGGCGTTGAATTCCAGGTAGGTTTTTAAGAAACTATGTTTGACAGTTAACACCAAACGAATGGCGACAAGTTTTTGCCGGACCGTGCCTCTTAGCTGCTCAAAAGTGACGAAAACGTAAGAAAGATTAGTCATTAGACTCCTCCGTGAGGAGTAGCCCGAAAGACTCAATTTGATTGTCCCACTGGGACAATACAAACGACAACACGTAGTAAGAGATGATCACAGAGTGATACAGCTGACGAACGGCTTGTCATTGCCAGATAACGACTTACGTCGATAAGTTGTTACTAGTCAATGAGTTGAGTTCACCCACAAATCGAATCCCGTTCTCTCCGCATTCATAAATGCCTACATGCCATAAGTGATTGGCATGCAGGCATTTACTCTTTATGGGGCTTGCTAATTTCTGAAGTTTGTGGCGGAATTTGTGGCGTTTTGTGGCAGAAATGTTCTCCGCTCCGCTGTATCTTCTTCTCCCAATGCATTGCAGAGCGTGGCTCATCTCGCTCAGACAACAAGTCCGATTATTAGCGAGCAAACGTCTGATCGAATCATCAGATCCGCCAATGACTGCTCGTTTGAAATAGAGTCGTTGGCTCTTCAATACAAACGATTCATCGGTTTTGCCCACCCCTATCTCTTCACCTCATTGCTTACTCTGAAATGAGCGATTGAGGAATGTAGCGGCGAGTTTCGCGTAACACTCGCAGTGAACGTCACATGGCATTTGATCGCCAAGGCACTTGCCCAGTAACTGTCAGAATGGACCTTGTTTTCATCAACGGATCTGTATCTGCCAAGTAGCACTTTTGAACGTGCAGGTGCTTCATAAGTATCGAAAGGTATTGGGACCTGATCGGCTCGTAGACTCCCTAAGTCTCAATGACCGCGCATGCTCACTATGTCAATCAACATCTCAACAAGAAAGGAGCGCCTATGGCGAAGCAATCGAAATCGTTTCGGGTTGGTCGCGTTCGTGGAGACCTGCGTGCGAAGGTCTGGTATCTCACGTACTACGATCAGGGGCAACGTCACCGTCCGCGAATTGGTTCAGATCTGGACGAAGCTCGTCGCCAGGCAGCCGAGATCAATTCGCAACTTGAAAATGGAGCGCCCATCTCCTCAGCGTTTCAGTCAATCAAAATATCAGAGTTGCGGGAACGTTGGCTTGAACATCACGAAACGGTAGTAAGGTCGTCTCTTAAAACCATCGCTCGTTACCGGAGTGCCACCAACCACCTGATCGCATTCTTAGTAGACTCGCGTGTTTCGGCGTCGACGGGGCAGTTTCGTATCGAACATGCGGAGCGTTTCGTCAAACACCTGCGTAGTATAACCATTTCTCCGAATGGACATCCGCATTCTGCAAAGCGACCACTGCGTGACAAAGGACTGCGTTATATTCTCGAAGTCTGTCGTTCGATGTTCCACTTCGCGGTACAGCGACGTCATCTTCCGCCCTATGCAGACAACCCTTTCTCGGCCTTACAGATCGAAAAGATTCCAACGGAAGATTCCAAGCCAATTGTGATTTTCTCCAGCGGCCAGGAGCAAGATTTTTTACGAACTGCCGACGATTGGCAATTTCCTATCTTCTTAACACTGATGCTGACGGGATTAAGACCTGGAGAACTTTCGCACCTATATTGGCCTGATGATGTCAATAACGAACTTCAGGCAATCGTTATTCGTAACCGGCCCCAACTCGGTTGGCAGGTGAAAACACGAACAGAACGACTGATTCCCTTGCCAGCAGTGCTTCTTGAGGTCATCAATTCGCATGCACTCAACCGGCGAGCTGGAACTCTGTTTCAAAGAAGACGATTTAATTGCAAGCAAGCACCGTTATTAGCAGGTTGTTCTATCGAGGCTTTGGAGAAAGAACTGCAACTACGCATCATGCGTCGTGAAGCTGAAAGCGACAGGCCGCTCACGCGGGTAGACCGGCAACAGATTTGTCAGACGGTTTGGCGCGACGCTGGAATGATTAAAACGGATTATATCAGGACCAGTTTTATGCAGATTTGCAGCAAAGCTGGCTTGAAAGGCTTTACCAGTCCGAAGATGCTCCGTCACTTGTTCGCGACAACATTGCAGGAGGGAAGAGTAGATCCGCTCATTCGCAATGAATTGATGGGGCATTCAACAAAAGCTACATCCCGTTCTAATCCACTCGGAATGACGGCGACTTACACGCACACCCGTCCCGCAACCATGCGAGATCAGTTGGAGCGAGCCTTGAAGGACCGTCCCGGTATTGCGATTGCCGAGGAATGGCTTACCAATCGGTGAATCATATCAGATTTCAGCGATTCGCTCTGGACAGAGTGATTAACGATTCTTATCGAGATCGGATACTCGCGATTGAAACGCTTGGTAGAGTGGAGCCAGCGTCGATTCCACTACACGCCGATGCTGCTCGCGCAACTGGTTCAGGTGCGTGTAAGTCGTCACCGGCGATGTGCCGGGTGATTGGCCCATCAAGTAGCGACGATAAAAGAGTGGAACCCCAGCATTTTCCAGCGACGTGCTGAACAGATGACGAAAGTCTTTCAATGTGGCTTCTTTCGGCCACTCCAATTTTCCTGCTACTGCTCTGAACTCGCGATCAATGTGATCATAGTCGAGGCCGCCAGCATCTTGGATAAGCTGTCGCAAGAGATCTGATCGAACCTTTGCGGATGAACTTCGTTGGTTGTCAAGTATTTGCTGATACCGTGTCACTAATTCGGCAGCCGATGTTGATTTTTCGGTCACCTCTTCCAGCCCCTCGAAAATGGATCGTCTCGTCAGCAAAAGGCATGATTTTTCGACACATCCAGACGTAATCAACTCGAGAAGATCAGAGCATATAGGCAGTCGTTTATCTCGTAACCCTTTAGTGTCATACCCCAATTCTGGGCGTCCAATCACCCGGAGCCATTCGGCGTCAAGATCCTCGCGAAAGATCAGACACGGTTCGCTGGCCCGCAGTCCGAACAATATGATCGGTGCAAACAGAGGAAATTGATAAGAATCACAATTCTGAATAAATTCGGACGCCATCTCGATCGTTACATCGGGATCCCCAAAAAGATCCTTCGCTCGTCGATCTGTTCGCGTATTGATATTTCCTTGAAACGGATTTCGGAATCCCATTGGCAGGAGTGGTCCACTCTTTTCGCTGACTCCCCAACAGAACATCCCTCGGACGACGCCTAAAACATATCCGACAGATTTCAATGATCGTAGCTTCGCATTGGGATGTCCGTTGGGTGAAACTTTCAGGCTGCTCAGAAACGATTTGAAAGTGAGCACAAATCGCTGGTCTACATTTACAGCGAATCGGTACTGCTGTTGGGGTTCAGCCAGGGAAATAAACTTCAAGAAGTGATTCAGTGCGGAGGAGTACCGACTCAGTGTTTTGGGACTGATTTCGTCAGCGTCTGCCCGAGCACCAAGCATCTCTACGTATTGCTCATGTAATTTTTGAAGAGTGAGTTTCGCGAGCCCCAAGCCTGATGAGCGGGCATTGATCAGGCGCTCTTCGATTTCGCGGGCTCGCATGATGGCAACGACCAGATCTCCATTCACGCGATCCGTCAGATTTCGTTTTGCGGAAGGCTCCCACCACTGCAGGCGGTAATAGTCATTCTGATGATAGATCCGTACCTTCTGTGGCGGAATGATCCCCACGGGAAAATGTTCAACTCGCTCCCAGCGATGCTTAGGACGATAGTGTTTCCAGTTGGATGATATTGATTGACGCTGTGATTCTGGTGATAATAGGTCAGCAGAATCGCGTTTCGGTTTTGAAGTGGCCAGTTCGGGCATTGGAAAGTTTTGGGTATATTTCCAGCAATCTGCTTTGCCGAGGACGTCCCGGCTGTGGAAATAGAAGCGTATAAAGTGCCAATCACGCTACGATCACGCAGTCAGATCGAGCGTCATAGATTACCTAAAAACAGTGCATTTGACTTGGAGGACAGTTGTGAAACAACTTGAGTTTGCGATTCGTCAGTATCAGGAAACATCTCCCATACGATCAGGATTCGACGAAGATTCCAACAGTCGGTTGGCTGTCTGGTACGAAGAAGATCTTGCCCCAGTCCTCGAAGATTATTCCCGCCGACCTCGTTTCCGCAGTTACGCCAGTTGGCCAATTACGGAACTTCAGGCTGGCGCGAAAACAGAATTGCGAGGTCTCATTGACCTAGTGGACCAGTATCTTGTCGATTGTGCCCAGTCAGTGCTGGAAATTTTTCAAGTTCCTTCAGTCTACGATGCTCTGTGCAGTGAACACCCACCGTCGGAGCATTTTGCGTCAGGTACATGGTCATCTGAAGACGATTCAGAAACTGTGAACAAAGAAGATACGCTGTCATGTAACCCCATCGAAGATCACCGAAAGTATCTAAAATATTTTGCGTCACGCCCGTGGGAGGATTTGGTCAACATTCAGGATTACTTCGGAACGCAACCGAAAGTGAGTTTCGTTGAGATTGGAATTGCGATTTGCCTGGGTGATACTATCGTCTCTCTGAATCCGAGACTTTTACCGATCGGCAACTTCATTGTCAGGAGCATGTTAAATCGAATTCGACCGTCACGAAAGCTCTTTTTGGGTTCCAAAGTTTTGCTGGTATCGATCGAAAAGAAACGTGACCTACAACTCTGGAAGAAAGTAGAAGATGCCCATCGCCAATACGAAATCAAGTTTGCGGAACTTCAGCAAGCTCTCAAAGAAACTCGCAAATTACCGCTCATTGATGCTTGTATCGCACTGACACAAATCTACGTGGCTAATAATGACGATGCAGATGTCGAATGGTTGGGGCTGGACACTCGAACCGTCGAGCGGGGAGCCAGCGAGATAAAGATCAGGATTGGTGGCTTACACGGGCCCGAGTTTCATGATCGGATTGCGACACACTTAAGTCGTCTTCAAGACTTGTATGACTCAGAGCGAGAAGCAGAAGTCGAGTTTGAAAGTCAAATTGCCTTACGAAACTTGGCTGTCAATTCGAGTGAACGGGTCGTCTATTGGAAAGGGAATCTTCTCGATATTTCAAAGAAGCAGTTTGAAGTCCTGCACTTGCTTGCAAATCGTGTGAAAACGAAGCGCAGAGTCGTCGGAAACGATCTTGATGCCACAGAATCAATTTCGGATTCAGCATTCTCATCACTGGTAACGCGTTTGCGAAAGAACATCCCCAAAGAATTGTCAACGGCGATTAAACACAACGGAGATGGGTACTATCTTGATCTTCCCAATAACGAAGTTGTTGTCCTCAATTCCGAAAGAACCAATATGCCACAATCCTGAACTTTTCATAAATATTGCTCCGCGTGATCGGAGCGTGATCGAAGTATTCTATGTTATGAGCCAGTGGAAACACTGGCTCTTTTTTTATGAAAGGAGCCTCTGATTCCTGAACAATTTCGTTTGAGCCACGATGTGTCTGATCACGATGGTCAGTCGAACGGTTCAATCGATCTTCGGAAACTCTCGCAGTTGATTGCGAATGGAGAACATCCATTTCCTACAGAGATCGACCATGAATCACAATTGCGGTTGGCGAACCTCGTTAGACAACATCGTTGTAACAGCCTGATGGATCTCATCGCCAAACAGATTGCGTCAGACATTTATCAGCAACACTATCGTCTCGATTGAGACAAGGAGGTGCCATCGTGTTGAGGCCAACATTCAGTTTGAGCAAACAATATCGGGCGGTCATCTATGCTCGGATGTCAGATGAGATGCAGAATCCCAGATCCCCGGATCAGCAAATTGAAGAAGTCAATAGACTCATTAAACGCCAAAATCTTTCTTGGAAAGTCGTTGCGATCTATCGTGACGACGGGATCTCGGGGCGTTACAAGCGGAAACGACTGGATTATCAACGGATGATCCGTGATATTAAATCGGGAAAAGTGGAAGCGAACCTCATTCTTGTTGATACGTTTGAACGCCTGACTCGTGGTGATGATGCAGACGAAATTCGACGCAAACTGGAAAAGGAAGGGATCCTCGTATTGACTGTCGACAGCGGTTTTGCTGATCCAACTTCCCGGTCTGGACGTGCTCTATCCAAGATTGAATCGATACGGGCCACTGAAGAAGGGTGGGCGAAAGCTCACAACGTGGTCCGCGGCAAGAAAGACGCCATTCGCCTGGGACACTGGCCCGGTGGTCCCGTTCCGTTTGGATACAAGCTGGAGAACGTGATAGTGTTCCGACAAGGGATTGAGGAAATCGACCATC
The DNA here is from genome assembly GCA_003503535.1 of Planctomycetaceae bacterium. Lineage (GTDB taxonomy): Bacteria > Planctomycetota > Planctomycetia > Planctomycetales > Planctomycetaceae > Rubinisphaera. The sequence continues at coordinate 10,057 of DOCI01000302.1, forward strand.
GCATTCTCGTTCCTGATACGCTGACCTCACCAGTCGTGCGGAAATTCTATGACCTCGCTAGGGAACGTGGTTGGGCGGGTGTGCGAATTTTCAAGGAGTTGAAGAAGTCCAAGGAATTTGCCGCCAACCTTTTACCCGGCAGTGCGGATGCAGTGACGTACATTCTCAAGAACGCTATCTATAAGGGCGAGTACGTTTGGGGTAAAAATTGCACGGGGATTATCGACGATGTGCGTGTCCTACAAGCCTTGCCTGAGGAGGATTGGGAAAAAAACACGGAGTTCTGCGAGCCAATTATTGATCCAGAAGATTGGAATTATGTGGCTGGGCAGCGAGCGAAGCGGAAGAGAAGCATGGAGGAAAAACAGACAAATTCACTTCCTTCTTCAACTGGAGTTGCTCTGAAGTATCCTCTGTCGGGACTTGTCATTTGCCGCCATTGCGGACGGTCGATGAATGCCTCATCGGGTCCACTCTACGTGACCAAGTCTGGCGAAGAACGCCGATATACAGCCTACGTTTGTACCGGCTATCTGAGTGGCGTCTGCCAGAACTCGCATCGGGTTCCGGAGGAGAAACTGCGAAAAGTCGTGTTTGATCTTCTGTTATCTCAGCTGTTCCTGTCCAGTGACCAGTTCGCATAAGAAGTCTGCCGTTGTTTCCATCCCGTTGCACCGAATGTGCTGGAATAGACCCTTTACTCACATGGATCTGACTTATGACCAAAGATGAACTACTCGCAAACTCTGACTTCCAGAATTTCGTAAACCGAGTTCGAAAACACTTGCAAGATTTGCAACCCAATGTAATGGATGTCCGGTCGGATCTGGAGCGAGAATACTCGGAACTCGAAGATCGAAGTCGCGGTTGGAAGCAGTCGCTTGGCGATCCAAGTCTCTCCGAAGTCTTGCGTCGAGAGTTGCAAGCAGACTGGGTACGGGATCGCGACAGGATGGATGAGATCCAACAAAAGCTCCACTCTTTGACTTCGCACTCTCAGATAGTTGATGAACTTGTGAATCCAGAGTTGGTAGCCGAGCGTTTTCTTCAACTTTCAGAAACGCTGTCTGGAGAAAATGCCTCTGCAATGAACGTGCTGCTGGCCCAACATATTGATGGAATCTACTGCGATCAGGACGGCAACATTCACTTGAGAACTTCTAAACTCGGTGTCATTACTGACGCCCTCGAACTCTTGCCACGTGGTGAGCATGCCTATTCAACGGATCGCTCGCATGACATCACGGAACAGCGGGCTGAGCCACGTCGAAGAACCCGTCGTAATCTCTCGGATACGTTTGAAGATGACGACTTAGCGATTTCCCTAAATGATTTCGCGGTGGACCCGACTCGATTTCAGGGGCTTGGTGAAGAATGGTTCAATGTCACGGAGTTCCGAATTCCCTCGGAACCAACTTGGCGTGAAACACATGCCCAGCAGATTGCCGAATGGCGTCTTGAAAACGCTGCTACCATGGAAGAAACAGCAGACCACTTCGGCAAAACTGTACCAACAATTCGAGCTGCACTTCGAGAAGCCAAGAATAAGCATGGCATCGATGCCATGGGAAAAGACGTGAGCGTCCTCAAGCGAAAGTGGTGGTCTCAGGAGCATGCATCAGAAGTGGCAGAATATTTAAGGCAACCAGGGGCCACAATCAAGAAGGCAGCGGCACATTTCGGGAAATCGGAGCCAACGATCTCAAAGGCGAATGGGATCGCTTCCAAGCCGTAATCTACTGCCAAGATGTGATCATCAAAGGTCTCATCTTGGCAGTGCGGTGCGGAACTTTGTAATTCTCCCAAATCGCAATTCGTTTTTTTTAGCTATCACAGAACGGTGGACGACGCCATTTGACAACAAATTAGGAAATTTAGGCAAAAACGCATGCTATTTCGCTGTTTTTGCTAATCACTCCCTGAGATCTATGATGGAATTCATCTGTACCCATGTTAATATGAACTTATGCAACTCGTCAAGTTACTAGTTTACTTCGACACTTCGCCCGCATTAAATTTGCTGCGGTCGTCGAATGCGCCGTTTATCATTGATTTTCTGAATCAGCAATTCAAAGGGGGTGAACGGCTTGCTTGGGCCCATTCTGATCTCGTCGCTGCCTTAATCGCTTACCAGGAGAATTTGCAGGAGACGGATCCCGGGAAGTTACCATCCCGTGCAGATGCTTACATTGCAGAATGGTGTTCCAGTGAGACCCGCTGGCTCAGACGATTTTTGGAAGCTGATTCAGATGAACCGAGCTATGAGCTGACTCCACATACAGAAGATGTATTAGCGTTTCTGGATCTTGTTCTTGGTAAGGAGCTTGGGTTTGTCGGGACGGAATCCCGGCTAAAACTTGTCATTGACACTCTTTCAGATCTCGTTGTTGGTTCTTCAGACGATCCAGAAACTCGTTTGCAGCATTTGCGCAACGAGCAATTCAGAGTGCAGGAGGAGATTGCGCAGATAGAGAAAGATGGTCGTGTCACGAAGTATCGACCCGCACAAATCCGCGAACGATTCATCACTGCGGTGTCTGTTTTGAAACAGTTGCAGGGAGATTTCCGTGCCGTCGAAGAATCGTTTCGAGAAATCACACTCGAAGTACAGCAACAACAGGTCGTCGGGCGAGCGGCACGAGGTGGCATTCTCGAATATGCTCTCAATGCAGAAGATGTCCTTAAGGAAGACGATCAAGGCGTCAGCTTCTATGAATTCGTGAAACTCATTCTGTCCCCCGTGCAAACTGAACAGCTTGAGCGGATCATTGATGAGATCCGCAAGATCCCAGAATTGAGTAATCAACAGGATGGTATGGAAACGGTGCGGGGAATGGTCACGTTGCTTCAGCGAGAGGCTGAGAAAGTCATGCGAACCAACCAACGTCTGTCCACAACCTTGCGACGACTACTGGACGTTGAGGCTCACGCGGAGCGACAACGGGTTGCCCAGCTGCTGCAGGAGATTCGAGGGTTAGTGGCTTCGCTGCGTGACCAGGATAATTGCGATGATGTCGGCCTGATGATTGAAGACAACGCAGCAATCGATTCCCCGTTTCGTCGCACGTTCTGGACAGAGCCAGCCCGTCTGGAACTGATGGATCTCACAGAATTTGAGCCAGACGATGAGGAGCGATCGGATACTTTTAAGCAGTATGCAGCGATGCACCGATTGGATTGGAATGCGTTGCGAAACCATATTGAAGAGTTGTTGAACTTGCGACCCGCCCCGACTCTGGCGGATGTGCTAGATGAATTTCCTCCCACGGCAGGAGTGGTGGAGGTTCTTGGTTATCTTCAGATCGCCAAAGATGACAATCATCATATCGATACTTCCGTCGAAATTTCGTTATCAATTCCGCCCATTCAGGACAATGCAAACTGGGTAGAACTCCGTGTTCCGTTGGTCACTTTCCTAAACAAGCGGAGGAACGGGCATGTCTGATGAGTTCCCGCAATTTCAAGAGTTCAGTATTCCCGCAGTCTTACTGTTGCGCGGGGTTGTGTATGCTGAGGAGGAACGGGCCTGGAACTTACTTATTTCCAATACCTCGCGATTAACCGAGTACTTTGCAAGATTAGGGCTGATTTTAATCTTGAACGAATCCGAAGGGATGGCTTTTCTCCGCCAGATTTCCGACGAAGAAACTCCTGAAGGTTACGACACGATTCCAAAACTCTTTCACACTTCGCGATTGAGTTATAAGCAGTCGATCCTCTGTATTATTTTGCGGGACGAATACCGACGCTTCGAAGAGGAAGAGGCACATGACGAGAAATGTGTGGTCGACGAATCTGTGCTGTTCGACCAGTGGAAAGCATTACGTCTCTCGCAGGGAGATGATGTCAAGCAGCTTAAAGAGATGCGATCAACCTGCAAACGACTGGAGGATTTCGGATTCGTAAAACGATTCAGCGATGATCCACCGGCTTGGGAGGTTCGTCGAATACTAAAGGCACGTCTCCCCGCAGCAGAGTTGGAAAGTTTGAAGGGTCAATTGCTCGTCAAAAATGAGAAACAAGCACCAAATCTGAACCGTGTGGATGAGGAGAGACAATTATGAAACAAGCCGATGCACTCTTCGATAAGACCGAATTTCATTCGGGCAACTTTTCCCAAACATCTGGATATCGTCTGAAGCGACTCGAACTCTTGAATTGGGGGACATTCGATCAAAAAATTCATATCGTTTCTCCAGAGGGGCAGTCGACGCTGCTTGTTGGTCAAAATGGTTCCGGGAAATCGACACTGATCGATGGAATTCTGACATTATTGGTAAAGCCAGGCGTCCGTAATTTCAATGTTGCTGCCGGAGCCAGGAAACGGGAACGAACAGAGCGGACCTACTTCGAAGGAGCCTTTGACCGAAACGCAGATGGTGAGAGCAATGGAATCAAGACACGCTGCCTGCGGCCGTCACGAAAGCATTACTCAGTGGTTCTGGCCTGCTTCCAGAACGATAATGAGTCGGCATTTAGTTTAGCGAATCTGCTCTATTGGAATGGTCAGAAAGTTGAACCGGTTTACTGTTTCTCAAATCGAGAGCGATCAATCTCCGGAGATTTTTCGCAGCTTGATACAAGTAGTGGAATTCTGAAGGCGATAACAGATCGGGATTTCAAGGCGACTAAAACTTTTACTGAATATGAAGGCTGGTTTCGCAAGACCACGAAGGTGAAAAAGAAGGCGATGGATGTCTTCAATCAAACAGTAGCCGTCAAGGACATTGAGAATCTCAATCAGTTCATTCGCAATCATATGTTGGAACCATACAACTGGACCGAACGCCTCGAAGCGTTGCTGGCCCATTTCACACAACTCAATGAAGCTCATGCGTGCCTGGTGAAAGCCCGTGATCAGGAAGCCCTGCTGCAACCGATCGCTCGACATGGTCTGGAATACGCCAATTTCAAAGGACAACTTGAGAAAACAATCAGGAAGTCGCAGGGGTTGGATGCCTTCTTCGCACAGAAAACGATTGAGAATTTCAAACCTGCACTCGTAAAATATCAACAATCGCTCGTTGAAATCCGCATACACAAGCAAAGCCTGAAAGATGAGCTTGATGCTATCGAGGAAGAGCAACGACGTATCAAGAACGAGATCGAACAGGAGGGAGGTGATCGACTCAAGATGATTCCGCTACTCATTGAGACTGCGACTTCCGAGTTAAATCGAAAACAAGAACGCTACGACCATTACCAACTGGCATTGAAACGAACGGGATTTAATCAAACCGTTTCTTATGCATCGGAATTTCAGCATGTGCAGCAATTGATATCAGAACATCACAATCAACTTGAAGCTTCGATCCAAGCGTGTGAAGAGAACAGAATGGAACTGATCGTTCAACGCAGTCAAATCCGCCAGGAACGCAGTGATCTTTCGGTCGAGTTGGAAAGTCTCGAAAGGCAAAAAGGAAACCTTCCCGAATGGTCTATTTCACTTCGAGAAAGCATCTGTCTGGAATTAGGGATGAGTTCAAAAGAATTACCGTTTGCTGCGGAACTCATTGCCGTGCAGGAGAATGAGCGGAAATGGGAGTCATCGATCGAAAAAGTTCTGCACAGCTTTGGACTCAGTCTGCTTGTGCCGGATCGATTCTATCACATAGTGAGTCGTCATGTTGAGCAGACGAAACTCACCGCAAGAGGTCGAGGACAACGGCTTATCTATCTGCGAATCAACGAGCAAAAAGCCTCACATGGCATGACAGATCAAGATTCGGCCTCAATGCTCAGCAAATTACGATTCAAAGCAGGGCATTCCCTATTGCCATGGGTTAAAGCAGAATTGGCAGCCCGTTTTGACTATCGGTGTTGTGAGACGATTGAGGAACTTCAGCAGGCGACCGGTTTAGCGATGACACCATCTCGGCATGTCAAAACCGGTAGTAAACGCCATGACAAAGATGATCGCGAACAATTACTGGACAGAAGAAACTTCATACTGGGTTGGGACAACAAGGAGAAGAAACAACAGATCATGGCGAGAGTCGTCGAGCTTGATTTCATTGATCAGCAACTCTCTCAAAAAGTTGCTGCCATTGATACGAACCTCGTAGCCTACCGAAACCGTATTCATGCCTGGAACAATTTGCAAACCTTTGTAGATTTCTCGGAGATCAACTGGCAACGGCATCAGCAAGATCTAGTCGATTTGGAAGAAGAGAAAAAGGCCATCGAAGAGAATTCCGATGCCATTCAATTTCTTCGAGAGCAGGCTACGAAATTGTCTTCTCGTCGCAAGGGACTGGAGTCCCACCGTGAAGATTCTATTTGTACAGAAAACGGATTGGAAAGATCAATTCGCGATGCCGAGAAACTCATTATCAATGCACAGAATGTGATCGACGGATTCACGAAAGAAAAGGTGTGGGAACAATATCAATCAACATTTAGTGAATTGGAATCGTCTGTTGATGAAAGTTGCTTTTCCATCGAAGTACTCCTCGAAACGCAAGTTTCTCTACGAAAAACATTGGACAAAGAGCAGAAAAGCCTGCGTCAGAAGCTCGATCCCATTGAAGAGCATTTGACTCAGGCTATGTCAAAGTTCACCAGGAAGTTTCCCGAAGTAGCCGACTTAATGCCGCACGTTGCCTATCTGGATAGTTTCCTCGGGCTACTCCAGCGAATCAGTGATGAGGATTTGCCGCGACATACAGACCGCTTCAAAGAACGACTCAACGACACGGTCACCCGAGAAATTGGTTTGTTCAGAGCCGCATTGGAGAAAGAGCGACGTAACATAGAAGAAAAAGTGGAAACGCTGAATTTGTCACTCAGACAACTTGATTTTCGCGAGGGAACCTACATTCAGCTTGATCCCAAACGGGTTAACAACCATGAAATCGTCGAGTTTCAGCGTCAGCTTCGAGAGTGCGTGGAAGGAAGTTTTGAAGATTCCGCCGAGGCTAATGAAGCGCGGTTCGTGCGGATTCAAAAGCTGGTTCTCAAACTTCAGGATGAAGGATATCGTCGGTGGCGGGAAAAGGTCGTTGATGTCCGCAACTGGTTCGACTTCCTCGCCAATGTGATTGATGCTCGGACACTTGAACAGGTCTCAAGTTACGATGACAGCACTGGGCAATCCGGTGGGGAAAAAGCCAAGCTGGCGTTCACAATTCTCGTAGCAGCCATCGCCTACCAATACGATCTTGATCCCAGCGAACCCGATGCAGAGCGATTTCGCTTTGTCGTTGTCGACGAAATGTTTTCCAAAGTCGATGATCAACATGCGGAGTATGCTTTGAAGCTATTCCGGCAATTCGGTCTGCAACTACTCATCGTCGCCCCCTTGGATGCGAAGGCCTGTGTCACTCAGCCGTTTGTTGGGAGTTATTTGCACGTGACCAAGAAAAACAATCGTTCCGAAGTCTTCCAGATGACTGCGAAGGAATTTTCGCATTACGTTGATGCAGCGGATAAACATCGAACCAGCAGTTCTAAGAATCAAAATGATCGATGATTAACCCAAATGACATTCGACTGAAAGCGAATAATCTCTATGCCAAGTTGCAACTGGCCTGGCTCGATGGAGAGGAGTTCTTTCCCTGTCGTATTCTCGGCAATCGGAAATTGCCTGACGATCTTGCCGCTGCCGTTCATGCTGTCCAGTTATTAAAAAGCCAATCGAACGCAGAAACTGGATTTGGCTACTCAATTGAATGGAGAGAACGAAACTCGCAGCGACATGGCAAGAATCTGGTTCCCGAGAAAATCTTTTTCGCGACACAAGTCGACTACCTGCGATTCATTAGAAAAGAAGCCGAGTTCGAAAAATTCACCAGTACTGTGACGATCATTCGTCAGCACTACCCAGAACTTGAAAATTGGATACGTTCGAATCGAAAACTCCTCATCGATTCTGGTCACGATATTGACGGACTGATTCTTGTCGTTGATTATTTACGGGCCAATCCCCGGCCCGGTCTCTTCGCCAGAGAGCTTCCTCTCAGCATCGACACGAAGTTCATAGAACGGAATCAACGCATTCTTCGCGGATGGCTGGATCTCTTACTTCCTCCAACCTCCATTCGCGCTGATGAACAGCACTTCGCTCGAAGGTATGGCTTGCAATACGATCAACCCCGTCTGCAAATCCGCTTTCTCGATTCTCGGATTCAGCAAGTATTCGGCAGTCCCTGGCCCGATTGTTCCATTCCTTTGGAAACACTGGCAAGACAAAACGTCGATTCGGTGAATGTACTGGTCGTCGAGAACAAAACCTGTCTAATGACCTTACCTCCGCTGTCGAACACCATTGCCATGGGAGGCATCGGAAATGCTGTCGCGGACTTTCGTCTCATCCCTTGGCTACATGAATGCAACATCTGGTACTGGGGAGACATTGATGTGGATGGTCTTTCAATTCTCTCCCGTTTTCGTATCAACTTCCCGAATGCGGAAAGCATACTCATGGACTTCAAAACTTTATGTCGCCACCGAGATCATATTGGCCAGCGAAATGAGACGACTCAAATACCTTCGCCTCCCATCAACCTGACAACTTCCGAACGATCTGCTTTTGATGTTTGTCACGCAGAGTTTCTGCGAATCGAACAGGAGCAGATTCCAAGCACGGATGTCATACCAATTTTTG
>DOCI01000302.1:18776-19081 GCA_003503535.1 Planctomycetaceae bacterium
CTCTCCACCGCTTGACCGACATTCGCATTCAGCCACCAGGAATCATCTCACAAATTCATCAGAAAGCATTCTCGCATCATTGGAGATACATGACGATGTCCATGGTACAATCCGAGAATGCTTTCCGATGGGTTTGCTGATAATTCATATGGCTAATAATTCTTATAACTCCCCTATAAATAATGAGTTAAGATCGCAGTTGCTGCTATTTGAGAAACACTTCGGGGCAGATTTGAATTTGTTAAAATAAGTTCGCACCTAAAAAGCTCTTTCATGTGGAGCTAGACCATTTCAAATGGTTTCTG
>DOCI01000302.1:19212-19988 GCA_003503535.1 Planctomycetaceae bacterium
TAGACCATTTCAAATGGTTTCTGCAGTCTCATGTTCACCAATGTCCTGAAAACGCAGTGTTTGCTCCTGCCGGAGGCTGCAGTTCATTATTGAATATGCTCTAAACACTTTGTCCAAGGACAGAGCCGTGCGTGATCCACCCTTACTGCGATACTCAAGCACTGCTACTCCGCGAACTACAGCGGTTGGCGGTTCAGAAAGTTATAAACTTTGGTTATCTATCTCACCTGAGACAATACTGACTGGACACCCTTCTGGTAAACCATAACCACCAGCAGTCGTGACTTTGTCTCCCGCGGAGAGGCCCGAAAGAATTTCAACTCGATCTTTTGTTTTTGTTCCCAATTGAACCTCAGTCTCGTAGGCTTTGCTGTCACGGATGATCGTCACGACGGGCGTGCCTGCGTTATCCGCGATTGCTGTTAACGGGATGGTCAGCACGTTGGAGACTTCAGGAAGTGAGACCTGCACCTGGCAGCTGAGTCCAGGGCGTAGCAGGTGATTCGTGTTCTGAATCGTTGCGAAAACGGTTACGTTGCCTGTCGCCAAATCGGCTTGACCGCTAATCCGTGAAATCTGCCCCTGGAAAATCTGCTCGGGAAGTGACGTCAATTGTACTTCGACTTTGGCCCCTTGTTTCACCTTGGCAAACTGACTGCTGGGGATGCGAATCTGCACGAAGACTTCCGACAGGTCCATTACCGTTGCCAGCGAGACCGCCCGATCAAAGAACTGTCCTTGACGGGCCAGCAATTGAACAATGACTCCATTGACTT
>DOCI01000302.1:20154-28416 GCA_003503535.1 Planctomycetaceae bacterium
TATCAGACTCGCTTGCTCCAGGTCGGCTTTGGCGGCATCGAGAATGGCCTGAGCTTCTTCAATCAACTCCGGTCGCGTGCCCGCTTCGAGTAGTTTGACTTTCTCCTCGGCTGAGGCGAGCGCCGCTTTGGCGGACTTCAATGCTTCGGATTTGGTTTGATAAACCACACTCGAGATCTCATTACGGTCGAGTAAGTCTTTTAAGGCCGCGAGTTCATTGCTGAGCCCGTCGACAGTCGCAGCAGCATTCCCAGCATCCTGACGTGCTCCTGCAATTTCTTCAGGCAGGTATCCACTCTTGAGTCTTTTTAAGGCTGCGGTCTTTTCCGCGACTGTCGCTGCAGCTCGTTGGACGGCGACCTCGGCTGAACGGGGATCCAATTCGACCAGGAGTTCCCCGGCTTTGACCGATTGTCCTTCAACGACATCGAGCTTGCGGACCCAACCCCCCAATTGTGGCGAAATGACGGCCGTCTTTTCTGGAATTGCAGTGACAACTCCCACCAGATCGAGGATCGGTTTTAATGTGGAAATTTCAGCCTGAGCCACCTGAACGGTAACCGTTGGCTGAACTGATAATGAATCGTCGGTTGATATCGTCTGATCTGAGGACTGAGTGCAGCCAGTGAGCAGACAGAAGATGAGACTCAGTCGACTAAAAGCTCCCCTGTGAGTCCATGTCTGTTGCTGAATCGTCATTGCGAATCCTTAAATAATTATGTGGAAATCGAATCTTCTGTGGTCGATTTCACGGCATCGGCTCATTATTTGAAACGGTCCATCACCCACTGCATGGAATAGTAAAACACGGGGGTTGCAATCAGGGACAGGACCAATGACATACATAATGAACCGATCACTGCGATGGCCATCGGACGCAACATATCTGCTCCGGCTCCAACACCATATGCGAGTGGGAGTAAGCCCAGAAATGTAGTCAATGAGGTCATCAACACAGGACGAAGTCGACGACGCCCGGATTGGATTAAAGCTTCATCTAAAGCGAGGCCATCGCCCATTAGATGATCGACATAATCCAACATCAGGATGCCATTCTTGGCAGTGATGCCGATCCCGATAATTGCTCCCAGAAATGAGATGATATTGAGAGTCGTACCGGTCAACCACAAAGCGGCCGCGACACCGAACATCGCTAAGATCGATCCCGCAAGAATAGCCAGCGGCTTCAGGAAACCACGAAACTCCAGGATTAAAACACCAAATACCAAAACCAATGCCATCGCCAGGACAAAAGCCAGATTTCGGAAAGACTCTTGCTGCTGTCGGTAGAGACCGCCGAACTCGATGGAGGCATTAACCGGGATCTGAACTTTATCTGCCAACTGTCTCTTGATCTCACTGATGCCATGGCCCATATCAATATTTTCGAAACGTGCAGAGACCGACACCAATTGACGCAAGTCTTCCCGGTGCATCTCCAGCATACCTGGTTCATGTTCAATCTGAGCGACATCTTCGACGGTCATGTTTGCTCCTGCGATTGAATATAATGGCATGGTCGCCAATTCCTTCTCGCTGTTGTGAGACTGCGGCGACGCCATAACGCGAACATTATAAATCCTGTCTCCGAGCAGCACATAGGATGAAATCGTCCCGAGCATTGTCGCTTGAATTTCATTTCCCAATGCTCGAGGTCTTGCAGTACAACTTGGTTGAAGTTTACGACTTCATCGTCGTTGATTGAACCGACGATGCTTTATTGATGTGACACTTTCAAGAATGAAAGAAATTTGAACGATTGGATTGACTTAAAAAGTAGAATAATGAAATGGGCTTGTCACGATTTTTAGGAATGACTACAATAAATATGATTTAATTTCCCAAAATATCAGAGGGTTTCCGAAACAGATGTTTCGACTTCCAATAATCCTGGTTATCACCTTACGAGTGATTTTTTGCCCAATACTTTGTATGGGTTGCGATGTCGATTCGTGTACCGACCAACCAGAATTCACACATTCTTGTTGCTGCGTGGAGAGCGAACACGATACTTGCCATCATGGTGAATGCTCCTCCCCTGTAGATTTCCCTGCAAAATGTCCCTGTCATTGTGAATCTGGCTGTATTGGTCACGTTACGCCTGATCTCAATAATCGCATAACATTAATTGGTGTATCGATGTTGATCGACCTCACGCCCCAAAGTTTTGACACGAGCGAAGTCTCTCTAACGAATTTGATTCGTATTGAGAGACTTTCCCATCGTCACGATAGGTCAAATGGTCGATCGGTTCGACTCGCACACGCTTCATTACAGCTGTAGGCCCTGCTGGCCATATATCGTAAACCATATTTCTGTGACTTGGCTTGCTCATATAAGCATAGAGTTTCAGCTCATGGTTCACCTGCATCATCTACCCTGACACTATTTTGCTTTATGGGTGTTTTGTCTTCGGTGTGTTTTATTTTGGTAGCCCGGTAACGGTAACGCACAATTTTGTTGTTCTTTACAACAGTTCCTACCTGAAAATAAAACATTGAGGTCTTACAGGTTGATGTGCCACTTCTCCCTCTGCGGTTGGTTAATATCCCATCTTATAAGAAGGAATTCCCAATGAGTCATTCCTCCGTTGAGACGCCGATTAAAAAGAAGCGTCAAATGTCTGCTCAGTACCCTCGTAGCGAGAGTGCCGCTGATACTGCAATTTCTGAAAATGACCCACCTCATGAGGGGATATTTCGTCGTACCCTATCGCTAGTAAGAAACAGTATTGGATCGACACTGGTACTGATCGGTTTTGCGGGACTGTTTTACTATGGCCACCACAATGATTGGAAAATTCCAAAATTCGCAGTTCTTACAGGTGTCAAAGGATCTGTCGTTGATGATTGGTGTGAAGAACATGCCGTCCCCGAATCAATCTGCATCACCTGCGATCCAACCTTGATGCCCCTGGGGCCGGATTATGGATGGTGTCCAGTGCATGGAGTTCACAACTGTCCCTTACACCATCCCGATGTTGCTCAAATGAAAGAGCCTCCAACTGCTGACGAATTGATCGAAGACTTTAATCGTGCAGAGCGGGCATTGACAGTGACTGCACGAAAACAAAATAACAGCGAATGTCGTGTCTATAAGTCTCGAATACAATTTGCATCTATCGAAACCGTCAAACAGGCTGGAGTCGACGTTGAACTCGTCGAGCGAAAACCCGTCGTAGAATCGATCACCGGAAATGGTGAGATTATTTATGATCCAACCTTACAGGCCAGTTTAGCGTCGCGCGTACCGGGCAGTGTGTGGACCGTTTATAAAAAAGTTGGTGATCGAGTCTCAAAGGGAGAAGTGCTGGCGATTGTGGATGCAGTTCAAGTTGGAGATTTGAAGACAAATTTATTGCGATCACTAGCTGAAGAAAAACTGCAGCTACAAAACGTTACTCGACTCACTGCTGCTCGCGATGCAATTGCTGGCTCCAAAATTCTCGATGCCGAAGCAGCTTTGGCCAAGGCTCAAGCGGATGTGTTGAGTGCAGAACAATCCCTGCAAAATCTTGGGCTCTCCGTTCAGATCGAATCGTTGCATGGAAAGTCTGAGCGTCAGGTCCTCGATAGTTTGCGAATATTGGGTATCCCTGATTTCGTCTGGTCACAAATTGACTCCCAAACTGTCACAGCGAATTTGCTGCCGATCGTCTCACCAATGGATGGTGTAGTTCGAGAACGTTTCGTAACTACTGGCGAAGTCGTTGATCCTACACGAGTACTCTTTCTGGTCGCCGATATGAGTCAGATGTGGCTTAAACTCAGCATCCCTCTTGAAGAGATTGACAAACTGGCAATCGGTCAAAAAATTCGTTTCACTGCTGATGGGAGCCATCAGAAAATTGAAGGAGTACTGGACTGGATTAGTACTTCGGCGAATGCGGCAACCCGTATGCTGGATGTACGGGCAATCCTGGCAAATCCTGATGGTCGTTTGCGGAATGAAACATTTGGCACAGGTGAAATCATTCTTCGCGAAGAATCTGATGCCATTGTCATACCCAATGAGGCCACACATTGGGAGGGTTGCTGCCAAGTAGTGTTTGTTCGTAACACGCACTACTTTGATAGCCCGGAGAGCCCCAAAGTCTTTCATGTCCGCAGCGTTCGCCTGGGAATATCTCATGGAAAATTCACCGAAGTCATTGCAGGAGTCTTACCAGGTGAAGTCATCGCAACGGCAGGCAGTGATGTTCTCCGTGCACAGTTACTCAAAAACAATCTTGGTGCGGGCTGCGACTGTGTCGCTGAATAAGGAGAGCAAGGATGCTGAATTGGTTAATCGATTTTTCGTTACGTCATCGTGCTCTGGTCATATTAGGAACCGGTTTGTTTGCATTGGTGGGAGTATTTTCACTCCAGCAGCTAAACATCGACGCATTTCCGGATACAACACCAGTCCAAATACAAATCAACACAGTCGCCCCCGCGCTGGCCTCTGAAGAAATTGAACGACAGATCACTTTCCCAATAGAACAGGCCATTAGTGGCTTGCCAGGACTTCATGATCTGCGTTCCATTTCCAAGTTTGGCTTATCGCAGGTTGTCCTTATTTTCGACGACGGAATCGACATCTATTTTGCTCGACAACTTATCAATGAACGGCTATCAACGGTTGAACTTCCCAATGGAATTGGGCGACCACAAATGGGCCCGGTTTCAACGGGACTCGGAGAAGTTTTTCATTACGTTGTGGTCTATGAGGATGTTGATTTTTCACAAGTTCCTCGTGAGGAGCGAGTCAAACGGTTAACCGAATTACGGACAATTCACGATTGGGTCGTTAAACCGCAACTCAGGTCCGTCCGCGGTGTCGCTGAAGTCAACAGTTGGGGCGGTTACGAAAAACAGTATCAAGTCCGCATTAATACAGACTTGCTGTTGAAATATGGACTGACTTTTGAACAGGTCAGCCAGGCAATCCAAGCGAATAACGAGAATGTCGGTGGAGGAACAGTAATCGATGGTAGTGAAATGCTTCTTGTTCATGGTGTTGGACGGACTGTGAGCATTAAACAGGTCGAAGCAATCATCGTATCAGCCCAAGATGGTGTCCCCGTTCGTGTTGGTGATGTCGCGGACGTTCATATTGGACATGAAGTACGTCGTGGAGCAGTGACAGCCAATGGCCTTGGTGAAGCCGTACTTGGCCTCGGCTTCATGTTGATGGGAGAAAATAGCGATCAGGTCACCAGGGCACTGAAGGAAAAACTGGAACAAATTAAAGCAAATCTTCCGCCAGGTATCACGATTCAAACCGTATATGACAGGACGGAGCTGATCGAGCATGTCATCCACACAGTGCAGAAAAATCTGTTCGAGGGGGGACTACTTGTTATTGCTGTATTATTTATCTTTCTTGGCAATCTCAGGGCAGGATTAATTGTCGCAATGGCAATTCCACTGTCGATGTTGTTCGCATTTTCTGGAATGCTCAAGTTTGGCATCGCCGCCAGTTTGCTCAGTCTGGGAGCGATCGACTTTGGTTTGGTTGTTGATAGCTCAGTCGTAATGATCGAAAACTGTGTGCGACATCTGGCTCACGATCGGCAAGGTCGTAGTCGGCTGGAAATCATTCGTGATGCGGCGATTGAAGTGCGTAAACCAACGATGTTTGGTGAACTGATCATTATGATCGTCTACCTCCCAATCCTGACTCTGGAAGGAATTGAAGGCAAGTTATTCCGCCCAATGGCAATTACTGTCATTATGGCTCTTGCCGGTTCGATGGTTTTGTCTCTGACTCTGATGCCTGTTTTGGCGAGCCTGTTTCTTCCCAGGAAAATCCAGGAAAAAGAACCGTTGTTGATCAGGTTTCTGAAATGGTTATACGCACCCGTGCTACGATTCACGATGCATCACAAAGCATTTGTGATCGGAGCGGCATTTTTTTTACTGGTCAGTGTATTCACCTTAGTTGCTCCCAACCTCGGCAGTGAGTTTGTTCCTAGACTTTCCGAGGGGGCCATTACGCTGAATGTAGTCAGGCTGGCAGGAACACCGCTGGAAGAATCGATACGGTATAACACAAAAATGGAACAGGTTTTATTGGAGAAATTTCCCGATGAAATCAATCAGGTTTGGAGTCGAATCGGTACCGCTGAAGTTGCGACTGATCCGATGGGAACTGAATTGACCGACTTGTTCATCACTCTTTATCCCCGTGAACAATGGACAAGAGCAGAAAACCAGGAAGAGTTGACGACACTGGTCCAACGAGAACTTCGGGATCTGCCTGGGCCACGTTTGGCATTATCACAACCCATTGAAATGCGGATGAACGAGATGATTTCCGGAGTGCGTTCCGATGTGGCGGCGATTCTTTATGGTGACGACTACGATTTAATGAATGAAAAAGCAGTGGAAGTCGAGCGTGCTCTAAACTCAATCGCGGGAGCCAGTGATGTCAAGATTGAACAAATTTCCGGACAACCGGTCCTTCAGATTCAGATCAAACAAGATGAGATCGCGCGTTACGGTATTCCCGCACGAACGGTCATGAATATTGTCCGCTCCATCGGTAGCAATCACGTGGGTGAAGTTTACGAAGGACAACTTCGCTTTCCATTAGTGATTCGCTTACCGGAAATGTCGAGAACTAATCCTGAAGCAATTGGAAAAATTCTGGTCGCAACACCATCAGGCCAGCGAATCCCCCTTTCAAGACTTGCGACCATCGTACGGGTTGAGGGCTTCAACACGATTAAACGTGATTGGTATCAGCGACGCATTACGATCGAGGCCAATGTGCGCGGTCGCGATCTCGGGAGTTTCGTGAAAGAGGCCCAGCGAGTCGTCGAAGAAAAAGTACAACTGCCTGCCGGGCGATATCGTATTGAATGGGGAGGTCAGTTTGAGAATCTGCAACGAGCTCAAACGCGATTGATGGTTGTTGTCCCAATTGCTTTGCTGATGATTCTTACATTGCTCTACATGACCTACCACAACTGGACAGACTCGTTACGTGTTTTCACTGGAGTTCCGTTCGCCTGGATTGGTGGGATACTTGCGTTATGGATTCGCGATATGCCGTTTTCGATCTCAGCAGCAGTTGGTTTTATTGCTTTGTCAGGAGTTGCAGTACTTGATGACATGCTGTTGGTATCAACGATCAGACAATTACGTCGTCTCGGTCGTTCGCTGGACGAAGCTGTTGAAGAGGCAGCGATGACCAGACTGCGACCTATTTTAATGACTACTTTGGTGGCGAGCCTGGGTTTTGTACCAATGGCATTTAGTACGGGCATGGGAGCCGAGGTCCAACGACCACTGGCAACCGTTGTAATTGGTGGCGTGTGCAGCGCCATGATAATGAGCTTACTTGTATTAAGAGTTCTCTATGTCGTATTTAATCTGCCGACGGAGAGCGATAATGAAGAGGGAAGAGACGATGATGGCCATCGTCTTGGAACAGATGAACCGACCGATCCTGAAGCCGGACTGGAGATGGACCTGGAGTCAAATCGAGAGTCTAATCAATGGTCTGAACCGACGACGGTCTCACCCTGAAATCAGCAATGCTGAAGGAGAACGAAATGAATTGGATGATGAAACAAAAGAGCTGGACATTGGGGCTGATTGCGATATTGGCAGTCGGAGTTATGGGATGTAGCAAAAGTGTAACTACTCCCGAGCAAGCCGACTCCGCAACACAAGAAGTCGATCACAGTCATGGTGGCTGGTGGTGCATCGAACATGGCGTGCCGGAAAGTGAGTGTGCGTTGTGCGATAAGTCGCTTGTGGCAAAGTTCAAAGAGGATGGGGACTGGTGCGAAGAACACAATCGTCCGGAATCGCAATGTTTCATCTGCAGTCCCCAGCGAGCTGATAAGTTCATTGCTCAATATGAAGCTAAGACCGGGCATAAGCCACCTGAACCAACCAAATAGCAAAAATCTGCATTCACCCATTCTGGAGAAGTAATTTCGACGGATATTATGAATGCGGTCTATCAAATGGAAAGCCGCTGGTTAAGCATGAATTTTGCGATTCCAGCGGTTTTTAACAGGCTTGTCTTGAGGCTCAAACAGGCGAGTTCAGAATGAGACTTGTGTGGCATCATTGGCAGGCACTTCTACCTGCAAGATGAATATTGGAATGACAATGAATGAGATCCGTCATGAATTCAAGGTCGCTGAAGTAGCAGAGAGGGCAGCGGTAAGGGATATGAAAAACGCGATCAGTAACGATATAATCAACAGTAGACCAAGCAAGCAAAGCTTTGCGATCGCATTATTACTTGTGCTTGCGGGTTGTA
>DOCI01000302.1:28477-28858 GCA_003503535.1 Planctomycetaceae bacterium
ACGCCTGCAAAGGGAATTCAGAATGCCATTATCCCCTTGCAGCTAACCGATTCGAATTTTGAATGCCGTATTGCTGACAGCAACATTCCGGTTATGGTCGATATGTGGGCTCCCTGGTGCAAGCCATGTCTCTCTTTGAAACCAACCCTCCGGCAACTCGCTAAAGAATTACATGGCGAAGTCGTGATTGCCGAATTGAATCTTGAAGATAACCCATTTATCACTGAAAAATATTCTGTAGATCGCTATCCCATGTTTCTGTTCTTTGTCGATGGCAGAGAAGTTGAGCGGATTGTCGGAACACAAACCAGAGAATCCATACTAGCAACGCTCAGTAAAATTACTGAAAAGGAACATGAATGAGTCGAACCATAGACGAAT
>DOCI01000261.1:0-4162 GCA_003503535.1 Planctomycetaceae bacterium
CGTGATGATCGTCGGCTTCGACGGGTTCATCAACAATGATGGAGTCGGTTGTCAGTAACAGGCAGGCCACACTGGCTGCGTTCTGCAGAGCCGAGCGAACCACTTTGGTTGGGTCGACAACGCCGAACTTATACATATCGCCGTACTCGTTGTTCATGGCATCGTAACCGTAGGCTTTGCCTTTGCCCTTGCGGACACGGTTGGCAACGACAGAACCATCGAGACCTGCGTTTTGTGCAATTTTTCGCAGCGGCATTTCGAGGATGCCTTCGACCAACTGAGCACCGAGAGCTTCGTCACCTTTGAGCGACAAGCCTGATACGGCGTCACGACACTGCAGCAGAGCAGTTCCGCCGCCGGGAACAATTCCCTCTTCGATGGCGGCTCGCGTAGCGGCCAGGGCATCGTCGATGAGGTCTTTTTTCTCTTTCATTTCGGTTTCGGTCGCTGCACCAACGCGAACCTGAGCTACGCCGCCGGCGATTTTCGCCAGACGTTCCTGCAGTTTTTCACGATCGTATTCCGAATCCGTTGAGCTGATTTCTTTGCGAATCTGTTCTGCCCGTCCATCAATCGCAGCCTTGGAACCGGCTCCTTCAATGATGGTCGTATTGTCTGAAGAAATGATAATCTTCTTGGCAACGCCCAGGTCTTTCATTTCGATCGCTTCTGGATTCACACCCAAGTCTTTGAACAGGGCGGTTCCCTTGGTCAGAATTGCGATATCTTCCAGCATCGCCTTACGACGATCGCCATAGCCAGGAGCTTTCACAGCGACAACTCGCAGGATGCCTCGCAGTTTGTTGACAACCAGAGTCGCCAGTGCTTCGCCGTCAATGTCTTCAGCGATGATCAGCAAAGGCACGTTGGCCTGAGAGATTTTTTCGAGGAGGGGAACCAGAGTTTTGGCACTGCTGATTTTTTCTTCGTGAATCAGAATGCGGCAGTTTTCCATTTCGACGAGCTGTTTGTCCTGATCGGTCACAAAGTGTGGAGACAGGAAGCCTCGCTCGAACTGCATTCCTTCGACGAGATCGACTTCGGTCGTCATATGACGGCCTTCTTCAATCGTGATCACGCCGTCTTTGCCGACTTTCATCAACGCATCTGCCAGAATTTCGCCGACTTCCGGATCGTTATTTCCGGCAATAGTCGCGACCGTCTTAATCGCGTCGCGATCGTTCGCTTTGACATTTTTAGACATTGTGCCCAAATGCTCTGTCACAGCAGCAACCGCTTTGTTCATTCCGCGAGCCAGAGACATCGCGTCTGCACCAGCTGCAATATATTTCAAACCTGAGCGGAACATCGCTTCGGCCAGAACTGTTGCAGTGGTTGTTCCATCACCAGCCATGTCACCGGTTTTAGAAGCGACTTCTTTGACCAGCTGGACGCCGCAGTTTTCGAACTTGTCTTCGAGTTCGATATCTTCAGCGACAGTCACGCCGTCTTTGGTCACTTTGGGAGCGCCCCAGCCTTTGTCCAGAACGGCATTTCGTCCGCGAGGTCCGAGTGTACTGCTGACTGCATTGGCAAGTTTAGTCACCCCTGCCAGGAGTTGCTTTCTCGCATCGTCATCAAAACTCAACAATTTTGCCACGGTTTTCCCTCACTACTTGCCCTGTTCAGGGCTTTGAATTGGTGTTCCAATAACTGTAACGCACTTCGCTGACTGAATTTACAACCATCGTGCCCTACAACATCATCAACCTTAACTTTTCACTGGCCATTAAAAAGCCAGTATTCCATGTTCGATTGATCTATGAGACTTGCCTCTCGCTTCCGAGCTGATTGTCAGCTTGAATAGGAAGATTTGGCAGTCCATATCAGAAGTGCATTCGGTGGTTCACAAAGCGAACCTGCAGGAATGGCACTCCTTTCAATTGCTAACACCAATAATGCAAGACATGTGCCATTCGGAGAAAAGCGGAGAAAAGAGTAGAAACACCAGTGGATAAAGCATTCTGGAATTTTGTCAGCGAAGCCGAAGAATACTAAGCTGCCATGATGGCAGACAGATTTAACAAGCCATAAACGATTGTGCCACGGCTCCCAGAGCCGGGGCACAGTAAGATGATTCGTCTGGGTGGCTGGGGTCGGAGTGAAGCGGAGCCCCCAGAGTTTTTGGTCTTAGAGAATTGATTGATACAGTCTCTATCAGTAATCAGGAACAATGAGTACCGAATATAATAACATCTTCGTGATGAAAGCAGAGTGCCCATTTGCACTTATGATCCATCACAATTGCACACGCGCCAACCGACCAAGTCAGAGCGTCCCAGTATTTGACAAACAATTTCCACGGTAATTGAATAACTTTCCCGGGTTCGTACATTAAAAACATACTTTCAGAATATGGAATATTTCGATCATGCAACCACTGACGAACTGCTTGCATGCCTTCATCCGAATTCCAGTTATGTGATTCTAGATTAAACACTAATTGATTTGGAAACTGTGCTTCTGCTTCTGGCCAATGTGCGGGTAAAGCTGCTCCAAGCCACTTCCATACAAGTTTGGAAGAACTATTATTGAGACGACAGATTTGATCAGCATGAGCTAGTGGAATCGGTAGGTACTCTGATTCGAAACTGAAGAAATCACGTTCGGAGTCTGACATCTCGTTCCAGAAAGTTACTTCTAAAGGGAATGGAAAAAGTTCAGACATTTGAATATCCAAGTCGTAAAATCATCAAAATGACATTAACAGTCTAGTCTCTGATTCGCAGGATTCACTTCGAACAAGCAATTTATGAGTCAGTCTTCACATCAGAAAAGCTGTTATATAGCGAGCGGAAGGTTTCGAACGGTATTTGAGCACTAAGGCATCCAACATTCTGGGGGGCTTCGCTGCGCTACGACCCCAGCCACCCAATTAACTCGATTACGGAGTCGGCGGCAACTCGGCAGTGCGTGGTGGTTGCTGTATGCGGGGTGGGGGCATGATTTTTGGGGGGCGGATGTTTCCCGGTGCCTGTTGCAGCATACGGCCGAAGCCGCGGAGGGTTTCCCGCATTCCATCGTTGACGGCTATCCGAGGCACATCGACCGTGCCATCCACTTCCACGGTGAACAGAACGGGCAGAACATTCTCCAGACGATTCATCAGCTGGCTTGCCAGATTGATCCCGCCCCTTCTCGGTGGACGATAAACGAAATCGAGATCGATGGTTCGATCAAAGCGGACATAACCCTGGCCGAACAGGCTCATTGTATCGCCGAGCAGGCCGATTTCATCGAAGACGAATTTCTCATCGAGAACGCGAAACTCTGCATACGCGTGTCGGAATGCGGTGTCGTCGGCCGGTGCGAAACGCAGGGATTGGAACATCTGAAATAACACTGGCACTTCATACAATGCAGCCGGGCTAATGAGCAGCCGACCGTTTCCAACAGTTGCACGTGAGGACACACTGTCTCCCGCCAGGTCGATATAGCCATTCACTTCGCCGCGAATGTTTGCCTGACCATAATTGCTTTCAATCGCCCATTTCTCCAGATTCGCTCGACTCAAAGTTGTTCGCAGCAAATAGGGCATGGTCGGAGTTCGCTGAACGAGAAGATCGAGAAAGAGTTCTCCATCGAAGATGCGACCCGTCACCCGCTCTTCACGAGACACAGTCGACCATTCATTACCGGCATCTTCGGAATCAAACATTTTCGGCGAGCCGATGACCATCTTTTTTTCACTCAGCTGGAAGGGGCCGTGAATATCGGTGACGTGATAGCCCATGACCCAGCAGGAATCGATCGAAAGTTTTCCGCTCGGCACGATCGCGACACCATCCCGATTCAGATACCCCTGACAACTGACCGTGCCGCTGACATCATTGACATCGACCCCCATGTACAAATCGGTTTGATTCAACACCGCTCGCGAATCCCAGGCAGCCGTGATGGTGCGGCCTGCGTAGTCGCCTTTGAATTCGACCTGTCCGGAAAGGGAAACGGGATCTTTCAACTTCACTGAGACGAGCAAGTCCCGCAGATTTTTGGGAATAGCCGCCATAAACTCATGGCTCGGCGTCAGATCATCGGCATCGATCTGATCGAATCGCAACTGCCAGAAATCTTTTCGAGGAATGAACGAACCAGAGGTTTCGATCACACACTGATCGTGCCGGGCTTTGAGGTTTTCAAAGGCGACCGTATGTTCGCGATT
>DOCI01000261.1:4327-5569 GCA_003503535.1 Planctomycetaceae bacterium
CCGTCGGATTGATTTCGCAGTTTTTGAGCTTCATCAAAGGCACATCGACTTCGACCCGTTGCCCGGTCGTCCAGTCGATTTTCAGATTGATATCGAACAGGCCACGCGGTCGCAGTAACTCCCAGACCTGTGCGCTTTTCTTGTCCGATTCTGAAAGGGCCAGATACAGATTGTGGTCGAACCGGGCCTGCTCGGCCATCATGGTCAGTTCGAGTTTCCAGTCGTCGTTACCAATTTCCTTGACCGTACCGTAAGCGTGGATCGGGGTTTCGCCGTGTTTGCCTTTAACGCGAGAAACCTGCCAGCCGTTTTCATCGAAGGCGATATGTCCGGAAAGATCACGTACTGGCAGCGGAAACGACTTCAGACGCATGGAGCTATCGTAGACATCGATGGCCAGGCGGACGATCGGCTTTGGTCCATGGGCCTGACGGCGAAGCACGACGCAATGCACATCAGCGGTTCCCTGAATGCCGATATGCGTTATCACTTCGGATTGTTTCGGCGAAAGAGCCCGATAAAACTGGTTATCGATCGGAAACTTGTCGGTATGAATATCGATTACGGTTTCATAGTCCGTGCCCGGATCGATGAGCGTACCTGAAAATTTGACCGGCCGATTGGCAGCCCGGCCTTCACATTCAATCGCCCAGGTCTCTTTACCGGAGCCATCATCTGTTCGAATGATTTCTCCAGTAATCTCGGAGACTGGGTACTTGAACATCTCATGGATCGCCGTGGCTTCGCGAATACTCGCTTTCACCAGATCAAAATCAACAGGTTTATCAATGCCCCGCCGAACGCGAAACTGACCGCTGAGTAATCCAGCCGGGGTGAGTTCGTCGTAAACTTTTTTCAGGCCAGAGGGAAGATACTCACGAGTCGCTGGAGAAACTCGATAGTTGTTCAAGGTGATGCCGATTCCTTCATCGACATGCTCGGGCAGCGAATCGACTCCCCAGCCCCAGGCTCCGGCCAGTCGAGCGGAGGTTGTTCCAGACCCCAGGACGATATTGTCGATGCGTAATCCCAGCTTATCGACCGCGAGGCTGCCTTTAATCTGATCGAGTGGGACAGGCAAGTCGGGATGACTCAACTGACCGCTGACCAGTTGTGCAAACACGGAAAAATCGGGTTCGGAATTCGCTTTTTTGCTCGAATGGAATTGCACATCGGTCGTCAGTTCGAGCGAAACCTGTGCGTCGGCTGGGGTTCCATCAACGAAGGTCTTATTGGAACTGG
>DOCI01000261.1:5636-13792 GCA_003503535.1 Planctomycetaceae bacterium
TTGGAACTGGCGGAAACCTGAGCAACCTGTAGGTTTGCCTCCGCATCCCGACTCGAGCGGGTCGACTGCAGTTGAGCGACCATCGATTTTGCATCGGGAGAAATGACCGAGGCCACTTCCAGCAAAGGCTGGTCGATCTTCAGTTGATTCAATTCCCCGGACAGATCCCAGGTTTGATGTTTGATATCAAACGACCCAAAAAACTGAGAGGCTCCCAGGGTTTCTTCTCGCCCTACTCCCGAAAAACGATACTCGTGCATCGAGGCGGGGATCAGATCGGTATCAATGGCATCGATTTTCAGGCGGACTGCGCGCGAGAACTGTTCGTGTTCGTACTGCAGAATGACGGAGGCATCGCGAATTCGCACAATCGGCAAAGCGGCTTCCTTACCCTCGGCTTCAAAAAGCCCTTCCCAGTTCCAGTGACCATCCCGATTGTGAATAAGCGTCAATTCGGGACGATTCAATTCAATCGACTGAATATCGACCTTACGTTCATTAAGTAACAAATCCTGATCGACGGTGACTCGAATCCCTGGTACGGAGAAAATGGTTTCGGAATCGGCTCGGGAGGCAAAGCTCAAATTGGTGAGCAGGATCCGCCCCCGCTGATCGAACTCCGCGGCATCGAATTTCACTTCGGCATTCGGGAACTGATTGAGCAGAGCTTTGCGAATCTCGGCTGTCAGAAACTGATCCCGCTGAGACCAGCCCCACATCAGCAAGCCTAATCCGATGGCGGAAACAATCGCAGCCGTGAAGACGACTCCAGCAAATGTTTCCCAGAAAAAGCCAAACCACGATCGCCCACGCCCTTTCGGGGTGTTTTTCTGTTTTTTTCGAGATGTGAAGCCAAATGCCATAATCGAATCCATTCGAGGGGCGTAATCTAGCCAACATCCTTATTTATCGACAGAGGAATTTGAGAGAGTGAATGAGAGCAGATTTTCAGTATATCTTACAATGTAAGCATAAAACGTAATTCACTTATGAACCGCATTTGTGTAGATCAATTTTTCTGTCCATCCTTGGTTCTCATTACTTTACGCTGGAAAATCGCCTGCCAACCGAGGGCTGTCATTACAATGAGTGGATACTCTGCCGGTAATCGATAGCGCAATGAGCTGACAAACAAAGTGTGTAGAGCCGCAAAATAGAGGATGGGTAAAATGCACAAAAGTATCAGCCATAACTGACCGCGAGAGACCCAAATTCCCCAACCTGCGCCAATAAACAAAAATAGATTGCTGACGGCTAACGTGATCACCAAAGCGGGATTCTGAAACTGAGCCGCGTTTGGCCAGAGGTTCCAGTAACGGATCAGTTTGATCAGACTCAATTCAAAAGCACGCCAGGGATTTTCTTTCGCAAATTGAACTGCTCGATCTTTATAGTGTTGATTCACTTCATATTCGCTCAGCCGATCGTTGACGTGTTCCTGCTCGAAAAATGTCATGTCGCTATCGCCAGTTGCTCCCGGATGGAGTCCATCGTACAGGCTCGGTCCCATCCACAAAGTCGTCAAAACGAAATGGCCAGTGACATTCTGATTGCGAATTCCCCAGGGAAGTAATGCTCCCACCAGGCAGAGCAGCATCACTCCTGATGAAACGAATCGTTTTGGCAGAGCCGCTTTCCCCCAGATCAAAATCACCGGCACGACCGCGGGGGGCAGCAACAACCAACTGGGACGAATATAAACGGCAATTGCTGCGATCAATCCAGAAACCGCTCCCCAGCCGAGGACTTTTATCCAGGCATCTTCCGCTTCCACCCAGCGGGCGAAGGCCCAAACATTCCAGATAATGAATGTTGCAAACAGACATTCGCTCAGGATCGCGACGGAAAACCCTACATAAGCTGGCATCAAAGCAATCAGCAATGCCGCAATGATTCCCGTTGAAGAGTTTTTTGCCCGACTCCCGAGCCAGTATGCGGGGAAGACGGCAAAACTGGTCAGGACG
Source organism: Planctomycetaceae bacterium (assembly GCA_003503535.1). GTDB lineage: Bacteria > Planctomycetota > Planctomycetia > Planctomycetales > Planctomycetaceae > Rubinisphaera. The sequence goes on from DOCI01000261.1 coordinate 7,601, forward strand.
GCCAGAAAATATCGAGCCGCGTATAATGACTCGCCGAAAACTGAAATTGAAACCGCCAGCAGGGCCGAGAAGCCGGGCATTCGCATGACATAACGCGGCGGCTCATAGAGCGCAAAATCTTCTCCGGACACGATTTTCTGTGCCAGTATCCAATACCCATCGGCATCTCCCTCGATCAGATAATTCCGATCGGGGAGACGATCCAATGTTATATTCAGTACGGTCGCCGCTGATAAACGTGCGACAACGGCAATCAGAAAAACCAGCCAGATACGTTGACGCAATTCAGTTCGACTTCCGTTTCTTGTTTTTGACGGGCTGTTCTTCACCACCCGAAGCCAACTCTTTGACATTCATTTTCGGTAACTCCGCGGCATGTTGCTTGATGAGAGCCGCGAACTTTTCATCGCCTGCCAGATTATGCCACTCGTTTGGATCGCTGCGATGATCGTACAATTCTTCGGAGCCATCGGCATAGCGGATATATCGCCAGTCCGCAGACCGCACCGCATGATTGTTCGGCCCGTGTGTCGTCACACTATAGCGTGTTTCCTCTTGATCGGGATCAGCCAGGAAACTGATCAGTGATTTGCCTTCCAGTTTTTCCGCCGGTTTCAAACCACAGATGTCGATCAGCGTCGGATAGAGATCGATCAGATTACAGGGGACATCACACGTTTTGCCAGCTTGTTCCATATCAGGCAGCACAATCGCCAGGGGGACATTCGTCGCATCTTCCCACAGGGCGAATTTTCGCCAGTGTTCCTTTTCACCCAGATGCCAGCCATGATCGGTCCAGAAGACGAGAATCGTGTTCTCTCGTTGCGGAGATTTTTCGTAGGCATCCAGCACCCGGCCAATCATCTGATCGGTAAAGGCAATCGAAGCCAGATATCCCTGCACTCCCTTTTTCCATTCGTCCGCTTTGACAACAGCAGCATGATCTCCCTCCGGCTTCGCCATTTTCAGACCTGGTTTAGGGATATCATTCAGATCATTTTCCAGAGTCTCGGGTAGAACAATCTCTTCGAGCGGATATTTGTCAAAGAACTCCTGAGGCACATACCAGGGCAGGTGCGGTCGGTAGATCCCACATGCCAGAAAGAAGGGCTGATCCCAATCTTTGTTTAACTGCTCGATCACATAATCGACAGTTTTGCTGTCCGGCATTTCTTCGGGCGTTTGAGGAATCCCGCCCCAGTCGAAGTGTGATTTGTTTAATCCGTTCACGTTGTGAGGGAATTTGAAATCAGCGCCAAAGGTGTGCTTGCTTTTTGAGGGAGCGTATTCGTTCCAGGAAGGCTCGTGTCCACTGTGGTAGATCTTTCCGGAACCGAGGGCATAGTATCCATGCTTCTGAAAATGCTGAGGAATGGTCGTCATCGATTCCAGAGCCGGCTTCCAGGGAGTGCCATTGAAATAGATGCCCGAGGTTGAAGGGCGACGCCCGGTCATCAACGCGACCCGCGAAGGATTGCAGGCTGGAGCCGCACAATGACAGTTCGTAAACAGAACCCCCATCTCCGTCAGCCGATCGATATTCGGCGTCTCCGCCTGAGGATGCCCCTTCAATCGACCAACCCAGTTGTTCAAATCATCAACCGCAATAAACAATACATTCGGCGATTTCTCTGCCGACTGCACAGAGGCAGAGGTCCATGAGGACGTGACGATCAGCAGAAACGCGAGCGTAATTTTCCACATGCGAGGCACCTTCCTGTTCAAGAAATAGGTAGGATCAATCATTTCTCATCTTAACCCGAAGCGTCAGCGAGGGGGAAACGCTGATATGACGATTGGCAATCTCTCACTCATTCAGTGACTTAATCAACAGACTTCTACTGGTGGATTGTCCAATTTGAAACTTCGGGTTGTGTGCCAATGGACAATTTCAAATGAATTGAGGTACTAGAGGGATAAGGTTGTATTAAGGCAGATTGAAGCCGTCCCCTCGCTGACGCTTCGGGTTAAGATCGGAACCTGATGTACGAATTCTGACAGACACCCTGCTGAATTACCAATGAAACTGACTCAACCGATAAAAAAATTACCTGACGGTTTTAGCCAACTTCAACGATTCCAATAAAAAAAGACGCCCTCCTGCGAAGGCGTCTTTCTATTAAAATCAGCTCAAGGCTGTTTCGGCTTAATAGAGATCGTCGTCTCCACCGTGGCCTTTTTCGTCTTTCGGAGCTTCGGCAATCAAAGCGTCGCTGGTCAGCAGCAGAGTGGCAACCGAAGAGGCATTCTGCAGAGCGGTACGAGTCACTTTGACAGGATCGATAACACCGGCTTTGACCATGTCTTCGTATTTTTCTGAAGCGGCGTTGTAGCCAACATTGCCTTCGAGTTCGCTTACTTTTTCGCAGATCACGCCACCATCAAGGCCGGCGTTATCAGCGATTTGAGTCAGCGGAGCACGGCAAGCACGCACGATGATGTTGTATCCGACCTTTTCGTCGTGATTCAACTTCTTCGGGCTGACCTGAGTCGAAGAACGCAGCAAAGCGACACCACCACCGGGAAGAATTCCTTCTTCAACAGCAGCACGGGTTGCGTGCAGTGCATCTTCAACGCGGGCTTTCTTCTCTTTCATTTCGCTTTCAGTCGCGGCTCCGACATTCACCTGAGCCACACCACCGGAAAGTTTCGCGATTCGCTCTTCGAGCTTTTCACGATCGTAATCGCTGGTTGAGTTTTCCGCTTCGCGACGAATCTGATCGATACGGGATTTGATATCAGCCGTTTTGCCAACACCTTCGATGATGGTCGTGTTGTCTTTGTCGACAACAACCTTCTTGGCGCGACCGAGATCAGACAACTGAATGTTTTCCAGTTTGATACCCAGGTCTTCAAAGATCGCCTGTCCGCCAACCATGATGGCAATATCCTGCAGCATCGCCTTACGACGATCGCCATAGCCAGGAGCTTTGACGGCTGCGACATTGAATGTGCCACGCAGTTTGTTGATAACCAGAGTCGCCAACGCTTCGCCATCGACATCTTCAGCGATGATCAGCAGTGGTTTGCCGGAGTTAACAACCTTTTCCAGAACAGGAACGAGGTCTTTAATGTTGGAAATCTTCTTTTCGTGAATCAGCACATAGGCGTCTTCGAAATTGACTTCCATGTTTGTGGAATCGGTCACGAAGTATGGAGAGAGATAACCGCGATCGAACTGCATCCCTTCGACAACTTCGAAGCTCGTTTCGAGGCTCTGGCCTTCTTCGACAGTGATCACACCATCTTTACCAACCTGGTCCATGGCTTCAGAAAGAATCTGACCAATTTCGCTATCGCCGTTCGCAGCAACAGTTCCGACCTGAGCAATTGCTTTCTTGGTTTTGCATTCGATAGACATGCCACGCAGATTTTCGGTGATGTCGGCAACAGCCTGTTCCATACCGCGTTTCATGTCGATCGGGTTGACACCGGCAACAACAGACTTCAGGCCTTCGTTGAAGATCGCTTCCGCCATGATGGTGGCAGTTGTTGTACCGTCGCCGGCGACATCTGACGTTTTGCTCGCGACTTCGCGAACCATGCGGGCGCCCATGTCTTCGAACTTATCAGCCAGTTCAACTTCTTTGGCGACAGACACACCGTCTTTAGTGACGGTTGGGGAGCCGAAGCTTTTTTCGATAATGACGTTACGACCGCGTGGTCCGAGGGTCACTTTGACGGCTCGAGCCAGTTTGCTCACGCCGCGACGCATCGCTTCTTGTGCTTCCTGATCGAAAGCAATCATTTTTGCCATTTCAATATTCTCCTGATCTCTTTGTAGGAATTAAATGTTTCAATTTTGGGGAGGCGAGCCCAGTCAGTCATGACTGGGGTGCGTTCAATGAACACCAGGCCAACCTAGAAGGTTGCCAGAATGTCGCTTTCGCGGAGGAGCAGGTAGTCTTCGTCTCCGACTTTGATTTCGTCGCCAGCGTAGGAGCTGAAGATGACTTTATCGCCTTCTTTGACGGTCAGAGGGATCTTTGTGCCGTCGCTTTTCACGTGACCATCGCCAATTGCGATCACTTCGCCTCGTTGCGGTTTGTTCTGAGCAGAATCCGGCAAGACGATACCGCCGCTCGTTGTCGTTTCGGCTTCCTGACGTTTTAAAACGACTTTATCGCCTAAGGGAACAATTTTCACTGCCGTACTCGCTGCCATGGGACATGCTCCTGATGTCAACTTGAGAAATAGAACTGAATATCATCGCCTGCCATTATTGACAATTTCACAGGCGTATATTTGCTTGAATGAGGTTAGAGGCAACTCGTGTGCCAATGTGAAATAAGATTAATCCTGGAGGAGTATATTCTCATTTCGGCCATAAATATAAGGGGTTAAGGAATGGCACGGGGAATTCTGACAATGAGGGGCGGATCACGAGGAATGTCAAAACTGCCATCATGGCAGGAGGGCAAGGCGAGCCGTCGCAGTCATGCGACGGGTACGTTCGATCAATAGAGACTCAATGTTTTGTTAATTGCCGGTGGGTGGCGGGGGCGCTCTGCGTCAGCGGAAGCCCCCGGAAGAGTGATTCCTGAATACAGCGTTCGGGGGCTTCTCTTCGAGGGCGCCCCCACCACCCCTATTAAGGAAATAATGCACAATTAACATTACAAAACCCGGGTCATGACTGATTCGGCTCGCCTGATCAGGTCAAACCCTTCATTCCCTGTTCATTGCGGTGCTGATTGAGCAATTTGAGGGCTTCCGGTTCGAGTTTCAGAAACTTGATGATCTGCGAACTCGTTATTCCCAGGCGTTCCGCGGCCAGTTTGTGATCCCAGTTGCAAGCCAGCAACTGGTCCATCGCCTCGGCCAGTAAGGCTGCAAACACCGGATGATGCGGGCTGACCACGACTTTTTCACCCTGAACCCGGGATTGCCACAGTTCGCTCGGAGGAATCTCATCTCCTTTTTCGGCAGTGCGAAAGTTGAGAGCCAACTGAATCCGCAGTCTCTCGATGGCCTGCTTCTGGTTTTCCGCCTGAGAACGTCGCTCACTTGCCTGAGCAGAGAGTCCGGTCGGCTGGTGCAGAATCCGAATCGCTGTCTCCACTTTATTGCGATGCTGCCCCCCAGGACCACTCCGTCGCTGACGTTTGATCTGACAATCGAGCAGTAATTCTTCTTCAGGCAAAGCAGAGGGATGCATTTTTGTATGGTTTAATGTTGAGGGTTTAGGGTTGAGTGTCTCATAAAATATTCGAAATCTACAATTCCGCCTTCGTCCTTCTGCCTTCCACCTTCATTAGGTTTCGTCCAGATCGAACCATTTGGGAATGTCTGGATTTTTATGGTGCAGCATAGCAGTCAGCAGTTCATCCGTCGTGGGGGCGATGGAAATCAGTTACGGGTGTTCTTTTCTGACAAACCCGGTTTCCACGGCATGATCGATCAGATTGACAACGGGATCGTAAAATCGATTCGCATTCAGCAAACCGATTGGCTTTGAATGGACGCCCAGCTGAGCCCAGGTCATCACCTCGAAAAACTCTTCAAATGTCCCCAATCCGCCTGGCAATGCGATGAACGCATCCGACAGTTCGGCCATTTTTGCTTTTCGGGTGTGCATATCTTCTGTGATATGAACCTGAGTCAGTCCCGGATGAAGCAGTTCTTTGGTCGCCAGAAATTCAGGGATAACGCCGATGACTTCTCCATCAGCCTGCAAAACCGCATCCGCAATCAGCCCCATTAAGCCAACGCTGCCTGCACCGTAAACAAGAGACCAGTGATTTTCCGCAATTTTCCGGCCCAGTTCGACCGCAGCCGCCTGAAATTCTGGAGCATTTCCCGGCTGCGACCCCGCAAAAACACAGATTCTTTTCCAGAGGGAAGAGGCAAATTCAGACAAAACGGAGCTTTCAAATTGGACTTCAGGCAATTGTGAGACTGTATTAGACTACCGTAGGGTCCGCTGTGCGGACCAAATTAACGACGTAATACCACATCAAGCCCAGGTAGGACAGGCTTCCAGCCTGTCTGCAATCTCCCCATTGACGTTATTATGAGCAAAGATAGACAGGCTGGAAGCCTGTCCTACATGATTTATTCAGAGATTCATCTACATGACCGTTCGTGATTTATGGACACTCTTGAAATTATAGATTCACTCGATATCCAGTACCAATTCATATTTGACCAGTGATTATCTGGGTGGCACGTCCCAGAACGAAGTGATGGGCG
>DOCI01000261.1:13995-14603 GCA_003503535.1 Planctomycetaceae bacterium
GGTCCGCACAGCGGACCCTACGGATACACTTATGCGAACGGCTTATCTTGAATGTCAGATGGGAATCAGTGGCGACATGACGCTTGGCGCTCTGATCGATGCGGGCGTCGATGCAGATGAAATTCGAGCCGGGATTGATTCCCTGAAGCTTGATGGTGTCGAACTGCATGTTGAGAAAGTCATCAAAGGCGGATTTGCGGCGACAGCAGTCACCGTGAAACATCCCGAACAACATGCTCATCGACATCTTTCGGACATTCACGAAATTCTCAATCGCTCGGAAGTCATCACGCCCTCTCAAAAAGAGCTGGCTCTGAAGATTTTTGAAGCGATTGCCACCGCTGAAGCCTGTGTGCACGGTTCGAGCATCAATAAAGTCCACTTTCATGAAGTTGGGGCCATCGATTCGATTGTCGATATCATCGGAGCAGCCATTGGTTTTGATTTGCTGAAGGTCGATCAGGTGCACTGCAGTCCCATTCCAACTGGCTATGGGCTAATCAATATCGATCATGGCATCTGCCCCGTCCCTGCTCCGGGAACAGCGGAAATTCTTAAAGGGATTCCTCTTCAGGATGTCCCTGTCGAAGCCGAGTTAACTACACCGA
>DOCI01000261.1:14665-18085 GCA_003503535.1 Planctomycetaceae bacterium
TCAGGACGATTCAACGTTTCCCGAAGCCGAGTTAACTACACCGACAGGAGCGGCTATCGTCAAAGTGCTGGTCGATCGTTTTGGGCATCGACCTCCGATGACCATCGAGCAAATCGGCTACGGCTCCGGCACAAAAACATTCCCAAACCGCGCCAATCTGCTCAGACTGTTCGTCGGAGAATCGATCGAGACGCCGAATCAGGAAACGGTCACCCTGCTCGAAACCAATCTGGATGACACAACAGCCGAGACGATTGGATACACGCGGGAACTTCTCGAAAAAGGCGGCGCTCTCGATGTTTATTCGACATCCATTCAGATGAAAAAGAATCGGCCCGGCTCATTGCTCAGTGTGCTTTGCAAACCGTCGCAGTCGGACAAGATGAAAGCGATTCTCTTCGAGCAAACCGGGACACTGGGAATCCGCATCACACAACTCGAACGTAGCACACTGGCGAGAGAAGTCACAACAGTTGAAACCGTTTACGGCCCGATCCGAGGGAAATTGACCAACCCGGTCGGTCGCACCGCCTGGTTCCAGCCAGAGTTTGAAGACTGTGCCCAGGCAGCCGCAAAACATGAAGTTCCCCTGAGAGAAGTCTATCGAACTGCTCAAGGCAACTTTGTAGAACCAACTTCGCAGCCGACGACACTCAAGACGGACGTTCATCGCCACGACCACGACCACGACCACGACCACGACCACGACCATGACCATGACCATGACCACGATCATGACCACGATCATGACCACGATCACGGATAAATGCCCAGTGACGAGAGGCCAGTGGCCAGTGTGTTTTTGTCGTATTGATTAACAAGAGACGAGTGAATCCGAATCCAGCGTATTACAAATCTCTATTCACTATTAACTAACGACTAGCGACTATCATGTTCACCGAACTCGAACTCACTCTTGCTCTTGCGGCTGGGATCCTGCTGACCAGTGGGATGCTGATGTGGCGCGGGTCTGCCAGTCAGAATCGAATTTCGCGTCGAGATCCTCTCCGTGAAAACGAACGCGAACAGCAGAAGAAATCGAAATCTCCTGAAGGACTCCTGCACGAAATGGAAGTCCGGCTGTTCGATTACGGACGCGAAGTCGAAGGCAGGGTCGAGACAACGCTGAATGTGCTTGACCGATTAATCATTGATGCCGAGTCGGAAATTGATCGCCTGGAAGATTTACTGAATCTCTCGCGAGCAGACCGTATTGCTGAGAACCAAGCAGCATCACTGGATGAAAACTCGCTGGTACGAATTACAGAATTACGACGAGCAGGCTTGTCCGATGAAGAAATTGCCCGCTGCCTGCAATGCGAGGTGAGTCTTGTTCGAAATTATCGAGATGATGAGAATCAGGATCGTCGAGCCGCTTAAATTTGGAATTGCTCTTCGTGCTTGATATTAATTTCTGTGATATTCAGAGAATTTAATTCCATTTCCAGCTTCGAAGCGAACACTTGCATCTGATTTATTGTCATGTCTGGCAGTATGAAATATTTGAAACAGATACGAGCCGACTTCAATCGCAATAGTATTGTTGTCTATCAGGCCTACCGCGATAACATTGCAAAACCAACTCTTGAAAAAGGTCGATTCGTTGCTCCGTTTTCATGGAATCGGATGACTTGGATCAAGCCTTCCTTTCTGTGGATGATGGCTCGCAGTAACTGGGCACAAAAGTCTGGTCAGGAGAATGTGCTTGCGATTCGCATTTCACGAGAGGGGTGGGAGAAGGCATTGTCACTGGGTGTGCTGACGAGTTTTGAGCCCTGTACTCATATCAATCCCAACCAGTGGAGAGAACATTTCGAACAATCGGAAGTTCATATTCAATGGGATCCAGAACGGACAATTCATGGAAAAAAACTGGATCAGCGTTCCATACAAGTTGGATTGAGCAGACATGTCATCAAAGAATTTACTGAGGACTGGATTCTTGAAATTGTTGACTACACACCATTGGTAAATAAAATTCGCTCGCTTTATCTCCAAGGGGAGACATCGCGAGCGAAAAAATTATTACCTCAGGAAAAAGTCTATCCCATCAAAGAGTCTATTGCAAAGTCACTTGGGATGCTGTGATTATATCCAAACCTACCCCTTCAACGCTTCCAGCACCTTCTCTCCCATTTCCACAGTTCCGAGAGACTTGCCGCCAGAGGCGATGTCGGCAGTGCGATGACCTGCGTTCAGGACCGATTCTACGGCCGCTTCAATCCGGTCGGCTTCTTCGGTCAGGTTGAGGGAATGTCGCAACATCATGGCGGCTGCCAGAATGGTGGCGAGTGGATTGGCGATGCCCTTGCCGGCGATATCGGGAGCTGAGCCGTGAATCGGTTCGTAAAGACCTGGGCCATCTTCACCGAGGGAGGCAGAAGGGAGCAAGCCGAGGGAACCGGGGAGCATTGAGCCTTCATCGGTCAGAATATCGCCGAACAGATTTCCCGTTACGACGACATCGAAATCGCGAGGGCGGGAAATCAGATGCATGGCCATCGCATCGACGAGGACGACATCATATTTCAGATCGGAAAAGTCTTTATTGACAACGCTTTCCGCTGTTTTTCGCCACAAGCGAGACACTTCGAGCACGTTGGCTTTGTCGACGGATGTGAGATGTTTACTACGAGTTTGAGCGGCTTTGGCAGCGACTCGAACAACGCGTTCGATTTCCGATGTGCGATACGTCATTTCGTTGGTGGCGATGGTTTCGCCGTTTTCTTCCCATGAACGAGAGTCTCCGAAGTAGATTCCTCCGGTCAGTTCGCGAACGAAAAGAATGTCGACCCCTTCAATGATATGCTTTTTCAGCGGCGAAGCATCAATCAGGGCTGCATAAGGTTTGATCGGGCGCAGGTTGGCGAACAGGCCGAGTTCTTTGCGGATTTTGAGCAGGCCGACTTCCGGACGGGTTTTCGCGTTGGGATCATCCCATTTGGGGCCGCCGACCGCTCCGAGCAGAATGCCATCGGCATTGCGGCACGGTTCCAATGTTTTTTCGGGGAGAGGATCGCCATAGGCATCAATGGCACAGCCGCCGATTTCGCCGGTGGTGATGTCAAATTTGTGTCCATGTTCGCTGGCGATAAATTTGAGGACCTTTTCCGCCTCAGCTACGATTTCAGGGCCAATTCCATCTCCAGGTAACAGAACCAGATTTGCACGCATCGAATTGCTTTCTTAATGAACTTGCACCTGTAGGGTGCGTCCTGACGCACCGAATGGTAGCGGTGAATAAATATTGATGATCGGCGATATCAGTAGGGATGATTCCTATCTGTCATCGTTGGTTTCGAAAGTTCCAAAATAATCAGACACGATCCGTATCAGATCGACCTCTGCAGCACGGTGCGTCAAGACGCACCCTACTATTCCAACTATCGCTAAATGCCGTGTACGTTCAGAATTCTGGAG
>DOCI01000261.1:18215-18666 GCA_003503535.1 Planctomycetaceae bacterium
TTTAAAGCTCGAAAGAGCACTACCAAGTTCAAGTCCTGAAGTTTTTCCAACCTTACAACCGGACTTAACAGAGTTCCAAGCATAGCCGTCACATTCGGAACTGCAAGCGATGAAAAGTGATCAAATGGCTAAACCTGCTCCACTGAAACCAGAATCTCTGCCGATACTTTTCTTGCCGACCTGCTAAATTGATGCAGGTCTTCTTCCTCAAGTCTGGAAACATATTGCAGATATGATTCGCTCCGCATTTTTTTCACTGGGAATGTTTGTCGTGCTCTGCGGAGGCACGTTTTTGATGGTGGATCGAATTGTCTTCAACGAAGGCTACGATCAACCCGCTCAGGTTCCTGTCCTGAGTGAATTCATGACCGCCAATGCCAATCAACAATATGAACTGGCTCCTCCGGAATGGATGCCCTTCTCGTTGCTGGCCCTCGGCTCGGTCACCATG
>DOCI01000261.1:18834-18993 GCA_003503535.1 Planctomycetaceae bacterium
CGATAGTTTGCATTTCGTTTAGATATGGGATTTGTATAGAAATTCCCCTGGAATCTCATATCATATGAGCAGTGTCAACAAACTGCCTGACTACACTCAAAAATAAATCTTACAAGGATAGTCATTCAAACAAGGGTGGCTGGGCGCTCTTGCAGAGCC
>DOCI01000261.1:19218-22542 GCA_003503535.1 Planctomycetaceae bacterium
CCGCCACCCCAGATTGATAATCCAATTGCAATTGAGCTTAACTGATAGAAGAAAATGCCATGTCAACGGGTGATGATGATCTGTTTCGTCCCGAAGGGGAGCAGCCTCGCGAAAAACAATCGAGTGGCTGCGGTCTCCGTTTCGTTCTGATTATGTTAGCTGTGGCTGGCGGCATGACGATGCTTTGCTGCTGCGGAATCGGGATCTCGCTGTACTCCATGGCTCCCACATTCGAGAACAATCCTGTCACCGCCAAGGCAAATCTGGATGAGTTGATCGATATCGAACTGCCAGAGACTTACAAACCAGAAGCCGCCATCAATATGGATGTATTTTCTTTCGTGAAAGTGAGAGGATCTTTCATGGAGATTGATGACAATGGCGGTGTGCTGATTGTGGCAGGACTGAGTGGCCAATTGGCACAGAATCAGGATCTTTTCGATAAGATAAGCGAAGAAATCAAAAAAGAAGCAAATGACTCTGAAATGGAAGTCCTGAGCACTGAAGTCAAGGAATTTGAAATCGGTGGGAAACCAGTGGAATTTACTTTTCTGCATGGTCGCGTGAAAGCCGAAGAGGGTATGGCTGAAGTTATTGAAGATGAGATCGTTGTTGAAAATGAGAATATCGAGAATATTGAGGTGATTGCACCTGAAGAAGGAACGGTACCAGCCGAGGAAGGAACTGAGGTTGCAGTGCCTGCAGAAGAGAACGAGGAGGCTCAGCCAGCCAGTAAGAAACGTGAAGTCCGTCAGGTCCGCGCGATCCTGCCTGGCAAAGGGGGCAGTAAAGTTTTCTTTCTGCTGATCGTTGAGGAGAAAAAGTGGAATGAAGAAGAAGTCGTCAAGATGATCGAATCCATCAAGGTCCCCGAGCAGTAGTCACTTTTCTAAATCTCTAAAGAATCCTGTAGAACCTCTCTTGCGATTCCGTTTCCATAGATATTCCAGCCTTGCTTCTCTGCAAGACTGAAACATCCTAATCAAAACGGAATCTCGGTTATGCGATCTTTTATTCTCATTGTAATTGCTCAATTCATTTTTGCTCCCGACATTCAAGCACAACCCCCGGAACGGGAAGGGAGTCGTCTCGAGCGGCAGGCCCACGAATTGTTTCGTCGCATCGATCAAAATCGGGATCATTTGATTACTCCCGATGAGTCTCCCAAATGGCTGATGCGCCGCTTTGCCATCATCGATCTGGACAAGGATCGTGCGATCGATTTTCCTGAATTCTTCTACATGTTCCAACGACATCAGGAAGAAGATAATGGTGGAGGAAGCGAGAGAGAATCACCTGTCAGCGAAACGCCCGTCAGTGAAAATCCTGGACGTCCTGCTGGTGAGCCGCCTGTAGCAGAAGAGCCTGATCATGAATGCGAGCAGAATCCCAGAACACCTGTCCCAGTTATATAAAGTGGGAAGTCCCTGTTGAGAAAATCTCCTGCAGACCGAACGTTTTCTCATCATGATTCAGCAGCGATTCATGATGTTCTGAAAGCGTATGACAAATTCGGTCTCGCACTGCGGCCTCGAATCCTGGCTTCGGCCTGAATTCGGGGTCGCTTTTTGCGTTGATAATTCATCGTGCAACCGACATCCGAAGATGTTCATGCATGGTAACGGAACTGGAGTCCTCAGAAGAAAGGAGTCCTCTGGGGACTCACTTTTTCCGATCTTTCAAAACAAAATGACTCCGGAAATGTTATTTTACAGAAGCCACAAATTCTGGCTTCGATTCTGCTTCCGTTTCAGATCGATCGGTCCGTTTCCAGGTTGCTGACTGTGATTGTGATAGCCATTTCCAGAAGCCGCTTGCCAGAGCCGCGTTCATGTTTACGAACATCCAGAGTACGCGTGACAGTTTTCCCAGTGGTCCGGGAAGAATGGACATTGCTCCGCATAAAGCTGCCAGATAGAAACCTGACTGAAGCAGTAACAGGGCCTGATACGGCGGCGTGACCGCCAGAAACCAGTTGCTGACTAACGCGACCAGCATTGCAGCCGGGCAAATCCACCGCAGAACTTTGTGCGACCAGAATGCCCAACTGACCAGGCCATAATGTGGAAGTAAAAGTGAACTCAACCAGGCCAGCGATTGAAAGCCACCTGCTCCAATGCGGGAACGTCTTTTGAATTCGTCGCTGATCGTTGGTGCGGTTTCTTCGCGGGCAATTGCGTTTGGCTCATAAAGAAAACGAGAGCCCTGCTGATGGATTCGCATGCCGATCAGGAAATCATCGATAATGGTTTGAGTGGGAATCGGTTGATAGAGATTCTTACGGATTCCGTAAATGGCTCCATTTGCGCCCAGTAATGCCCCAAGTTGGCCTTCCCATTCTTTGAGCTGGTTTTCGTATCGCCAGTAGAGGCCATCACAATTTGTCCCGCCGTCTGCATCCGTCAGAATGAGACGTCCGCAAACTCCGCCGATACTGTTTTTGGTGAAATGTCGGACGAGTTGTTTTGCTGCATCTTTGTCCCAGAAGGTATTGGCATCGGAAAAGAGTAAAATTTCTCCGGTCGCGGCTGCAAAACAGTCATTCAAAACAGAGGCTTTGCCACGACGCACTGGAAACTGCAGTAAACGAATGCGGTCATCGGGAATGGAAGCGACAATCTCCCCAGTTGCATCAAGATCTCCATCGACTCCGATCAAAATTTCGATGCGATCAGCCGGGTAGTCGAGCATTAAGGCATTGTGCAATCGCTGCAGAATGACATTCTCTTCACAATAGGCGGCAATAATCAGAGAGATTAGCGGCCAGTTTTCGACAGGAATTTCACAAGTTTCTGGGGCCGATGTTTGGGGGGGGTGCAGCCGTACTGCGACAGCCAACATCATTGGATAAATGAGGTAGCTGTAAAAAATTATACCAACGCAAAGCCAGAATCCGACTTGTAATGTCAGCATCTGAAGCCCCCTTCACTCTTCTATGCACACACTGCGTGCATGTTTTCCACGAACAAACTAATTCTGCAGACATGATCTCCAGGGAGAAGGAATGCAAGCCATATCACTATGTGAAGGATAGTTCAGACTGGAAGCCTGTGCGTGAATCAAAATGTCTTTTCTCTGCAGAATCAGGCGTTGCCTGTGCGGTGCTTTGGTGTTTGCTGGACGATGTAATCCCGATTGGCTGGGAAATCATTATCAGCGTTCACGTTGGCTTTCATGCCGACTGTCCACATGTAGTCGGAGGCGAGGTCTGCCGGAGCGAATTCTTGAAATTCTGGCGACAGTTCCTGCTTGCCGTTCGTAATTTCCTGTAACACCCGCTCATCGACCCGCGTTTTTTCAATCAGGCTCAAATAGCCTGCTTCG
>DOCI01000261.1:22623-27409 GCA_003503535.1 Planctomycetaceae bacterium
CCTGCTTCGCGGAAAATCTGTGAATATTGACTGCAACGCAGTCGATTATGATACGCCAGGCCGGAGCCATGCGGCTTCCATTTGTTTTCGGAAAATTTCAGAAAATTGCCGGTGCTTACCCGGGAATCATCGTTGGCGTAATGGTCTCCAGGGTTGAATCGATGCACAGCCAATCCACCCGGATTCAAAATCCGCCAACTTTCTTTGGCGATATTTTTCAGGATCTCTTCCGGAATATGTTCGAGCACATTGGAACTGACCACAAAATCAAAAGATTGTGGTGGATGAGGGGTATTGGTTGCGTCCCCCGGGTAAACGTATCGACAGTTCATCGTTTCCAGTAACTGGGACAGGGATTTTGCCTGAAGATTGATTTTCCGATAGCGGCTCCAGACTTCATCTTTGTCGAGCTGTAAAGACTCACACAGCCATTCGAGATGAGGTTCCGCAGCTGCGATGGCCTTTCGGGCGGAATCCAGCGATAACCAGGGGTTCACATCGACAGTCTCAATCTGTTCGGCTCCTGCCAGATAAAATGCGAGCGGTGTATAGGGATGCCAGCCTGTCCCCACCTCGTAACAGGAAGTGCCGTTAATCTGCTGACCGGTTTCCCGAATCAGTTCAATCAGCTCAATCGCCCGTGTGAAATCGCGACGCGGCTGCGGACGTGTTGTGCCCAGAATTCTTTGAATGGTTAAATAGGCTGATTTTCCACCGGGCATCACGCTCAATTGTCGAAGAATGAATGATTTCAACTGCCAACGCATCAATTCGGCTCCGCAAATAACTCAGATTTATTGTAACTCAGTTTCAATCGTGGTGAGGAATCCGCATGACTAATCACGAAGCCCCGTGAATATCTTAAACATAGGTTGACCAGATGGGAGCATCCACCAACTCTTCAAAAAGGAAAACAAGAGTTCGTGCATGAAAGTCGCAACGTGAGGAATACAATGACTTTGTGGATTATTCCGCACACTGGAGGCAGATCAATAAACAGGGAATCCCACTGATATTCCCATCAACACGCTTGAATGATTTTACCTTTTCCTGCCAATTTTTTGACAAAAACGATTGACTCATTCATTCTCTATCGGAACAATACATTGGAACTGAGACTCAGTCTCATTAAGGGATGCCACTTTCAGTTCACAACTGACCCCATAGCCCACCCCAATTTTGAATTTCCAATTTGAGGTAAAGCCCGTGTCCGATCAGCAAATCCTTTGTCGATGCCTCGGAATTCCCCGCAAAACGGTGGAACAGGCGATTGATATCTTTTCAGCCGAGACGATTGAAGAAGTTGCCCGCATGACAGAAGCGGGAACGGGGTGCATGTGCTGCCGCTGTAAAATTAAAGATCTGATTCAGGAACGCAAAGCGATGGCTAAACAGTTAGAGCTGGCTTAGAGCATTTCGTTCAGCCAATTGCTGTCGCAGAAACGCTTCAATTACTGATTTGGATTTGTTGGCTCCCGCAGATCGCCGCGATTGAATGATAAAATTCTCTACGGAATTGCCGTCGTTTGAGCAAAATTCTCTACATGTTCCCGGTTACATGCCTGGTTGAGCATCTCTCCCCAAATAAATTTCGATTTTATCGAAATTTGCTAAACTTCTGTGTGTGAAACAATTTGGAGCAAATGTCGCATGCAAAAAATGTCGAGATAATTAGAGGTAACTCTTACAAAAGGTATCGGTAGTCTTGCCAGAATTTCACAATGCTGGTATCACTACGTCAGTATGACACCCGGAGACAGCATTCACCTCCGGCATCAGATACCTATCGATGGGCAAGGAGGCCGCGGTGAGTTTCAGTCATCTTAGTGATCCAAAATCTTCTCTACAAATTCGTTGGTTGATTCGTCGGGACATGCCCGAAGTACTGGCTATTGAGCAAGAGAGTTTTGAGTACGCTTGGACCGAAGAAGAGTTTTTGTGCATTCTGCGTCAACGCAACTGCATCGGCATGGTAGCCGAGGTCGATCATGAAATCGTTGGTTTTATGATTTACGAACTGCACAAATCCAATCTACATGTCCTTAATTTTGCTGTTGGCAAACAGTACGCTCGCAAAGGGATCGGCACGAAAATGGTCGAGCGCCTGGTCGACAAGCTTTCGCTGCAACGCCGTCGCGAAATCCTGCTTGAAGTTCGTGAGCGAAATCTTTCCGCTCAACTGTTCTTCAAAAAACAGGACTTCATGGCTGTCACGGTATTGCGGAAGCATTACGACGACACCAGCGAAGATGCCTACATCATGCGATACCGACTGGAAGAAGAGGCCAACATCCTCAAGCTGCCGGTCTCGAATCGTATTTCCAACTACTACGATGCCGACGCGGCTTAATCCTGTCGGAGATAGTAATTGATCAAACACAAAACGATCCTTCGGCAATTCATTGAAGGATCGTTTTTGTTCGTGATCGGCGAGCCGAGTCAGCAATGACTCGAGTCGGTCGGATTAGCAATTACTCTTCCGGTTTTGGCAATGGGTAACGATAGGCAATCGGTGAAAGTCGAGTCGGATCTGGTCGCCAGCTTTTTGTGAAGGCTGCGACGCGGCCGGTTGGATTTCGTTGAGCCTGAGGTGTAGCTGCATCGATTCCGGTGACGACGATCAATCCCGCAGGTGGAGATTGTTGCATCATTTCTTCGAGTTCCGCATCGGTCAGACCGAAGCTGTCAGCCTGGGCATCCGCGACCGATTTGACGCGAATCGAATAGGATTCATCGTCCAGTTTGCAACTGATGAACTGCAGGTTTTCCTCTGGTTTCTCTTCACATTGATATCCCTGTGAAATCAAATACTTCCGGCTGACTTCAAACGCCTGCTTCTGCTGGCTCTGAGAATCGACCACTTCAGGCAGTGGCATTGGTGCTTGCGGGATTTCGGCTGAGGTTCTTGCGCCTTGTATATTCTGCATCAATTCCTGAAGAGAAGCAGGGACTTCGATGTGATTATCCTGATTTTCGGTGTTCACTTTTTGAGTTCGCATCAACGCTTCCTCGGCTTCGTCCATGCGGTCCAGACGAGCCAGAGCAATTGTTCGCATCAGGTTCACTTCGGGATCCTGATTTTCAGCTTCGAGGGAACGATCGATCAGTTCGAGGGCTTCTTCCACACGATCTGTACGCAGGTAAAATCCTGAGAGGCGATAGAGTAAAGGGACCATGCCGGGGGAAATTTTTAAACCAACTTCCCAGTTCTGGGCGGCCATTTCTTGCTCCCCATTTTGGGAGTATGCGTTGCCACGTGTCAAAAACAGATCCGCAAATTCACTGCTGATTCGGCTGACTTCGAGTGCTTTGTTTCCATCAGCCAAAGCAGCCTCAAAATTGCCGAGCATGTCGTAGCATTCGGCTCGACGGATGTAAGCAAAGTTGTATTCTGGATCAATTTCAATCGTCCGATCAAAATAAGGCAGAGCTTTTTCCGGCTGATCCATATCCAGATAGGCGACTCCCTGTTCGTAGAGGACTTCCCATAAAAACGGATAGTCAGGATGCTTTTCGAGCACTTCCTCACGCAGTTTGATTGCTCGTTCGTAATCGCCTTCCTGGTAGGCGATCAATGCTTTGTGACGTCCCACCATGGGGTTATCTTCACCATTGGTGCAGCCGGAAATTCCCAGCGCAGCCATTGTAATGACCAGAGTCGTCCATTTTTCCAACATCACAATCGTCCTCTATTCCGTACTGGAAAAGGCTTTCACTTCAGTATTATTTTGATGAACCGCCAAGACGCCAAGGAATAGAGAGTTTGATCTCTGATTTCATTTTTTGCTGAACCTGGCGTCTTGGCGATTATATTCAGTTTCTTAATGACCCGCTGTTTCGTAACCTTGCTTTTTCAGATCGCGAATTGTTTTCTGAGAGGTTTCCGGGTCTCGGTCCGAGAGTACTCCCTGATGATAATCAGCCGGCAATGGAGACTTCGTATTGTGTTTGCGAGATGTCTCGGTCAGCGAATCCTGATTTTCAAGTGAACTCATACCAAAGGATGTTCTGCAGAAATATTCGAGGACATGCTTGAATTTGATCGGATCGAGAAATGTGACATAGCCGAACATCATGCAGAAGCCGAAGGTCCACATCCCCATGAAGAGACCGATTCCGAAATGCATCCCTGCTCCCATGAGCAGAATGATCGGACGCGCTAATGGTCGCCAGATGAGAAATGCAAAGGACAATTCCCAGGCGACGGTCGTGTGCGTAATCATTTCTGTAATGGGTTGGAAATATGCCAACCAGGTTAAATCGAACGATTGATATTCCGCATTGGCAAAGCCGCGCCACATGGCTGAGCCATCCCACCAGGTATCGCCGAATAACTTACCCATTCCCGCTGCCAGATAGATGACACAATAATGTAACTGCGTCATCCGTGTGGCGATATTCGTGGCCAGTGTCGGTTGAACGATTGGAAGAACTCCATCAGGCGAGCGACGTGTTTTCAACCAGCGATCGACAGAGAGGTAAGTGCCACTCGGTGCAATGCAGAGATATAATGTCAGGATGGCGTTGATCTGATCGAGCCCATAATTGGCATAACGTGCGCGGTAGGCATACGAGATCACCACAATTAGTGACAAGATCGAAGTCACTCGCGTGTACAGGCCAATCATGAAGCAGAACGTGATCGCCAGGCTGAGGTAATGGACCGGATAGACCCAGGCTTCGGGCACCCAATACCAGAACGACATCGCAAACGGACCTTCATTCGTGAGGAGATTTTTGTTAATCATCTCCATCGAATTGAAGCCGTCGACATTGAAGAACGCCT
>DOCI01000268.1:0-1672 GCA_003503535.1 Planctomycetaceae bacterium
CGGATGAGGGGATCCCTTCGACGATCTTATTGCAATCCACACCGATTTCCCCTCACCCTACCCTCTCCCCAGGGAGAGGGGACCATGATCGACTGATTCTATCGGCGGGTGGCTGAAGTCGAAGCGCAGCGAAGCCCCCAGATCAGTTCATCACAAACCCACAAAACCAATAAATCTCTCTACCCCATAGCAATGAGCTCTCGAATTCCTCAGTGCTCGACCGTAAAATAAACCAATCCAATACAAATCATTCCAACTGAAAAGAATAATAAGATGAAAACGATGCTCATCTGTGCAATGTCACTGACCCTGGCCAGTTCCTTAAATTTCCAATCCGTATCCGCAGCAGATAAATACCGAGTCGGACCAGATGCCGATCAACTCAAGTCGACCCGTCAGGCGGGCATCGATTATCTGATCAAATCCCAGAATGTAGATGGCAGCTGGAGTAACCCGAAAATCCTCGGCATCTCAGCATTAGTCACAACTTCCCTTCTGGAAAATGGTTTGTCCCCGGAGAACCCCACGGTCGACAAAGCCTTGAATTACCTCACCCAATTCAAGCAGGACAACGGCGGGATCTACCATCCCGACACCAAGCATCGCAACTACGAAACATCGATCATTCTCATGTGCCTCGTCGAAGCCAATCGCGATGGCAAATACGACGAATTGATTGCCAATGCTCAAAAATTCCTCAAAGGCCTGCAATGGGATGAAGACGAAGGTCTCAAAGAAGACGACCCCGCTTACGGCGGAGCCGGTTATGGTTCTCACTCTCGCCCCGACCTGTCCAACACTCAGTTCATGCTCGAAGCCCTCCAGAAATCGGGACTGTCAGTCGATGACCCCGCTTTCCAGAAAGCCATCACCTTCGTATCCCGAACGCAGAATCTCGATTCCAAATACAACAACACACCCTTTGCCAGCCGCATTGACGATGGAGGCTTCTACTACACCCCGGCTGCTGGCGGTTCCTCACAGGCAGGCACAACCGACGCCGGCGGCTTACGATCTTATGCCAGCATGACCTATGCAGGCCTCAAAAGTTACATTTACGCCGGAATGTCCAAAGATGACCCTCGTGTCAAAGCAGCCACCAAATGGATTAAGGACCATTACTCCGTCGACCAGAACCCGGGCATGGGCGAACAGGGACTGTTCTATTACTATCAGGTCTTTGCCAAAACTCTGAATCTCCTCGGCGTCGAAAAACTCGAAACCACAGACGGCGAAATGCACGACTGGCGAAGCGACCTGTTCAACAAATTGTCCTCAGGTCAAAAACCCGATGGCAGCTGGACCAATGAGGCCGACCGCTGGTACGAAGGCGACCCCGCCCTCGTCACCGCCTACTCATTACTGGCACTAGCCTATTGCGATCCCATTCCAACCCTGGGAAATTAAGCAACGGGTGGCGGGGGCGCTCCGCTTCAGCGGAAGCCCCCGAAGGGACGGCGCAAGCGAGTGAGTCAAATCAACGAGGAAGCAGAGATCAACTCAGGTTAGCAGGTTAGCCCCGAAAGATTCTTTCGGGGCGGCGCAGCCGCAAGAAGTCTCTAAGAAATTCAACTATCAAACTGAAGACCCCTTGTGGACTTCGTCCACCCAGATAGCTCCGCTATCCGGGCTATCCATTCATAACCTGGATGGCTGGGGTCGCAGCGAAGCG
>DOCI01000268.1:1841-2214 GCA_003503535.1 Planctomycetaceae bacterium
TTACTCAAAGCTCCGTCTTACCCTCACACCCCGGCACGTCAACCACATATCTGGGCACGGCATAGCCGGAGATTTTTTTTCTGAGCCCATCCATAATCTCGAGCCCACGCTCCACCGGCACTTCAAAATGAGCCGCCCCCTGAACCCGATCCAGTTGATTCAGGTAATAAGGCATCGCTCCCACATTCACTAACCGCGTACACAAATCAACCTGCGACTCGACAGAATCATTAACGCCCCGCAGCAGAACCGCCTGATTCAAAACCGGAATTCCCGCCTGAACCAGTTTGCGTAATGCCTCAGCGCAATCATCCACAATTTCATTCCCATGATTGGCATGCACAACAAAAATCGGCTGTAATCGTGTCTGACG
>DOCI01000268.1:2371-3128 GCA_003503535.1 Planctomycetaceae bacterium
GTAATCGTGTCTGACGCAGTACAGTCAGCAATCCCTCCGTCACCCGACTCGGCAGCACGATCGGCAATCGGGAATGAATACGAATTCTCTGCAGATGCGGAATCTCAGCCAGTTTTTCAATCATCAGCCCCAGCCGACGATCATTCAGTGTTAAGGGATCACCTCCGCTGAGGATTACTTCATCGACTTCAGGCCGCTTCCAAATCTCCTCAAAAACCGGCTCCCACGATTCCAGCGAACGCGGAGCCTCCGAATAGGGAAAATGCCTCCGAAAACAATACCGACAATTTACCGCACAGCTGCCAGAAGTAATTAACAGCACACGGTTTACATACTTATGAACCATCCCAGGGACAGGTGACGAGGTCAAGTCAGCCACAGGATCACTGAGAAAACCGGGAACATCTACACTTTCGTCTTTAACAGGCAGAACCTGTCTCAAAAGAGGATCGTTCGGATCCCCGATTTTCATCCGTCGGACAAACGATTCTGGCACTAGAAACGAGAAATCAGCCGTTTTGTATGCAGGAACGATTCCCGTCAAACCCAGTCGGGCGAGCAATTTGTCGGGATCACGACACGCATTTGCCAGTTCCAGCTGCCAGTTTGACTCGGAATTAGCCTTTTCAGGCGAAATTGTTCGCTGTTCCTGTAGAATCGCCGATCGAGCGGTCTTGTTCATTGTCGAGCCGTCTTTTATTATCTCGCCAGAGTGCAACATCGCAAAAGCATCTTAACCCGAAGCGTAAGCGAGGGG
>DOCI01000158.1:0-246 GCA_003503535.1 Planctomycetaceae bacterium
AATCCGGTTTCCAATTGGAACAGCGTTTAGTGTTCGGCCATCACACTAGAAGTTAAACTTGTCCTGGAGGGTTCGTCAGATCCTCTTTTGAGAAAGAGTGAGTGTGATTTCTCACCGAATATGAAAGCCACAATTCCCATACAACTCAACTCGTTTGTCGAGAGCAAAGGCTTAATGACAGTAAATCAAGGCAGTTGCGATTCGAAACTGAATTCCAATCGGTTGAAGTCGATTGGTTCGAGCCGT
>DOCI01000158.1:414-3552 GCA_003503535.1 Planctomycetaceae bacterium
CCTGACGCCCACATGCTCTGGTGAAATTTCCCATATGGAATGAACCTAAAGGTTTCGCCTGAAGGCCAGGGTTTTAGACCCATCGTCTGGAAAATAAATGCAAGCGACCAAGAAAGTTCGCTTTCTACAGTGAATAGCAGTAAAACCAGGGAGTCGATTCATGTTTAATATTTTCAACCATTCGTTAACTCGCCAGTATTTATTCCGCGGGGTGGGAAGTTTACTGCTGGTCTTCTCACTCCTGCTTTCAGATATTTCGTTGCAGGAAAGCTGGGGTTGGGGGCGGGGTCATAAGCTGATACGGACATGGGCTGTGTCGAGATTGCCCACTTGGCAAAAAGAATTGCTACGTCCAGAAGATTGGCAACACCTGCAATCCGATTATACCTCACTGCAGGATGCTCACGCTGGTGGGAAATCGCCTCACTTAGACAAATACTGCTTACCACCGGCTCGATTGAGCCTGCATGATGTTGGGATTATTGAAGCGAGTCTGCCAGATATTCAGTGGTACATTCAACAAACGCTCGACCATCTCGCCCGGAACGAACCTGATGAAGCGATGAAATTCCTGGGTGTATTGTGTCACTGGAATGAGGATCCCGGTTGCCCTTGTGCTCATAGCAGTCCAGTTGACGAGGCGACTTTGCGCCGTTTATTGCCTCCGAGTGCTGATTTGGCCAACAAAAACTATCTGTTCGGCTATGGCGGGATCGCAGATATTGGTAACTACATTATCGCCGACGAACAATATCGTCCTCAGTTGCTTGGGACCACAATACCCGAAACTGCGGCCCGTATTTATCAGCATCAACGATTGCTGCGGGCGCATGCGGCGGCCTTAATCATTCCGCTTGTACAAGCGGAGATTGCTGGAAACGCCGCTCAGGCAGATCTACAACGACAAATCGCAGCCCTTTATAACGCAAAGCATGTAGCCGACATTTTATACACTTTGCTTTGTTTGTACGAAAATCGTTTTGCCACCGACGAAGCAGAATCGTTGAGCACGCAACCCCTCACCGCTTGGGAACCGGATACAAAAATGCAGATGATTTCTCATCCGTATTATGTGACTCCCTTTTTGGTCAATCAGGCTTTGGATGCTCGCCGTAATTTGTATCCCCTCGCCTTCGCCGGTGAACCGGAAACTGAATCGGTCATCACTCACGGCTTCGGGATGGGGACTCCATACACACTAAATTATAAAATTGGCCCTGGAATCGTGTTTGATCGCTTCACCTGTCGTGTCGGTTTACACCCGACCGCTGGCGAAGCTGGAAAAGTCGCTTTTGCGATCATCATAAACGGAGTCGAAACGGCGAGAACGAAATTCATGATGCCTACCGATAAACCTGAAGTGATCGAAGTTTCCCTGCCCCAAAACGACATTGTCACTGTCGGATTGCAGACAATTCCTCATCCTGCATCTAATCCGCTACATAATCTCGCAGTATGGGGCGATCCCAATTTGATTCGTTCCGAACACGTTCCCTTTCGCCTGGACCATCCTTTGAAGCCCTAGTGTATTCCAATTCCGATCATGAATGAACGAACGACCGCCTTCTCAAGCGATCTTCCGCTCAAACCACTTGATCAAGCCATCAACTTATTTCCGACCTCAATCCGATCGATGGAAATGGTCTTGCAGGACGGACGATCGCATACTTCGCTACCGTGCGCCTCACTAATTTTCGAACCGTCGGGTCCAGGTGAAGTTGTTGGAGAACCTCAAAACGGTTCCAGCATTTTCTGGCATTGCCGTGATCGTGCCTGCTGTGAGATCTTTCGTTTTGCCGAGCTCATCGGTGAAGAACGTGATGGAAAAGGCACCGTCTTTCACCTCGATCTCAGCACTCTTCCAACTATGGGGTCTATTTTCACTCTCCAGGACGTAGAGAATCCGATCACCGATCGCGATGCTTCTGATGATGCCGCCATCCCAGTTGTCAGTCCAGGCACCAGCGTGATTGACTGGGGTTGAAAACAGGAGCTGCACGGGTTTTTTGCTGAGTTCTGGGCCGCGATCGTTTGCTGTTCGAGGATCTTGAATCAGTTGAACAACATCATCATTCGGAAAGTAGTAAGCCGCTTGCCATTCATTCTCTGAAACTTGGACACGAGCAGGCCGTCCGGGTCTTCCGGATTCCATCGTGAGCGCATTCGGAAGAACGACAGAAGTGGAGTTTAATGCTTTGAATTCTGGTTTCCGATTGATGATCTGCCAATTGATAACAGTCTCACCGTTCGCAACCAGAACATCGTATTTTTCAGAAAACCGTATCTCGGGCATTCGGGATCGTTCCTGAATCGTGGCTGCCTGCCATTTGTTCCCGACAACTTCCCCAAGTGTTCCGATCTCTGGAGAGTTCTGGATCCTCCGCCCAAGATGGGTGACAATACGCTGACCAGTACTGTCTTTTTCTGAGTATTCGACAGTGCCATCCGGGTTGAGCCCACCATTGACGCTGAGCCACTCCAGACCTGCCGGCTGGGCAGAGGCGATATTCACGATGAGTAGGGAACAGGCAACGGTTCCCAGCATTTGTTTACAGTTCATGTTGAGTTCTTTCATTGTTCTGATTAAAGCTGCCCAGCGAGCTGGGTATTATTTTACAGGCGAAAGCATCAATGCAGAGATGAGCGAGGTCATTCGCAATTGCACTTAACTCTCAAATGGAATTACTGAACAGAAGAGCGAAACCTACGTCCAGATTTGTCATAATCTCAAATTAATGAGCAGAAAATATTTCTCTCGATAAGGCAACGGAATTTCAGATGAACACCGCAAATGCGGAAAGAAAGCAGAGAGCAACTCATTTCATTTCCGATTAATCACGAAATCCCACTTCCCTCCGTTATCGATTCGAGGATCACGCGTACTGATTGCCCAATCGAGTCGATTCTCGTGATACATCAACGGTTCGCCTCCCATGCTGGTCAACCGCAGTAGAGCTTCCGTTCTCAAATCCCACTCAACCAGCTCGCTCTTGTCGACCAGCTTAGGTACGAGTTTGGGTTCTGCTTTCCAATCGGTGCCGAGCAGCTTTCCTGTTTTGACATTGACGAATTGATAGGTACGATCGTTCCCTTTTTCCAGTCGCCAGAGTGATTCCTGTTTTGTGCTTTTAGGCTCCA
>DOCI01000158.1:3681-15631 GCA_003503535.1 Planctomycetaceae bacterium
TCTGCACCTTTGATATTCGCGGCAGTCGTCGGCGTGGAATTCAGATTTGCGGGAACCGGATTGTTTGCGACAGGAACACCACCAGCCATTCCCAGAGTGCCATAAATCAAGTCTCCATTTATCTCAAATCCCATCCCGAAATGAGTTAATTCAGGGTTAATCAAGGCGAGTCTGTGACCACGACTTGCTGCAAAATCGTCAACCAACCATGCCATCATAGCCAGCTTTCCATATCCTTGTCGGGAACTCCCTGATTTCAGGTACAGGTTCACGGTGTTCTCAGAGTATCTGTTGCTGCCAATCACACCGAGGTACCTCACACGCATTCCACGCCCCTGACTATCGACATGTGGTACATATTGAGCCTGATTTTGTAGTGACCAATCTTTAGAAAATGCCTTGGCAATATCCTTCAGTTCAGCGTTGGAAGTGACGGGCATGTTTTTTGGAGCACTCTTAAGTTGGTTCGATGCCTCTACGATGATCTCCCGCAAGTTGAAGTCAGAATAACCATAAGTCAGGTTGGTGCCCGGCACAGGGTGAGTCCATTTGGAGCCGTTCATCCTGCCGTTATTGATCATGGGGTCGAGATTCTGCTTCGCATAGGCAGCTGGATCTTTTCTCATGAGCTTCAACTCAACGATAAACTGGTCTTCCAATTCCTGCAGAGAGGGTTGCTGAGCGGACACAGAATTGCAGAAGGAAAGCGTCAACAGAAATATTGCGCTCGTGCCTATCAATGAGTTAAAGCGGATTGCAAGGGAGTATCGCATGGATTGTATACCTTAACACGGGTAAATCTGTGGGATCATAAAACGTTTGAGCCTGTGAAGAGATTTACTATGCAAAATCGCAAAACCTACGATTTGATTTTAAAAGAAACAAGAATTTCTCTGAAATCTATGAATTGCATGTCGAATCTTTCCTGAGAATATTTTGAAAAATAAAAGTTCCCGGCGTAGGTCTTCCCTGTGCATTTCGTAATAGCTAATGACTCACCTTGGCTCTACAACCATAAATTTCCAGAAAGAGAGAATTTTCCATGAATCGTGTCTTCATTAGCAGTGTCTGCTTTGTTGTTGCCTGTTTGCTCAATTTGACACCTATGTTTGCCAACGAACCGCCCGAACCTGCTCCGATTGTGGTTACGGTCGAACTCGAACCGCTTTGGATTTATGATATTGAAGTCAGCAGTGCAAAATTCCAGCCATCCATTGACATCCAATCACCAAGACTGGCTGATGGATCAATCAAGGGCCAACCTGGAGTCCCTTCTGCAGAGGTGGATCCAGTTAAGGGGATCACAAAAATGGCTTCCAGGATAAGATTCATGCCAGAGACTGGAGAAGGTGGTACTTGGAAATTGACAATCTCCTCATCGGACAAAAAAACGTCAATCACTCGATATAAACTGACTGTCGACGCTCAAGTGACTCGATAATTTTTTCATGTCGTTTTTCAGGTGTTTATAGAAATGATTTAATGAGAGGCTGCCTTTGTCGTACTTTTCAGAAATCTATGATAACGTAGCCTCATCATTTTGATAACAAAAGTGAACTTTTCTGTGTTCACAAATCAATCAATTCCCGGAGATAACATTATGCGATTCACTTCTTCAGGCCTCTTCGTGCCGTTATTAATGCTGAGTACCGCCTTGCTGACCGTGGTTGAAACCAGTCCCGTGCTGGCTCAAGGAGGCGAGCTCAAAGTGACCAGCATTGAAAAGCAGGTTCTCGATCTGGTCAATCAGGAGCGTGAGAAAGAAAATGTCCGCCTCGGAAAGGGCCCCAATGATCCGTCTCGTCTGAAGCCTTATCTCCCGAATGCGAAACTCTTCACAATTGCTCGCAATCACGCGGAAAAGATGGCCCAGCAAAACAAAGTCGACCATCTATTGGACGGCAAGAATCCTATCGACCGGGCTAAAGCCGTCGGGTATCCGAATTTCGTCGGTGAATGCGTTGCAGGTGGCCAAGTCGATCCCGCCGCAGCGGTGCTATCCTGGATGAATTCTCCGCCGCACCGTAGCGGTCTTCTATCAGCCAAAGACAAGGAAGCTGGAATCGGAAATGCTCAAAGTGCTGACACGACAAATGTCTGGTGCTTTGTTTTCGGCAATAGTCCTGAGAGTAACAATCCGCCTCGGCTGGTTGTGGAAGCAACACAACCTTCTACACCCTCTGGGGCAATCAATGTCGAGTATGTCAATGACACTGGAAGTCGGCTAAACGTTTTTACGTACAATTCAAAAGGCACGGTAGTGAAAAGTATCACGAGTATCAAGCAGGGCAAATCCAGGAAATTTGAATACGCCATTGGTGATCGCTCGACCGTGTATATCAATCTGGATCAGGTGGTGAGTGACAAGAGAATCACCCAGGCGGACGCAGGCAAAACTTATCGATTCGATAAAACTTCAGTCAGCAGCAAGCCCAATCCGTCTCCGCCTGGTACGACTCCACCTGATACGACTCTGGTCATTTCGGTGGAGGAAAAACAGATGCTCGATGCTCTCAACCAACTCCGTGCCTTGTTCAATATTCCAGCCTTGAAAGCAAATTCCAAGCTGTTTGACGCTTCCCGAGCCCATGCGTCGCATATGGCACGGGTTGAGCGAATGTCCCATGAACTTGATGGTAAAACCCCCAACGATCGAGTCAAGGCTCTCGACTACCCCGCAACCGTAGAGGAAGTGTATTTTGGCGGAGGGCCCGGCATTGACATCGTCATTGAAACCTGGAAAGCCAAACCTGCTTTAATGACGAAAATCCTCAATCTGAAATTCACAGAAATTGGTATCGGACACGCGACAAATCCTGACGCAAGTGTCTGGAACATCAATCTGGGGGCAAGTCCCGAAGCAAATAACCCGCCTACGGTAATAGTTAAATAGCATTGCCTGGACTTCCCCAGGAAATAGGGGCTTATGGTAATGAGTGCCTAAGTTTGTGGGTGATGACCCGCGCGGACTTTGACAATCTATAACACCGAGTTACCAAACTGATCGTTTGCGATTCATTAGATTCGTGCTCATGCTTGAGTAAAAATGACGAGTAAAACGATTTGAATTTAGCACAGTTGGACTTCCACTTTCACAAGTCTTTATCGATCGCGTTCGTGAACTTACGATAAGATTTTCTAAAAAAGTAGATTGGACGAAATTCAGGATAACGTCTATGTGCTCTCGACCGTTGCTATTACGGAGATTTTTGATGAAAATAATATTTCTCCACGTAGGTCTCCCCAACGAATGTCGTAAAGCTAATGACGGAATCGAATTCTGCAACCAGTGCAACGTTGTTGTCTCAGCTTCGTCTCTCCAACAGAGATGAAGCTGGATGGACGATGTTTGTGGAGCGTTACGGACCGAAGGTTTACGGCTGGTGCTTGAATCGTCGGCTCCAGGCGGCTGATGCAGAAGAAGTGACGCAGAATGTACTGGTCAAAATAGCCGAGAAACTTCAGAGTTTCGAATATGACCCGGCGCAAAGTTTTCGTGGTTGGTTGAGGGTCATTACCGAAAACGCGGTGAAAGACTACTGCAAAGGACTGAAAAACGAGAAACGAGGAGAAGGAGGTTCGGAAATACTGTTAAGACTTGCTCAGGTTGAAGCGACGGAAGATTTGAGCCAGCGGTTGAACGAAACCTTCGATCTGGAACTGGCTGAAGAAGCGATGTCACGCGTCCGTACCCGAGTATCCACAGATCGGTGGATGGCCTGGCATTTGACGGCACGCGAAGGGCTTCCCGGGGCTGTTGTCGCTACGGAACTGAACATGAAAGTTGTCAGTGTTTACACGGCTCGAAATCAGATTCAGAAGCAGATTCGAGAAGAAATTGAAAAGTTAGAAAAATCATTGTCGAGGGAGGACTGAACCTGCACGTCTTCTCAAGACAATCGTAACCCACGAAAACGGCGAATGAATTCCTCTCGGATGACACCGATTACTTCGAGCCGTGAACTTCGGAATCAAAAGTGACGATGCTATGGTTGTCTGCCCTCCCCTTGAGATACTTGATCAACTTCTTGCAGGAAACCTGCCGGAGAACGACTCTCAAAAATTGGCCAGCCACATTGAGGAATGTATTCATTGCCAAGCCGTATTAGACAATCAAACGGCTATGCAATGTGTCATTCCCGGAATCAATTGTGGTTTGAATCAAACGGCTCAGGCAGATGATGGTTGGACAGCTGATCGAATCAAGCGGTTTGCCAGAAAATTGTTTGTGGCACAATCAGCCTCATTAGACAATGATCACCATTCTACGAATCCATATTCGATGGAAGAATTCGCGTTACCGGAAATTCCTGGCTATCGCGTACAGAAGGTGATCGGTCAGGGCGGAATGGGGATTGTGCTCAAGGCCCGCCACCTGAGGATGCAGCGAGATGTTGCCATCAAAATACTTCCAGCCACTGCATTGCAAGATGAAACTGCGGTCAGTCGTTTCTCCCTGGAAGCTCAGGCAATCGCCGCGCTATCGCACCCAAACATTGTGACTGCATTTGATGCAGGAGTGCAGGATGACCTCCATTATCTGGTAATGGAATACATCGAGGGATGGGATCTAGCCGAAGTCGCCAATCTGTATAATTCCCTCAATGTGGCAGATGCCGTTGAATGTATCATTCAAGCTGCACGCGGTTTGCATCACGCACACCTTTGTAAGATGACGCACCGCGATATTAAACCATCAAATTTGATTCTGGATCGATTCGGGAATATCAAAGTTCTCGATCTCGGGCTGGCTCGATTCACACAAATTCTTCTTAACGACTATACAACACTCGCAACTGGGCAATTAACCCATGCGGGACAATTCATGGGGTCTGTTGACTATATGGCTCCTGAACAGGTCATGGATGCTCGATTAGCCGATCATAGATCAGACATTTATAGCCTCGGCTGCACGCTTTACAGAATCTTGACAAGGGAAAGCCTGTTTACCGGTGATACTTTAATGCAAAGGATTATGGCTCACCGCGAGCAGGATATCCCAGCACTCAAATTGAAACGGTCTGATATTCCATTATCTTTAGAGAATGTCTTCCGAAAGATGGTGGCTAAAACTCCAGAAGATAGACAGCAATCGATGACCGAAGTCATTGATGAGTTACAGCTGGCAATGGCAGACGAACAATCAATTGGCCAACCAAACCTGCAGGCGGTTGTCGAGAGACTGAATCACCTGCACGACGTCAATCAGGAAAATACCCGTGACATTTCCCTGCAAGCGACCGTCATTCCGTCTTCGACATCACAAGATCTCTCAGTATTACTATCGCCAGCGCTTGAACCGCAGCCGGTGAGTTTAGTCGCTGAATCGAAAACAAAAGACTCAGAATTTCCAGGCTATGCCCGTCAATTATTGGCGGCTATGGGACTCTTTAGTGCTGTCCTGATTTGTGCAGCTGTTGTCTACCTGAAGCTGGGAAAGCATGAGGTTCAGATTACACTGGATGACCCCGAGATTTCATTGAGTATTGATGGAGAAACTGTCGTTATCGATGAAGGAAATTCGCCCATACGACTCACTGCTGGTCCCCATGCAATAAAAGTCGAACACGATGGCCTATCGACAGAAACAGACGAATTTCATGTAAAAGCCAATGGTCGCAATGTGATTCATGTCACCATTGTCGATGAAACACTTCGGATCATTAAGAACGATATACCGCCCATCAAACCAGCTATTGCTCAGAACAAAACTAAGCCTCAATCATTAACTGGGGAACAACAGAAATTTCTGGAGAATCTTAGACTGCTCCCAACGGACCTTCAACGTCAGGAAGTCGTCGCCAAGCTTAAACAGATCAATGGGATTACGGAACCAATCTACGATGATCCCAAAGGGCTCAGACTTCCAGAATTTGAATTGGAAAATGAAAATCCCGTTTTCGTCAAAATCGCTGACTGGCGAATGTCTCTCCTGTGGCCTCTGCAGGCCTTTCCTTCACTGAGATCACTTGATCTGAGTGAGGTTGCCGTTTCAGATTTGACACCGTTAACACACTTGCCAAATCTCACAGAACTTAAAATCGAACTGGCAGTATACAATCCGGATGCAGATAACATATTGCGGTCAATACAAGGGTTGAAGAGGATTAACGATCAACCTGCTGAGAAGTATTTCGAAAATCGTGAGAAAGCCCGGCGAGAAATCGATGTGATGTCAGCCAGGGTGAATCAATTCAGCCCAGAAGTTGTTGCTGGCTGGTTAGAGTCCCAGTTGAAAAAGTTCAACCCTGAGTTTACCGGTCACGTCATGCTTGGTAACCCACACAATAGAGAAAACCACATCGGCTATTGGCAGGAAGGTGATCTCCAGTGCCTGGATTTCTATTGGATCAGTAATATTACAGATATCTCGCCAGTGCGGGCACTTCCATGCGATTCATTCACCCTCGGCAGCAAGACAGGAGGAGATCAATTAACAACCCATCGCTATGACCTGTCTCCTTTGAAAGGTTTGTCACTGGAAACATTATCTTTTGTCGGGCGAGTTCGGGATCTTCAAGCATTACGTGGAATGCCACTTAAGAATTTATCAATTTATGGACCAGTAACAGATCTGACTCCGTTGAATGGGATGCCGCTCGAATCGATCAGTTTTGATTTTCATGATATTCCACTCACAGATCTTTCACCGCTCCGCAATGCCCCACTTCATAAAGTGGACATTCATCGAACTCTAATTTCAGATCTGAGCTTATTGGCAGATAAGGACTTAACCTATCTATCAATCTATGGCACTCCCATCACAGACATTTCTTTACTTAAAGGAATGCCTTTGAAACATTTAGTTATCTCTGGCTGGAGATATCCTCGTATTGTCGCTGATATTTCCGTTATGGCCGGAATGCCGCTGACGCATTTGGGGGTCCATGTCCGACCTTATTTTGAGCCAGAATTGCAACTGCTTAAGAGTCTGCCTTTGGAAAGACATCCACTTGATTTCAATATCTCTATTGATCAGTTCTGGCAAGAGTTTAACGACGAACGTCGGGCGGAAGCGGCTTTCATAGCATCGCTCGCAAAGTTGCCCGTCAACGAACGAGCCAGTGCCGTTGAAGAAAAACTCGGCAAACCAGAAGGGTTCAATTACGTCGTTAACAAAGGAGCCGTCACTGAAGTTACGTATAATCCCTATTTCAATGAAAGTCTGTCTCTGTGGCCGTTACGTGCATTCCTCAAGCTTAAAAAGCTGACGCTATCCAACTCAGAGAGGTTCAATCGAATCGATCTCTCCCCATTGATTGACTTGCCAATTGAAGAACTCCACTGCGGTGGATCGGTTGAATATAATGTTCCAGTCATCCGTCAAATGAGTACGCTGAAATCGATTAATGGTCAGCCGATTTCATCTCCACAGAATTTCGACTTCCATAAAGCCGATGCAGAGTGAATGGACGGATTGCCGATCAAGGATTTGATGCCATGGAACACTCTCTCCAGAGGTCAAGTGGCCTGCTGTTTGTCGCAACTGGTGGATTCAGTTAGTTTCAGAAATGTTGAGTGCCTCGGCGAGTGGTTTGCCGTCTGCGTATGGGTAATCGAGTTCAAGTAATTTGGCCACTGTTGGGGCGATCACAGTGTTTTTGATAGTCGGCAGCTTCAATCCCGACTTGATTCCCGCACCGGAGAGGATGCACATCGCTTTCATACTGGGGAGTTTCGCGAGAAAACCGTGAGAACCAATTGACGTTCCAGCCTCTTTGTTGGAAACAACAAAAGTCTCTCCGGTCACCGATCCCGAAACAGCAAAACCTTCTTTCGCAACCAGGATCGCATCGGGAGACTGGTTGTACGTACGAGGGTGTGGGAGGCTGACTTCTTCATAACGGTCTGGCAATAAAACATCGGCAACTCCCTCTTGCCCAATGAACATCTTTTTGAAATCAGCGGCAAGCTGTGGTGCATTCAAAGGATGGGTGCAGTATACAAGACCAATGCCTCCTTCGGGGACGACGTGGACTTGAGCTTGAGTCAGTTTCCCTCTTTCTACAGTTAAAAGATTCGCTTGCCGAAGTAAGACATTCGGTAGGATCGCCTGGGGGGTCGACGTAAAACCATGATCGGCAACCACAATCAAAGTTGTTTGTTCACGAATGCCGGCATCATCAATCGCTGAGATGATGCGAGACAGGCACATGTCCGCATAGGCGTTGGCGGTGTAGCCTGCTTGTGTGCGAGCTCCGAGGCTGTGGTGCGTCGCATCGTTATTCAAGAGATGCACGAGCATTAAATTCGGTTTACGTTCTCGGATTAAATGACAAGCGGCTTCGGTCCAAACATAGTCCAAACCGACGATGCTGGCTTTTCTAAAGGAAGCGTGGGTCTCATCACGAAGCAGTCCCAGATCGATCAGTTCTTTTCGTAAGCGAGGCGTGGTGTAGTCCAAGGCATTCGGAACATCGGGGAACTGATCATCAAATGACTTCGAACCTCGTGTGCATGGCCAATTGACTTCGGCAGTGGTCAAGCCTGCAGCGTGTGCCACATCGACAATCGTGGGAACTCTGACGAGATCTGATTGGTCACGATGAGAGTCGATTGTTACGGGGATGCCAATTCCTGCCCGAACAAGAACACCATTGGCGAGGACTCCATGCCGGCCGGGGGACATCCCTGTCACAAGTGTCGTGTGATTAGGCCAGGTGACCGAAGGATCGGAAACAGTCATACCACCTTCGATGAGACATCCCTCACTCGCCAATTTACGCATTGTCGGCAATGGAACTTTGGGATCGTCGACCAGATAGGCTGCGAATCCATCAATACTGACAACAACCACATGCCGTTGTTTTTCAGCTGACTGAACCAGACTTAAATTGTTCAAACAGATTGAAAGAACAAACACGACATAGCAAGCCCGACGATACGCATTCTTCATCCTGGATCTCCACAGTCTACCGGATTCGTCTTCATCTAAGTCACAAATCATTAAGTTGATAACGAGAGTGAATCGATCGACGAGTGTTTAATCAACCCGTCAGTTTACAGGACCGTTGTAACTATACAAGCCCTTCAGTATATGAGGTTCAGATGTCGCATACCGCTCGGTCGTGTGAATCTGCCCGAGGATTCGAGCCCATAAAATCTTGTTTTCGGCCTTAAGATACTCACATATTTGGCTAACTCCCGATCCGTTGCAGAAGCGATCAATGCGAGCAGTAGGTGGAAAGTCTTGGCCATTTCGGAATTGTCCTTAAATCGTATTTTGCACTGTAGAACACATTCGCTGGACAGCCTCTTGGGGGCGAGAATTTACGCAGATCAGGACTGAATCTTAAATGATCCAGCGAGTCGTCCATGAGGGATTATCGCCATCCTCATATATTAATGTCGTGTGTCGAAATAATCGGCACATTCAGTTTATTCGAAGTGAGGTCTCAAAATTCGCGAACATTAATCAGTACAAATTCTCAGATATGACATAGGCTTGAATTGGAACGCTTTTAGCACAGACATCAAGAGTTCAATCGATCTCATGATTCCGGGCCAATTTTTAGATCTTAGAATTATAGTAGACTTTCCATGGATCAACTGATTAAAGATTCCCTTGAGTTTCTAAAAGCGGGAGCTGAACAGACTCAAACGTTAACTCTGATGGAACTGGTCTTTGCGCTATCGTCCTCTTTGGCGTGCAGTCTGATTATTGGTTGGGTTTATCGATTTACGCATAAAGGTATTGGCTACTCGCAGTCCTATGTACAGTCACTTGTGTTGACCTCACTGGTGACAACATTAATCATGATTGTAATTGGTTCAAACATCGCCAGAGCGTTTTCGCTGGTGGGGGCGTTGTCGATCATCCGGTTCCGAAATGCGATTAAAGAAACACGCGATGTTGGCTTCATCTTCTTTGCCATGGGCATTGCAATGGCCAACGGAACGAGATTTCATAGTGTCGCACTGGTCGCGACTGGATTTATTTCTGTTGCAATGTTGCTGCTGCACTTCATGAATTATGGGGCGAATCAGCAGAATCGGGAACGGTTGCTGCGTGTTCAGCTTCCTCCCGGACTCGATCCTCACACGGCTCTGGAAGCTGTTATGCAAAAGCTGTTTGAAGCTTACAGCATTGTGCTTGTGGAAAGTGTGCGTCAGGGGATGTTCACCGAAGTACTCTATTCCGTACGCCCGTCTCCCGATCTCTCACCCGTCCAGGTCATTGACGAAATCTCGAAAGTGAACGCGAATCTGAAAGTCAGCTATAACTTTGCAATGCATAGCGAAGACATTTAAACCATTCCGAAATGGTTTCTGCAGTCGCATGGGCCTTAAATAAGAATAAACCACTCTGTTTGCTCTTTACATACGCTGCAGTTATTTATCCGGAAGGCTCATCGATAATACGATGAGTCAATTTCGAAATCCTGAATCATTTCAGTTTTGACAAGCAGCAGAGCACACGTCCATGAATATCCGAATCGTAAATTCTCAAATCTGGTTGACGGATCGGAATCTGCGCACTCGGATCGTTCCCAGAAAGGTTTTCATCTTTGTGGCGGTTTTCCTGCTCGTTATGGCTGCGACTTTTGTTATCGCATTGAATCGCAGCACAAACTTCAAGTGGATGTTACATCATCATCCTGAAGAAGGAGTTCGTCTGTATGCGGACACTGCGATCTCATCTGCCAGCAATCTTCTTTATGGAGAGTTCCCTGCAACTAGCAGCCCGCTGGCGACTCTTGAGCTTTTTGTGCCGCGAAATACGCTCTCGGAGATGCATCGAGCCAATGTGACTGGTGACCCCAAACTGGGGCATGATCCTGGCGGGGACAGTCCTTATTTTTCTGCCTATTATCGCGATGAAAGCCAGAAGCTTCAGAAATCAAAAATCTCCTACCGGGGAGCAATGCATTATCATCACTGGCCGGAAAAACCTTCGTTACGAGTTAAGATTAAGAAGGATGATATCGCGTTGGGGCAACGTTATGTTGAATTGACACGTCCCAAAGATGCCTTAGGAATTCGCCACCAGATCCCGGAGTATCTGGCTCGTGAATTACAACTCGTTTCGACGCTCAACGAGCCTGTCCGCCTGTTTGTGAATCGAAAATATTACGGAGTCTACTTGCGTTCCTATCGTCCGGGAGAATCACTGGCGTTGGCTGAAGGACGGATGCCGGGCACCTTTTTCAAAGGAGATGCCATCCTGGAAAAAGATCACCTCGATTTATGGGCATCGCCTTCCAGTTGGGATATTTACGGCGAAGAGTTGCCACTGAATCAGTCCCAGTTCGAGAAGTTTCTTCTGACGCTCCGGAAAACTCCCAGTATATCAACGGCACTTCAGCTACAGAGTTTGCTCGATACAGAACGCTATGCAAAATACTCTGCAGCGATGATTCTCTCTGGTTGTGTGCATACCGATCATAAACACAATCAAATGTTCTATATCTGCAGTAACCAGGGATTACTCGAACCAGTCCCGTGGGATCCCACCTGCTATGAGATTGTGGGACGTGAATTCACACCTGTCGATGTTATCAATCACCCAGTACTCGAACACTTAACTTGTAATCCACTTTGGGTGCATCGTAGAAATCAGATTCTGTGGGAACTGATCCATCAGGCAGGCTCCACAGAGGAAATGCAGGAGTATGTCCAAAATAAATACGACTTAATGGAAAGAGATCTGGAGGCGGACTTTCATCTGAGCAAGAAAACAATTGGAACGGATCGTTTTCCCGTAGCCATTAGAGAGATGGCCAGTGAGTTAGAGATCATTCAAAATTGGGCCGAGGCAAAACCAGCATTTATCGGAGATTATCTGAATGATTGCCAGTTCTCTGTTGAGCCCGCAAATGCGGATCACTCCGAGACCCTGGTTCATGTTTTCGGCTCTGTTGCAGTCAAAGTTCTCAACGATCAGGGAAGGCCTTGTCGTGTTAAGGATTGGGAAGACGGAGTGACAGACCTGCTTTATCCTGGCCTGTCT
>DOCI01000158.1:15647-20244 GCA_003503535.1 Planctomycetaceae bacterium
CTCAAGAACTCAGCAAGTTTGAGTTTCAGCCAGAACATTTCTCCAAAACGCTGCCTTACGTTAAGTCCACACCTTTGACCTACCGGATTGATGCTCCCCTTCAGAATCTACACTTTTACAATTCGATCACAGGAGAGCAGATTGAGCCGAAAGCGAACAGACCCAATGGAAGTCAGGCTTGTCGTACACTGCCCCCGTCTGGGTTGCGTACTGAAACACAGGGAATTATCGAACTGGGACCGGGAGAAATCACCCTTGCACAAACGTTGATAATCGAAACCGGTCAGCAGCTAGTGATCCATCCGGGCACGACACTGCTAATGGGACCTGGGGTGAGTTTATTTTCAAAAGGACTCGTATTAGCCGAGGGGACTGCCTCGGAGCCGATTCGTATTCGTGCCGCTACTTCAGAACTCTGGGGCTGTGTCGGAATCAGCGGACAAAAGACTCGAAACACAACCTTGAAACATCTCTTTGTCGATGGTGGGTCAACTGCCGAATGCAAGGGGATTCTGTTTAAAGGGATGTTTAATGTCTACGACTGCCCTCATGTCGTCATTCAGCATTGCTGGTTTGGGGAGAATTTTATTGGTGATGACTGTGTGAATCTGGCAGAGTCGTTTATACAAGTCGATCAATGTGTATTTGAAAAAGCACTATCGGATGGTCTTGATCTTGATATGTGCAAAGGACGGGTCAGCAACTGCCAGTGGATCAATTCAGGGAACGATGGTTTGGACATGATGGGGTGTGAACTCTCTGTCGACCACTGTCGCTTTTCCGGATGCGGCGACAAGGGAATCAGTGTCGGTGAAGGAACGATAGTTGTCGTACTTGATTGCGAAATTGAACGATGCGTACGCGGCGTGGAATCGAAAGACAATTCTCAGGCATTATTCAAGTCGACTACGTTCGCAGGCAATCAGACGGCCTACCATTCCTACCGAAAGAAATGGCTCTACCCTCGGGGTGGTCAGGGCCTTCTATGGGATTGTCAGATTCGAGATTCGGTTTACAAGAACCTGGATGTCGAAAAGCAGTGCCGCTTGTATCTGTTTGGAACAAACGCTGCAGATTCACAGTCTACTGAAGAACGAATTCATGTGGTGAAAAGTCTGCCTGAAGAGTGGGTGGAGTTGATGAAGAAAGTGGAACAGAAATGATCAGTCGTTACGAAATCAAATTCCGTGTCACCCACGAGCAGCGAGAACGATTTTTAACAGCAGCCAAGCCGGGGCTCATTGAAGACCCGCATGGAAAAAATGCCTGCTATCGCGTCAGCAGTGTCTATTACGACTCCCCCAAATTCGATTTGTACTGGGAGAAAATTGACGGCATTGCATTACGTCGAAAATTGCGCCTGCGATTCTATGATGAGTTAAAGTCACCCGACCAGATGCAGGATCAAGTCTTCTTTCTGGAAATCAAGCATCGGATCAAAGATTCGGTCTGCAAGGAACGAGTTCGCTTAACTCCTGAAGGAGGACTGGCGATTCTCCAAAACAGTGACGAATTAGCGAATTTGCGGGAGTATGTTCTGGAAGAAGACCTGAAATTTCATTCAACGGTCTCACTCATGGAGTGGATGCAGGCTTCCTTAAAATGCAAAGCCGCCAATACGATTTCCTATCTTCGGGAAGCCTGGATGGGAAAAGTGGACGATCGCGTTCGCATTACTTTCGATCATGCGGCCTGCACATATTCTCCCGATTCCTATTCGAAAGTTGGACACGAACCCGGTTTTGCGTTGATTCCCGAAGAGGAATCCATCATGGAAATCAAGTTCAATCAATCGATACCACGCTGGTTAAGAGACATAGTCGCCGAACAGGGTCTAACCCCCCGACGCTATTCCAAATACGCAAGCGGAATTGACCGGCTTTGGAAACCGCTAGAGAGTTTGCAAACATCTGTGTAAGCCGCTCTACATGACCTTGCGCGTTTTTGGACACTCTTGAAATGAGAGATTCGCTCGATATCCCCTGTCAATCACTTAAGTGATCAGTGATATTCTGGGTGGCACGTCCCAGAACGAAGTGATGGACGTGGGTTATGCGGACGACCACGCCCTTCGCGTTACTCAGTCGTGCCCCCATGTTCCAATCATTCCGACTTCAATCTCATTCCAACTGTATGATAATTGCGCATAGTCATTCAGTTGTCAACGTTCTGTTCAAATCGTGAAATCAATTGAAAATGATCTCACCTGTTTGAGGTTGAAGTCTGCCTACCAATTTGAGAACTTCTTTTTCAACCTGCGGTAAGGAGCACTCAGAACCGCTTTGATTTCCTGCAGAAACGGTCGCAGATCATCCCGAGAGTAATAGTCGAGATGATCCTGTAACGTGAGCAGGCGGAAAGCATGAGAGAGTAGTTCATATCTGGAAATAGAATTCATTTTCCAGCCATTTGTGCCATAGGGATCGGATTGCTTTCCGATGCCCTGACGCCACATCCAGCGGAGATCCTGTCTGAGATTTCGGCAGCGAACGCCATGCTGATAACTCTCAGGAACATCTGGGGTTTCGCCGACTAACAGCTGCCAGTAGTAATAAGGAAAATCAAGCCCTGCATTAATTGCTAACGGCAGAGAGCCCCAGAATCGGCCATTGATTTCCAGTAAGACCCACTTGCCCTTCTCTGGATTAACACGAAACTCACACATGCCGACGCCGGTATAATTTAATTCCTTCAGAATTTTCTTAGTCGCACTCAGCAACTCCTGATTCAGTGGGATAGATTCCCGGTAAGTGCTGCCATGCCCGGATGTTTCGTGCAAACGACGATGTTGCATCGCCACCATCAGATTTCCTGAAGATGCCAGAAAAACAATACCCTGAGCTTCTCCTTCGAAGTATTCCTGCAGTTGAAGAGGTCCTGCCAGTTTCTCAGGCCAGTTCTTCTGGCAGGATTTCAAGTCTGGATAAAGTGTGGCAAATTGCTTACTGCTATTACCGTCGCTGGAACAAAGAGGCTTTAATGCGACTTGACCTGAAAATTGATTTGCGAGTAAATCCAATTCCTGCGGGTTATTGACAATCTCCTGAGCAGGGATCGCGATGCTCAATGCACGGGCTAATTCAGCCGTGAGGTTTTTATTGAAAACCACATCACATGCGGCAAAATCGGACATGCCGAGGTGGATGTGAAGCGGAATCTTCGTTCGGGATTGATGGAGAAAAATGCATGCCGCATCTGAAGTGGGCAGGATTGTCTCGATGGAATTCTGTTCGACGCACGCGAGCAATCTTGCCAAAGTTTCGGCAGGATGCTGAGCATCAAGGACATCCGTATGACAAATGGAAATGAATCGAGAACATTTCAGCAGAGGATTATTGTTGAACCAGTTCAGGTGTACCGTTAAACCTTGCCGCCCCAACGAACGAGCGACTGGGAGTACGGTTCGAGCATCATTTCCTAGAATGAGGATTTTTTCAGACCGCTTTGCGATAGCGGAGCCTGGTTTGTTAGTTGCCCGATTCAGAATTGCTGAGGAGTCAATATCCTCAGACAATTTCGGAATTAGAGCGGTCATTACCAGACTTTCACAGATTCATCAATCGGAACTTACTAAGATAATTGTAGTTCTTGATTTACGGCAAGGAACTTTTGAGCTGAGACTTTGTATTGAGTCTGCTATTTAAAAAGCAATGCACGATAATTCCGATTCGACCATCAACACTGTTATTAACAGAGTAATCCTCAATATCAGTTACCGAAAACTCTTCCTACGGTGTTATCGATCAGGCGATCAAACAGCCTGCGGCTATACCAGGAGGCATCGGGATTGAGGTAAATGATGTCACCCGGTTGAACAAACACCGTTTCCTGTGGATTGTAGCGGGCTTTGATCAGGTTCACTTTGATTAAGAGTGGCATTCCATCAGGCTGAGTCCTGTGAACAGTCACCGTGACAGGCGAGTTGATGGGATCGATATAACCAGCCATGGCGACAGCTGTCACAACATCGACTTCACGATCTCTCGGCAACAGCAGGCCATTCCCAATTTCGCGATCGCGGTCATTCACTGTAAACCGCAGCCGGTTCGATTCACTGAGTGGCCCAACCACGTAGAAAACCTGATCCGTCTTTTTCGGGACGACTACGACGTCTCCCGGATTCAGAATAATATCTTGAGGTGAAACGGGAGTGGCACAACCTTTCAACGGAATACGAACAATCGTATTCGCTGGTGGATTCGCCATCAAGATGCCGTCAGTTGGAATGAATGGAGCAGACATCGGTGACCATTGCTCGGGTGACTGACCACGAATCACTGGCTCTTGTGTTGACGACTGTTGCCCCGTTCCGGAACGATAAGTTCCCGTCGGATTCAATCTTTGTGGAGACACTGCAGACGGACGACGGTAACTGCCGTTTGGCGGATTGATATTCGGCATCTGATTGGATGGATTTGAGCGTAGTGTATTTTCTGTGTTTGGCTGCTGATAACTGGATTGCTGTATCGGAGCAGAACTCGCTGACGACATCTTCTGGAATTGATGCTGCGGAACTGGCATCTGCGGAGCTGGCATAGGATGGGACTGATACTGAGGTGGTTGCTGAGAATTCATCGTTTCAGGCGATCCCAGCCTT
>DOCI01000158.1:20394-28098 GCA_003503535.1 Planctomycetaceae bacterium
TCAGGCGATCCCAGCCATTGATGTTCATATTGACGATGGACCTCGATCACTTCGCCTGCATCTTCAGAGAGTCCTCCTGCTGCCGCTAGGGCATGCGCGATATCGTTCTCGTAGCGAGGAAGTTCATAGACACCCGGTCGTTCGACTGCCCCTAGCACAACAACATTGATCACTCCTTTTTTGACAAGGCTGATCGACGCTCCTGGTTTTTGCAGATATCCCTGCCCCAGTGCGTGATTAATTCTCATCTGAGCCTGAATGAGCGAAAGGCCACCAATCATCACCGGGCCAACGTGAGGCAAAAGAACTTCACCAGTTTCCAGTAATTGAACCTGGAAGGGACGCGCCTCGCCTTGATGGATCAGGTCGGGAATCGTGATCTCAATGATGTCTCCATTGCCAAGCAAATAAACTTGTGGCGGAGCAGCAGAGAGAGAAGAAAAGTTGAGTGGCTCACCTGCCGTTCGAATGGGCATTCGATATTCATCAGAAAGTGTAGCCGCTGGAATGCCGGGCGATCTTAAAGGAGCATAACAACCCGTATTCAAAAGCACTGTCAACATGACCAGCGATATTGTTGTTCGATTGATGCATATCACAGCATCAGATTTTACAACATTGTTCATCGACCAGCCCATAAAGTTTGGATTGAAACAATTACAAAACCAGGCAGACACAATACGATTTTCACGTTTATCTGGTTCTTGGCGGGGCAGTCTTCAAGAGTACGGCATGAAATCAACTTGATCAGTCAATTGCGATCGGTTCACAATTCACTTGAGAAATTCCAGCAAACAAATTCCATACCATCAGATTAGCGCTCTCCCAAAGCACGTCCCTGTATGAAGATCGGCTGAAACAGGCTCGGATAATCACTAAAACTGGAATAATCGTTACAATCGAATCATCGAAATTCATACCCAATCAGCTCGAATGTACTGAATCGTTTGAGGCTGAGCGAATTCTGAGCGAATCATTCTACGATACGACTTTTACAACAATTGCATCCGCAGCAGCCCCAACGTGGTTCGCTGTCCAACATTGATACGGTTGAGTCGCAAGCAATTCATGACTGGCAAGGAGTTAACGCCACGTCGTGTCGTAAAGGCAAGTTCATAACCACAGTTGATCAAAACCTGCTCTGTCTCCGCAGTCACACCCCCTGCTGGATAGGCGAGCACCTTGGGAACATCGCATTGTAGATACGACTTCAAATCCTGCCACGAGCCGGTGACCTCAGCAGCGACCTCTTCGGCTCCCATCCGATTAAGCATCGGGTGGGACTGAGTATGAGGTGCCAGAGTTACCCCGGCTTTGTGAAGTTCGAGAAGTTTACGCCAGCTCAACACATTATTGTGATCCGGGTCAGGAATATGACAAGCTGAGACTATCGATTCCATCGCCTGCTGAAACTCTGCATGCGATAAGGTTTTCAAGTGCTCTTTCAGGTAACGGAATACGCTCGTCCTTTGGTTGAACGCTCCGAGCACATGTTGATCAGCTTCCAGAGAAATGACCGTTCCTTCGGGGGCTCTGTAAATGGCCCGGTAAAGTCGATCCCACCAGAAATGAATGCTGGAATTGTCTGGATAAGATGTCGGGACAAAAACCGTTGCAGGCAACTTTCTTTTCTGCAATTCTGGCCAGGCGAATTCAGCAAAGTCCAGCGTTGCATCATCGAATGTCAGTAATACCGCTCGTTCGGGTAGTTTGACTTTTCCATTTATCGACTCGATCGCCTGATCCATCGAAACCACATTCTTATGACTGGCTAGATAATCGAGTTGTTCACAAAAAATATCTGGCGTCGTACTGATCAAGCCAGGATAGTAATCGGAACTGGTGGAAGGATTTCCAATTCGATGAAAGGCCAACACTCGTAAGGAGGTTGATCGAAAATTCAGTTTTTCGAGCTGGCTGAGTACATGTCCACATATCTTTGTTTGTGAAGCGATCCCCGCAATACGTTTAAGCGTCATGTTCTTCCGCCTCACCTGGCATCATCAATAATTTTAAGCTGGACTTGATCTCGTTTTAGCAGTTTTGTTCAACGAGCGTTTCCTCATCAACAGGTCGGGAATTGTTGGTCGCGGTTTCCATATTGTACTTCTCATTCACAGACTGCTTACGTCCATTGCCCCCAAAGCTGGAAACACGATTCAGCACACCATTGAGAGTGAGTTCGTCGACCCCGAACGCATACTCTTGCGCAGTCAGTTCAATCCCCAGTTTCGACTTCGAGGCTGCTTTGAGTCGGTCAGAGAGTTGCCCGGCTTCAGAACGATTCGTCTCGGGAAGGAGCAGCAGGAATTTATTATCCATACGGACGATTAAATCGTGCGACTTCGTTTCTGTGCTCAGAAACTGGCTCAGACACGAAGTGACATATTCCTCTTCGATATTCTGAATTAGCTGACGCAGCATCTTTTCCAAAGGCTGTTGCGAAGGCGAGGCTGCTGAAAGGGCCAGAAAAGTGAGGGGACGCTCATGTCTTCGCGCCCGGCGAATTTCCTCAAGCAACTTCGGCTCTGCTTCTTTGATCCCTGGAACCGAATTAGAACTGTAGGTCATCAGGAGTTGATCCGTGGAAAGTGCGAATTCATCAATTCCCTGTCCAATTTGACGACACAGAAACATTGTGAGCACGACTGCTGCGACTTCCGCCAATGTCAGGTATAAGGATTCCAGATGTATCTCGTATCCGAGAATACTTTTCACAATGACCAACGCCAGAATAAAACTCGCACTGACGAGTCCGAACGCCGAGTTTCTGGCAAACTTCGAAATTAACATGCAAACTCCGCTCAGAGTTGCCAACCCATAGACGAACGAAGCAATATTGATGGTAGGAAAGAGTCGTTCGATATTGAACAGGACAAACAGCCAGCAAATTGTGCTGATAATCCAGAAGC
Organism: Planctomycetaceae bacterium; assembly: GCA_003503535.1. Classification (GTDB taxonomy): domain Bacteria; phylum Planctomycetota; class Planctomycetia; order Planctomycetales; family Planctomycetaceae; genus Rubinisphaera. Next base: position 23,307 of record DOCI01000158.1, read on the forward strand.
GATGTGCCTGCATTCGATTCACCTGAAAACATCAAGACCGGTTAATGTGACCTTAGTATGCACCTTTTGACCGAAAGACGGCTGCAACGGTGCGAAAAATCAGTTGGAGATCAAAGTATAGGTTACGTTTTCTGATGTACTCGATATCGAGTCTGAGGCGATCATCAAAATCGACATCACTTCTCCCACTCACCTGCCAAAGTCCGGTGATGCCCGGCTTCACTTCCAGTCGTTCAGTATGCCAGAGCGTGTAAGTCGTGGCAGCAAATGAAGTTGGCCGCGGCCCGACCAGGCTCATGTCTCCACGGAGAACATTGAAGATCTGAGGCAGCTCATCCAGGCTCGTTTTTCGCAGAAATCTGCCCACACGTAGAACTCTGGGATCGTTGCTCATTTTGAAATCGGGCCAGGTCAATTCGTTTAGGTGCATCAAAGACTTTTTCATCTCCTCAGCATTCTTCGACATGGTTCTCAGTTTGAACATCTTGAATCGGCGACCGAATTGGCCCGTGCGCTGTTGAAAAAAGAAAATCTGCCCTGGGTCTTCGATAAAAATGGCCAACCCAGAAATCATAATGACGGGCAGAACAAATGGGAGCAGTAAAAGACAGATTGAGACATCAAAAATCCGTTTCGTAATTTCGTAAACAGGATTCCGCAAAGCCTTTCCCGGTGATTTCAGAGACTGCATATTTTTGGTTACGCGAGGGTAATCGACTGGTTTCATATTGACTGACATCAGTTGACGACCTTTGGAGAGATGGCAGAGGAACTCATCATCCTCAGTAGATTTTGTGACATACACTTTTTGTGAATCCGTACGAAATAAACGTGCGATACTGCGATTCAAAGAGCAAACACATTTAAGTGCAAACGATATGCCGTTGGTGAAGTTGGGAACAGAAGGCCATTCATTCAGAACAACCGTTACTTTCTGAACAGGCATGTTGTTTTCATTCGACCTGATTGATTCCCAGACGACACAAAACCGCACAATCGAATCTTACGACAAATCCCTTATAATCTGCAGGCTAGATCATGGCTGACAAATCGTCACCAAATTCATCATTGAGTGAATTTCTCGACTGGAAACTGTTCCGCAAATATTGGTATCTGGTAGGCCTGTCAACATTGTTTGCAGTCAGCCTGGCCGTTGCTTATCTGGCTGTGACAAAGCCAATTTATGAAGCTCAGGTAAGAATTGTCGTTCAGAATTTAGGATTGGGTCTGGAAAGCACCAATCTCGCCAAAACTTATGACAAAGAATTTCTGGCCACTCAATCCGAAGTGATTCGTAGTCCTGCAACATTGACACGCTCTCTCGAAGAACTGCCTGAACCTACAGATCCGGCCAAGCCGAAGTCTCAAAGCGAACAAGTCGGCGCGATTGCAGAGGCCCTTCGAGTCAATCCGCTTGCCAAAACCGACATCATCAAATTGACCTATCAGCACTCCGATCCTCAACAGGCCACTGCGCGGCTCGAATCGATCATTAACTGTTATCAAAATCATTTGCGTGAACTGGAAAAATCGTCGGCGTCTCGTTCGGTCGTCTTGCTGGAGCAACGCAAAGCCGAACTCGAACAGGACATCGCACAACTCCAGCAAGATTTGAAGATGATCAGTACGAACACCTACTCCGAGAGTCCAGAAGTGGATACTCAATCCAATTCCATAATGGAAGTTTTAACTCGACGGTTAATCGAAATCCAATCGGAAATTGCATCCCTCACCGTGCAATTGGATCTATTGCAGGAATCCCGTGATTCCGGCAGATCACAGGTTCACTCGACGGATTCCATCGTTCTTAAAGAAGTCGAACGAAATCTCAATGCGGGTCGAACCGACCTCGCAGAAGCGTCTCAAATTTATGGGCCCTCGCATCCTCAACGTTTATCGATTGAAGAACGCGTACGCATGCTGGAGTCTGCACATACGAGCGAATCGGCTGTTCTGCAAGTTGAATTACAGGCTTCACTGAATCGATTCCAGAAAGAAGAAGAATCCCTGCGAGAATTGATCCGTGCGGAAAATCAACGTTTAAAAACTGCTCACACTATTCAGGGAGACGAAGTGCAGATTCAGGCGAAACTTGCTCAGGTAAGTGAACTGCATGCCTCCATTGCTGAAACGCTGCAGTCGATGAAGCTGGCCAATCAATCGTTGGCCAATGGGGACGGATCGATCGTCGTCAGCTTGCTGGATGAATTTGTCGTTCCTCGGGAATCAATCTGGCCGAAGCCTGTCCCTGTACTTGTTATCAGCATTGTGATGGGAATCATGGCGGGAGTTGCGTGTTTACTTTGTCTGGCGGCTTACTCTCAAAATTCTCCCAAGACATCCATTGACAATCGAGCTCAAGCGGATGATTCCGTTCAGGCAGATCTTCTAGGTCAGATCCATGCTTTGCGTCGCGAAATTCAGGATATGAAGAATCCTGCAGAGCAGTCGACTCGCCAGAAAACGTTTGCCGGAGAGGAACAGGGATGAATAATCCTCAGATATCGTCTGACGATTCCTCAACTTGCAATACGGACTCTTCGTCGCGTAAACAAATTCGCGGTTCAACGGTTCTTCTGGCTGGACGTGGCTGCTCGTTGCTGCTCAATCTGTTGACGCAGGTTGTCATCATTCGCGCGCTCTCAAAAACATCTTATGGTGAATTGGCATACGTCATTTCAATCGTCGAGCTGCTATCGATCGCAGCTGTTCTCTGTATGGATAAAACGTTTTCGCGATACGGAGCCATCTATCACGAGCAAAACGATCAAGGTCGATTTGCAGGATCTTTGATTCTGGCGCTCTGTGCACCGATTTCACTGGGCATTGTCCTCATTGCTCTGGTATGGATTCTTGCTCTTTTCTTCCCAGACTCCATTCCGCTGGATGCAACAACCTGGCCATTAATGTTACTTGTGGTATTTCTAACTCCCGGCAACGGCATTGCCAGTGTTTCACTTTCACTGCTGACAATTCTTAAAGGTGCCCGCGCAGTTTTCTTCAGAAAGCATTTCGTGGGGCCGCTGCTGAAATTAATTCTGGTGAGTGTCGTTTGCCTCTGGCAAGCTGGCCCTATTGAAATTGCATGGGCGATGGTCATCTCTGGTGGAGTCATTTTACTGATCGATTTGTGGTTGGTTGGAAAAATGGTAGCCGAGGAAGGTTTGTTATCAAATCGCGTCAAACGCGAACTGAAATTCCCGGTTCGGGAGCTCATTCGTTATGGCTTTCCAACTTTGATTTCCGATGTCGCATTTCAAATGCGGGGTGTCATTCTTGTTGTCCTGCTGGGATGGCTGGCCACGGCCGATTCAGCGGCTTCGTATCGGGCATCGCTCTCGCTGGTTCGTGTCAATGAACTGGTGATCCTGAACTTCATGGTAATGTTTGTCCCTCTGGCCTCCCGACTGTTTTCAGCCGGTGAAACAAAGAAGCTGCTGGAAATGCACCGCAGTACCAGCTTATGGATTATGACGTTGAGCTTTCCTGTTTTTGCGGCAAGTGTGGCTCTCTCCCGACCTGGAATTCAGTTGCTGTACGGAAATGCGTATCTCGATGTTCCTCTCCTCATCGTGATTCTTTCCGCTGCCTACTTTGTTCAAGCCTCATATGGATTTAATGGCCTGTTGCTCAGAGTCCTCGGGCACATGAACGCTATTCTCAAGATCGAACTGACAACAGCTGCAGTCACTTTGATCCTGGCCTGCTTTATGATTTCGCATTGGGGAGCAGTCGGCGCAGCTGGTGCAGCTGCGGTGGGAGTCTGTTTTCAATGCTCGTTGAAAGCGTTAGCGGTCAGGCGTCATGTTCACGAGATGAATGGGTTTGTTTCATTCGTACCCAAGTTCATCACGACCTGTGTCGCATTGTGTGTTTTGTGTCTATCTTACCTGTTTAATCTGGGTTGGGTGACAGGAACGATGGTCGTAATGCTCAGCTCCTGGTTCGTCCTCTGCGTCAATCGTAAGCATCTCCAGTTCGATCGTAACTTCCCGGAATTGAAGAAAGTCAGGATTTTGAATCGCTTATTAGGAATCGATACGGAAAAGAAACCCGAGCCTCATCAAGGTTCGTACCGAGTTGCTTATATGATGTCTCGCTTTCCAAAGTTAACGGAAACATTCGTGCTCCGCGAAATGATTGAAATGGAGAAGCTGGGAATTGATGTTTCGGTTTATCCGCTCCAACGCGAGAAAACAAAATTTGTACATCCGGAAGCAAAAAAATATGTCGAACGAGCCATCTTCACTCCCTGGTTGAACATTTCGATTTTATTCAGTTGCCTCAAAGCATTCTGCACAAAGCCATTTCTATTATTCAGCACGTTTTTTGTCCTGATCAAAGAAAACAGGAAGAGTAGAAGATTTCTGATGGGAGCGATTCTGTTCTTTCCGAAATCGATCTACCTCGCAGAACGCATGCAACGCGAGAAGATCGTTCATCTGCACGCCCACTTTGCGTCTCATCCTGCGATGGTCGCCTGGGTTATTCATCGACTGAGCGGAATCCCATTCAGTTTTACCGCTCATGGTTCAGATCTCCATCGGGATCAAAGCATGCTTCAGAAAAAAGTCGAAGCCGCTACGGCAACGATTACGATTTCCGATTACAACAGAACACTGATTATCAATCATTGCGGCGAGCGATTTGCCGAACGAATCCATGTGATTCACTGCGGCATAGATCCTGATATTTTTTCCCCTCAATTGGAACCGACAGATTACGAGCAGGGCCTCGGCCCCTTTCAAATGATCTGTATCGGAACGCTGCATGAGGTGAAAGGTCAATTCCA
>DOCI01000158.1:28166-37348 GCA_003503535.1 Planctomycetaceae bacterium
GCCTGTAAGCGTCTGCATAACGATGCCTTCGAATTCACCTGCCATTTAATCGGAGATGGGCCGGATCGAAAATCCCTCGAAGAATTTGTGCGGCAGTTGGGTTTGCAGAATCATGTTGTTTTCCATGGACGAAAGACGTCTCATGAAATTCAACAGCTGCTAAAACAGATCGATGTGATTATTGCTCCGAGTGTTCCCACTGCAGATGGACGCCGTGAAGGAATTCCTGTCGTGCTAATGGAAGGGATGGCCTCTCATATTCCTGCCATCGCCAGTGATCTTTCAGGAATACCAGAACTGGTTAAGCACAATCAAACCGGTCTACTGGTTCCACCTCACGATACAACAGGACTCGCCGAAGCCATCCTGACACTGGCTTCCGATCATACCCTTCGTAATCGCTTGACAGCGCAGGGGTATCAATTTGTTCGTGAAGAATTTGATGTCGCCATCAACTCCGGGAAACTTCTGCATGTCATTCTTCCAGACCATAAATTGGCAAATGAGTTCATCGAACAATCAACCGAAGAAGACACACATCAACCCTCTCGATATCAATCTCAGGAGATGCCTGTATGACACCTCTGGAAATGACCTTTCTCGTCTGCTTATTCGTAATTGGTTATGCCTACCTGGGATTTCCTCTACTGACATTCCTACGAAGTCTCGTCGTACGGAAAACATTTCAATGCGAAGAGATCACCCCTGCGGTGAGCCTGATTATCTGCTGTTATAATGAAGAGGCAGGTATTGAAGAGAAGATGAAGAACGTTCTTGAGTTGGATTATCCAGCCGAGAAACTTCAGGTGCTGGTGGCCTCGGATGGTTCGACTGACCGAACGAATGAAATTGTCGCGGGTTATCAGAATAATCAAATCAAACTGCTGAAACTTCCACGGGCAGGTAAGGCACGCTCTTTGAATGCAGCCGTCCACCAGGCCAACGGAGACATTCTAGTCTTTTCCGATGCAAACAGTATGTACGCTGCTGACTCCATTCGAGAGTTGGTCAAGCCTTTTGCAGATTTGTCGATTGGTGGCGTCGCAGGCAATCAGGTTTACAGTAAGAATTATGACGACGGAGCCGCGGCTTCCGGCGAACAAAGTTACTGGAACTTTGATCGTTGGATGAAAATCTGGCAATCTCGTTCCGGGCACGCGATTTCAGCAACAGGTGCCATCTATGCGATTCGACGGTTCCTGTTTCAACCAGTTCCTGAAGGCGTGACAGATGATTTTGTCACTTCTACTCGCGTCATCGCTCAGGGATATCGCCTGATTTTCAACCCTCAAGCCATCTGCAGAGAACCAGCAGCTGGGGCGGCCAAAGCGGAATTAGGGCGAAAAACCAGAGTCACAACTCGCGGACTGCGAGCTGTCTGGTGCATGAGAACGTTACTAAATCCCTTCAAGTATGGATTTTATTCATTCCAACTGTTCTCGCACAAATTACTACGCAGGCTGGTTGTACTTCCAATCCTGGCGCTCGGCATAATTACTCCACTTCTGTGGAATCTAGGGTGGATATATCAAGCGGCGACGATATTGGAAATTTTATTTATTGGTCTGGCTGTAGCCGGTTGCGTCGCTTCGATGACCGGGAGAAAGCCTCCTAAGTTGATGTCGATTCCATTCTATTTCTGCATGATCAATGTCGCCGTATTAATGGCAATAATGAATTTATTACGCGGCCATCAGGTCACACTCTGGAACCCACATCGCGGCGGATTGACCACTCCCACGAGTTAATTTTCATGCCACATTGAGACTTCATTTTTCAACTCGATTCAGAATTTCCAATGAGTACATTCCAACAGACAACTCCATTCGACACGAAAACCGGCTTCATCGTCGGCTTAGTCGTGATTGTCTTCATTGGAATGGGTGGGTTGCTCTTAATCTCCCCGATATTGGCGGCTGGATTATTTCTTGCGGCCATTACTGCCGCTTTAATCTGGCGGTCCGTGAACGTCGCAACCTATCTGGTCTTCTTTTGTGTGTATTCCAACCTCGCAGCAGTCGCAGTGAGATTCCATGGTGTTCCAGGAATAGCTGCCCATGCCGTTGTGGGGTTACTGATTATTCCGCTGTTGTATTTTATCGTACTGCGTCGTCAGCCGATTATACTCGGACGCTCGTTTATATGGATCGCCCTCCTCACGCTCTCTCAATTTCTGGGGGCATTATTTGCTAAGCAGTCTCAATTGGCGTGGGTTGAATTCAATTCCTTCCTACTGGAAGGCTTGCTGCTCTATCTTCTCGTCGTCAATGTCATTCGTGATAAATCAACGTTAAGAAATGTTACATGGTCGTTACTGGCTGCGGGATTAATCTCGGGGGGGATTCCACTGTTCCAGCAATTGAGTGGGACGTTTGAAAACAACTACGGTGGACTGGCTCAAACCGGTGATGAACCTGGCTTCACGACAGACGATGATGAAGACGAGCAATTGAGACTTTCCGGTCCAATTGGCGAAAAAAACCGATATGCCCAGATCATGCTTATGCTGGTTCCGCTCGCGCTATTTCGTATTCGGGATGAACGAGGTCTGTTAAAATGGTTAGCAGCAATAGCTCTCCTCTGTGCAATCGCGGGTGTTTTTCTGGCATTTTCACGGAGCACTATTCTCTGTGCCGGATTCATCATTGTGCTGGCCGCAATTTTCAGACATGTCAATCGCTTCAAAGTTGCAGTGGTTGGTGCCCTTCTGTTTGCGGGATTAATGGCAACACCCCAGTATCGCACACGTCTTTCGAGTCTGTTGGATCTGAAATCTTTATTGATGTCAGGAAAACATTCCGAAGCGGATGGCGCTCTCAAGGGACGAGCCACGGAAATGGGAGCAGCTTTACTCGTGTTTCGGGATCATCCTCTGATTGGAGTTGGTCCTGGTCAGTTCAAATACTATTCGCGGGAATATGGAGAACGAATCGGCATCCGTGCTCTTGATCCAGAACGACAGGCCCATTGTTTACCACTGGATGTCGCTGCCGAGAATGGTCTACTCGGGTTGACAGGGCTTCTGGGGCTTTTCGTAACACTCGGAGTCGCGTTGTATCGTCAAACAGAAGAAGACGTCGGCGAACTCTCTGGTCTGAAATTGGCAGTATTCTACATGTTGCTGGTTTATGGCATTACTGGATTGTTTCTGCACTTTGCCTACATTCGTTACTTCTGGTTGATGGTCGGAATAGCCGAAGCGAGTCTGAGAATTAAATCGCTCAATCCCTCGATGATAAAAATGCCCGTATCCGATTCGCCTAAGTTTCAGCGTGAGGGAATTTGATGGAAGTCCAACTAAAACATCCCGACAATTTATCAGAGCAGGAACTCTCCCTGTGGCGATCACTCACGCATCAACCACAATTCTCTTCACCATTCTTCCACCCTGCGTACACTCAATCCATTGCGAAATTTCGTCGCCAGGTCGAGGTGGCAGTCTTCACAGCAGATAGTCAGCCCACTGGTTTTTTACCTTTTGAAAGACATGACGGAAAAGTGGGAAGACCCCTGGGCATTAAACTCGCAGATTTTCAGGGTTGTGTTTCACAAGAACCGATTCAATTCGATCAACCGGGATTGCTCAAGCGATTGAATCTTTCACAGATTCATTTTGATCATCTTGTCCATGCAGAAATTCCAACAGAATCTATTCTCAGTCAAAGCAATTCCCCCTATATGGATCTGAGTCACGGCTATCAGGAGTATTTGACCGCACGTCGAGAATCAGGCAATCGATCGCTGTCCCAGGTGCTTCGCAAAGAACGCAAATTAGAACGTGAAGTTGGACCGATCACATTCCAGTGGCAGGACATGGACGAACAGGCGATCCATTCACTATTTGAATGGAAGTCCGCCCAAAGGCAAGCCACAAACACAGCAGATATTCTGGAGTTTGAGTGGGTGAAGAATTTTCTGAAGCATCTCCATCAAACCAAACATTCAGGAATGAATGGGGCACTCTCGACACTGCGAATCCATGATCGTATTGTGGCGGTTCATTTCGGAATGTTCACGGAAAAGTGCCTGCATTATTGGTTCCCAACTTATGATTACGAATTTCATAAATACTCACCCGGCTTGATTCTCCTGCTCCGAATGGCAGAACAATGTGCCGAGTTGGGGATTTCGCGACTCGATCTGGGCAAAGGAAACGACTCCTATAAAGACAGTCTCGCAAGTGGTGCGGTTTCAGTAGCAGAGGCGTGTTATGACCGCAGTTCGACGAGAAGGTTTATCCGTCGTTCTTTACTTCACGCAAAACAATGGGTGAAACAATCACGTTTTAAATCGGCTTTGCAGAAACCGAAAAAACTGATACGCCAGTGGCAAAATAAATCCGCAATGGGGGCCTCATGATTACATATTTCAATTATCCAATTCAGGAATTTCCCCATGGCTACTGGGAACGCTGGAGCGACATTCTGGATGAACATCCTGAATTAAACACACCTTTCCTGCGTCCAGAATTCACTCAAATCGTTGCATTGGTACGCGATGATGTCGAGATCGCAGTCATTGATAAGGATGGCATCCCAGTTGGATTCTTTCCGTATCAGCGGCACAACCACGTTGCAAATTCACCAGTTGGACGACTCTCCGAATCTCACGGAGCCATCATCGATCCCCAAATCGAGTGGAATCCGATTGAGATGTTTAAAGCCTGCGGGATTCAATCCTGGCATTTCGATCATCTTCCTGAAAGCCAGACGACATTTTCCCGCTATCAATGGGGAACGAAATTAAGTCCCTATGTCAACCTCTCCCAAGGTTACGAACAGTATCGCATTGAACAGCGAGCTAAGGGATCTTTCCTGTCCCAGTCAGAAAGAAAACTTCGCAAGCTGGAACGCGAGCAGGGAGAAATTCGATTTGAGTGGCACAGTTCAGATCCCCATGTGCTGCAAAAACTGATCGAATGGAAATGGGCTCAGCACCGTAGAACAAAAGTGCTCGAGATCTTTCAACACCAGTGGGTTCAGGATTTATTGAGAACATTTGCTGAATCTCACTTTGAGAAGTTTTCTGCTCCGCTCAGTGCCATGTATGCAGGCGATCAGCTTGTTGCGGTTCATCTTGGATTGATGTCTCCGACAAACTTGCATCTCTGGTTTCCTGCATACGATATGGAATTCCAGAAATACTCTCCCGGTATCTCTCACATGCTCAAACTGTTCGAGGCTGGTTGCGAGAAAGGAATCACGCGAGTCGATTTTGGCCCAGGTTCCGAGAGATACAAGCAGGATCTTAAATCAAACGATGCAACCATTGCAGAAGGAATGGTGAATCGGAACGGGCTGGTATCCAGGTCACGTGGATTATGGTATCAAACGAAAAAATCCCTACGAAATTCACAATACCGTACCGTTCTGGAAAAGCCACTGGATATGACAAAGCAATTCCGACAATGGCTGGCGTTTCGATAAATGGCAGCCTTGCTGTTTGTCACAAAGGTCTGATATTTTCTGTCTGAGTACCCAGTGATCAGAGAGTTTAACAATTGGAACTTGGCTGATCACTCAATCGTCTGCTGTGTTCAGGAAATCGGTCTCGAATTTCAGTACGTACTAACCCCAATGTCTATGACCGTGCGTCCCTGAAATTCTTTGGCGGTCCAGCAAGATTATTTTCGAAAAGTAGATGGTTAAGTTGATGTTGACTGTACTATCGATTGATCATCAACTTCCAAATGTCTGATTAGAAAAGGTCGTTGCGGAGTGAGTAAAATATCGTTGGTATTGCTAATCAGTCATTGAAAAGTGATATTGAATTCAAATAGGCCCGGAACCATCGCCCCGTTTTACGGGGCAGGCCAAAGCCACGGCTTATAACCGTGGTCGATTACTACCCGCTGGCCCTGGCTTCCTTCTTCTCATCGGATTTCGCTATCGAGAGTGAGTTTGATTTCATTCTACATAAATACTTATCAGCTCATTAAAGTCACTATCTAAAGAAAATTCAACGGTTTCAACATTGCAATTGTGTGCTCAATATTCAGGTTTGATCCACAGCATCTGGCATCAGATGATATAGGCCACATTCTAAAGCATGGGCCAGTTTTTCAACGGTGGCAATCGTGACGTTTCTTTCTCCTCGTTCGACCATGGAGATAAATGTGCGGTGTAGACCGGCTAGTTCTCCCAGTTTTTCCTGAGAGATGCCAGCCTGATTGCGAACCGCACGCAATCGGTTTCCAAATCGGATTCGAATGTCTTCCTCTGCCACGCCGTGTCGCCTTTTGCAAGTTGAGATACTTGCAATCAGTTTCGCGACAGCGCATACTAGACATCTACATACTATGAGTTACGTGTAACGTATAGTATTCGCCGTTATTGTTCACAGATTCGATCGCTGTTGAGTTTGATCGAATCAAATCACTAAGGGGTCAGGGCATGCTTCAACGTCTCTGCTGTGTTCTCATGATCGGACTTGTGGTGGGACTACCAGGATGTCGTCCAGGTGCGGTCAAGCATGTCAAACAAGCCGCCCAGTATTTACGAAATGGCAGTTCCAAAGTCAAAACCGCTCCTGCTGTTACCCAGGGAGTGGCTCGACAGCTTTCTCACAATGAAGAAGTCCTTGCTCAGGTGGCAGCCCGGGGGACAAATCTCTTGTCTCGTTCTAAAACGCTTGGGGAACGACTGGTATCGCTGCAATCAAAAATCCCACCCCAGGCTTATCCGATTCTTTACCGAAGATGGCAGGATAATCAGGCCGAGTTGAACTCCTACACCCGCCAGTTGCAGGATCCTGCACTGGACCCGCAACGCAGGGAACGACTGGAGCAGTCTCTGAGAGAGTCGGAGTTCGAACAGGCTGAGATTGAACGTCTGGTGGACCAATACGGTTGAGTCCACACAACTCAAGATCTTCCAGATATCCCTCATGAAATGGTGCAATATTGATGCGATTTCGAATTGTCGTATTCATGACCGTTGGCAGCTTCCTGCTGTTTGCAGGGCTGTCCTGTGGAAAATCAGAGTCGACTTCCTCAACGGATTCGGGGATTCAGGTGATTGGACTGCCAAGTCATGTCATGAACTTTTATGCGGCTGAACAGGAAGCGAGCAACTGGTGTTGGGCAGCCTGCATTCAGATGGTGCTGTCCGCTCAGCAGATGGACGTTTCTCAAGCAGAAATCGTGGCCAATGTTTATGACGGTAATGTTACTAATCGCCCTGGCTCTCAATACGACATGCTTGTCCAAATCGATGGTTTGTCAACGCATGGCAACCAGTGGCAGTTGGAAGCTTTGCTGGGGCTGGGGCCTCCCGCCTTTGAACTGTTGCAGGAACAATTTGAACGCAACACTCCATTGATCGCCATGTATGAGAATCCCGGTAGGGATATCGGACATGCCGTTGTGATTACAGCCATCATTTATCAGGCAACCGAGACTGGCCCCGTGATTCGAAAAGTGATAGTCCGGGATCCCTGGCCCGCATTTCATAGCTCATCTGGCAAACGCGAATTGACGGCGGCAGAGTTTGAACGCATCCAGGCCTATCTGCTGGTCATTCCAGTTCGTACCCCTTCCTGACAGAGATTTTATTCAGGCTATTTTCCATGACCCTTTTTCTATCTCGCACGTATTTCTTACTGTTCGTCCTCTACCTGTGTTGTCTGCCAGGATGTGGTGAGAAGTCTTATGATTTGCAATTAGCCGTGGAGGCGGGAGAAATCTATCGTGTCGAAAGTGACTTCAGACTTGAAAATGCAGACATCGAAATCTCACAGGGAACAGAGTCGGCGACAGGTTCACAAACCTTAACGAGCCGGGAGGTCTTCGAATATGACATTTATGAGGCGCAAAACAGCCAGCCGAACTCTATGAAGATCTCTTTCCTGGAGAGTTGGCAAAAACAAAACCTGCAAATTTCAGGCAATGAACCGGAGATGACGGACGAGATTTCTCCGCTGCAGGCCAGAACATTGCTTTGTAAAAAATCCGGCAAATACTGGAAATCGGAACTCGTAGGGAATAATCCAACGGCTGAGCAAACAGAGGTCCTCAATGCATTCCTCGATCCCTGGCCAGCCGACCTGGCTCCCGATCATGCTGTTTCCGTCGGAGACTCCTGGGTGGTGACCGGCGATGCCTTAGGCCGACTAGCCGGAGGTGGCTTACAGAATATTGACGGTGAACTCAAAGCCTACTTCGAGCAAGTGATCGAAAGAAATGGAACGTTATGTGCGGTGATTTCGGTCCAATTGGATCTCTCCGGGACTCAGACTACAGAGAACAATACGAGGACGGTTAAAATCTCAGCTGAAGGGCTCACCTATCGTTCCGTCTCAGATAAGATCGATCTGGAATCCAAACTGAGCGGCACAATGACAACCAGAATCTCGGAAGAAATCCCGAGCGAAGGATTGCTCATTATGATCAGTCAAGGCCCATTTACCTTTCGCGAAACCACGACCAAAACCAAATATTAATACAGGGACTGTGATCAAGAAACTGGAAGTCGTCTGTGAGTTGGCGGTTTCCGAGTGAAGTTCACGAACTATTGAGGCACTCCAACACGCTGATAGCTAAAAATAAGAAGTTATCCGAATCGATCGGATCAAACTCAAAGAACCTGTCTGCGGTGACAAGTGATTTGTCAATCGCAGACAGGGATTTTCTCAGAGCCATCCAGGCTTAAAGCCTCATTCGTTACTATCAATTCATCGGGAAATACTCTGACGAATCCGCCTCATCAATTCCTGTACCTCCGGCTTGGCTAACGGCATTTGCTCACCGCAGCCGACCGCTTCCAAATGGGGTCGAACAAAGTCATCGCCATAGGGAACGATTTCTTCCGACCAGAAGTTTAGCGCGGCCAGAATATTGGCCCGCTCCTGATCAGTGATTTGCGACGGAATGACGATGTGCCTCCTTCAAAGCTGGGGATATCGTGAGTTCTGACGCCAGCAGATTCAAAGAAAGGTTTGCATCCGTCGGCAATTTTCTCAGCCAGCGAGTGAACTGATGCAGCATCAGACCAGCCGCCAGGCTGGCGGTGTAAATCGTGCTGCGGGACGTGCAGGTTCCCAGTTGTGCTTCCGCCTGTGGGAACAGCGAGTTTGCATAACATTTATCGCTGCTCGGCTCCGCCGAGGTCAGGACCCGGATCACTTCCCCCTGCATTCGGCCATCACACCAGAAGAGGCAGAAGGGGTGAGCTGATTTCCAGATC
>DOCI01000158.1:37637-37791 GCA_003503535.1 Planctomycetaceae bacterium
ACCCCCAGATCACTTTCGAGATACCCCTGAGTGGTGATATTACTGGCTTCCACAGCATCAAAATCGATTAACTGCAGTTGCGGCATCCCAATCGCCGCCAGTTGCAGAGCGACTTGTCGGCCAATCGCTCCCACGCCGATCACTGTAGCGGAGA
>DOCI01000346.1:0-15576 GCA_003503535.1 Planctomycetaceae bacterium
TCATCACTAAACCCTGTTTCAATTGGAAACCGGATTTCCTTAGTCATCCTGAAAAGGTCTTCCGGGGTGGCTGGGGCGCTCCGCTTCAGCGGAAGCCCCCGGACGTTTAATCAGGGGGCTTCTCTTCGAGAGCGCCCCCGCCACCCGGGTTTGATTGTTTACCGTTCTATCTCGGGCACGAACCAGTGTTCTTACAAATTGTTGAATTTCTCCGGTTTTCATTGGGAACGCAGTCAAAAATGCCAAAAGATATATTTTGCGTTTAGCCTGAGCAAATATCACATTACTGGGCAAAAACCGAACATCTGAAGGCACAAGGCATTGAGAAATACTCGATCAAAGATGAAAAAACAGTCAATTTCTTGAATTCGGGAGCGGTCATTCCGGAAGTGCCTTGATGTTTCTCAGACATCCTTATGATGAAGCCATGAGCTTCACGGAGGAGTCTCATGCTTTGCAAGGTTATTCCCCTCGAACGAATTCAAAGGAACCAATGCTTCAACGACATCGCATTCAATTTCCCCCACAGGACGCCAATCACCTCGGACAGGACGAAGTCAGTTTTCACCTTCTGGAAGACGATCGAAAAACCCGTATTCGTTTTCATGATTACGACGAAATCTATCAGCGTCCCGGTTTGTATGAACAGGTCTTTTACGATCGCCTCAAATGCTCCTCTCCCAACAAAGTTGGCGAAATTCTCAAGCAGACTCTTGACGATTTCGGCAAGAATTTCAGTGAACTTCGGGTTCTCGATCTCGGAGCCGGGAATGGGATTATGGGAGAAGTGATGAAAAATTACGGCGTCGCCCGGTTAGTAGGCGTCGATATTATTCCCGAAGCAAAATCTGCCTGTGTGCGGGACCGTCCCGATATTTATGATGAATATTACGTGGCTGATTTTACAAATCTGGATAACGATCTCGCCGAAGAAATCTCCGACTGGTCCATCGATTGTCTGACATCAGTGGCGGCTTTAGGATTCGGAGATATCCCGTTGCAGGCTTTCAGTCAGGCACTCAGTTTCGTTCAAACAGATGGTTGGGTGGCATTCAATATCAAAGAAACCTTTCTGGACAAATCTGACCAGTCGGGATTTTCCCGGTTCATTCGTGAACTGATTGCTTCGGAATTTCTCGATATCTATCACATGGAAAAATATCGACATCGTCTTTCGATGGAAGGCACACCGCTCTATTATTTTGCGTTGATTGCACAGAAAACGGCTGATATTCCCGACGATTTCCTGAAACGTCATGAATTGATTTGAGAAAGTTTCGCACTTTTGGGCGACTCCGGTGTCACCTTTAATGCAGGCTTTTCGATAATCAGAATACAGGGCCTGTCTTAAATCTTGAAAGGGAGCACAATGCCGGATAGTCGAGTTGAGTTGATGTTAGATTTTGAAAAACCGTTCCTGACCGATGGCGGAATGGAAACGACTTTGATTTTTCATGAAGGAATCGACTTGCCTCACTTTGCCTCAATCACTTTGATGCAAACAGAGCAGGGGCGTGAGGTTCTTAAAAATTATTTTCGCAGCTATTTGCAATTGGCGAAGACATACCAGACCGGTTTCGTGCTCGAAAGTGTTACGTGGCGTGCCTCGGCCGACTGGGCCTCTCCCTTAGGATTGACACAAAGTCAACTGCAGCGACTTAACGAACAAAGCGTACAACTTCTGGAAGAAATTCGGGCGGAATTCTGCGACCATCAACATCCTATTCTATTGAGTGGGTGTATTGGGCCAAGGGGAGATGGCTATCAACCCGGTCAAATGATGACTGCTCAAGAAGCAGAAAAATATCATCGGGGACAGACTCTGCAACTGGTCAATGGGCAGGCTGATATGATCAGTGCGATGACTCTTTCCTATATGGAAGAGGGACTCGGTATTGCACGTGCTGCTCAGTCGAATGAAATTCCTGTCGTACTCTCGTTCACACTGGAAACCGATGGTCGGCTCCCTTCGGGAGAATTACTGTCCGACGTGATCAGGCAAGTGGATGAAGCAACTGGCGGGTATCCTCTTTATTATATGATCAATTGTGCCCACCCAAGTCACTTTCTGCATCTATTCGAAGAGCAGGGAGAATGGATGCAGCGGATTCAAGGCCTCCGAACGAATGCATCAACGAAAAGCCACGCAGAACTTGACGAATCGACCGAACTCGATATCGGTGATCCGCAACAGTTGGGTCGAGATCATATCTCTTTGATGTCTTTTCTGAATAATTTGAAAGTTTTAGGAGGGTGCTGCGGGACGGATCTTCGTCATGTCGATGCGATCGCTCGAAATTGCCTTTAAAGCATATTCAAAAATTACCTGCAGCGTCCGGCAGGAGCAAACACAGCATTTTCACGGCATTTGAGGTCCATTCGACTGCAGAGACCATTTGAAAATGGTCTAAAGAGTTACCCAGATTTGTTCGTTTGCGGAAATCGCACCGGCTTCGGCTAAACGAACTCCCGCAGCAGCTGAGGACAGTGTCCAGGGGAAGTCAGCGTCATCGACGCAGTGTCGAATAAACTGTTCCCACTGAATCTTGAAAGCGTTGTCGTACTCGGTTGAGTTCGGCAATATTTGCCAGTTGTCGTAAAAGTGAATTGGCTGTGGGACATCCGGATTCCAAGTTGGCCGGGGAGTTGCAGACAGGCTTTGAATCCAGCAATCTCTCAGTCCGGCCACTGCCGATCCTTCTGTGCCATCGACCTGAATGTTTAATAAGTCGTCGCGGCGGACTCGGGTTGTCCAGGAACTATTGAACTGACACGTCAGTCCATTCTTCAAAACGAACAGGGCAGAGGCAGAATCATCAGCAGTGCACTGATAAGGCTCTCCAGACTCGTCAATGCGTTCTGCAATGTCGGTCGTCTTATGAGCCAGCACGCGTTCGATGGGGCCAAACAAATCATTGATCAAGTATTCCCAATGGCAAAACATGTCGATCATCATTCCTCCACCATCTTCGCTGCGATAATTCCACGAAGGTCGTTGCGGCGGTTGATCCTGATCGTGTCCGGAAAAAACCCAGTAGCCGAATTCTGCGCGAACTCCCAGAATCTTCCCAAAGAATCCCTGGTCACGCAGCATTCTCAATTTGCGGATGCCGGGCAGCCATAATTTATCCTGGACGACACCGTTCTTCACGCCCGTTTTCTCAGCAAGTGCGACCAGTTCGCTGGCCTCATTCGCATTGATGGCTATCGGTTTTTCACAATAGACCGCCTTGCCGCGCTCCATTGCCGCTCGCAAGATTTCTGGTCTCAAATTCGTACTGGCAGCATCAAATACAATCTCGACACTCTCGTCGAGCAGGATAGATTCGAGATTTGTAGTGAACTCGATTGCACGTCCAATTTCCTGCATCGAAACCGTTTCGGCCAAGTGCTTCAATTTCGCAGCATCCCGTCCGACGAGAATCGGTTCAATTTGTTGCCATTGACCCGTCGAAAGCTTTACACCTCCCTGCTTTATGATGGGAAGAATCGACCGGATGAGATGTTGGTTTGTCCCCATGCGACCTGTGACGCCGTGCATGGCAATTCGAATTGGAGTGAGGGGCATTCATCGACCTTTGAGAATTTTCCTGGAGAGTGTGCGACTGAATCAGCTGGACAGGACTTACTCAAAATATCAGATGACACTCAAGCAATAAACTCTCTCAAGCCTACCGACTTATCGATTGATTTGCGATCATCCAGTCAGTTGACTCTCTTGGGGAATGAATCTTCTACGGCTTTCTCAAATAGGCACAATCAACTACAATGAGCCCAGATCTTTGAAAGCATATTCAAAAATAAACGGCTGCGTTGGGCAGAAGCAAACTCCGTGTTTTAGGGCATTGGTGTCCAAACGATTGCATAATCCATTTGAAAATAGTCTAAGCACAAACTGGTGACGAATTTATGAGCGATCTCCCCAACTGCCCGGAATGCGGCGGCGAATTCACTTACGAAGACGGCCCCTTGCTCGTTTGTCCAACTTGCTCTCACGAATGGTCACCCGCCAACGAAGCTGCCACCGCCATCGACAACGCCACGCGTGATGCGAATGGCAACGTGCTGGAAAACGGCGATTCGGTCGTCGTCATTAAAGACCTGAAATACAACGGCGGCGTTGTCAAAGTTGGCACCAAGGTGAAGAACATCCGAATTGTTACTGGCGATCACGACATCGACTGCAAAATCACTGGCGTCGGAGCGATGTCTCTGAAATCCGAATTCGTTAAAAAAGCTTAACGACTCCCCGCACAGCATCCAGGGGAGTTCACTATCGAGCATTAAATGTGGCTCCTCCCATGCAGGGCTATCATACTGCAGTTATCTTGCACCAATTCCCCCTCCCTCGTCATGGGGCCTTTCCAGAGAGTGATCATTGCTGATTTGTCGTCATCAGGAGCAGAGCTAACTGTCAGTACAGTTCATCGTGTTGTTGACAGGTTGTCGCTTCAAGCCAATTTGTACCTGTCGCAAATGAGGCACGGCTGCCAACCCCTGTATATCACAATCTTTTTGATAAATTCTTCATCAAGATTTCCGACCGAAACTCTCACGCCTGCGACTGGTTTAATCTCTTGACGACCTGACGGGGAAGGTGTGCGCGGAGTTCATGCTTTTGCGATACCGAGAACGATTACAGTCTGCAAAATCGTTACGATTGACATAGATTGTCAAAATCAACACGTGAATTGGCTTGATTTCCCAGTAGAATCGATCAGACGTCGATAATGATGGATGTCGCCTGCTGGTCAGGTCGGCACTGCTGGATTACTCTTTAAGACGATATCAACTGGTGAAAATCATGTTCAAACAATGTTCTGACTGGATTCGCCTGACTTTTCCTGCCGTTTTTATGATGAGTATACTGACCGTCTCTGTTCAGGCTCAAAATGAACCGCCTGCTGGGAATGGTCAGGAATCGCTGGAATCCTTGCTCGATTTATTCGGTGAAGGGCCTGCGCCGGAGAAGCCAGCAACCCCACCGCCCGGTTCACCCGTTGATCCCCCGAAATCTCCCGAGCCTGCCCAGGCAATTCCTGCACCTGAAAACTCGACGGCTTCTCAATCAATGCCAACTGGAGAAACTGTTCGCGAAGCTCCTGCAGGCATGTTGCAATTCAACTTCCGGTTTGCAAACTGGGAAGATGTGTTGCGCACACTGGCCGACGTGTCCGGTTTGACTCTGGACATGCAGACCACGCCTCCTGGCTCCTTCTCCTACTTCGATAAAGAACCGAAAACTCCGGTCGAAGCTCTCGATATTTTGAATGGATATCTGATTCAACGCGGTTACATTCTGGTACGACGCGACAAATTCCTGATTGTGACCAACATCGAAAATGGAATTCCTGCGAACCTCGTACCGACGATCGATCTGGAAGATCTGCCGAACCGAGGCAGTAATGAGCTGATTCGCATCGTCTTCGATCTGAACAGTTCACGGGCGGAAGATCTCGTCGAAGATGTTCGCAGTCAGCTCGGGCCTCAAGGCGAAGTTGTTTCCATGGGGGCGACCAACCGTTTGGTTGTCACAGGACTCGGTCAAAACCTGCGACGTGTCGATAAATTGTTGGCCGGTTCCAAACTGGCAGCTGGCCCGAACGATTTGAATTTCCGTGCGTTCACTCTCAAACATATTCCCGCTGCAGATGCCGAGCCAACGATTCGAGCCTTGCTCGGTGTTCAACTTTCGATGGATAGTAATTCCTCGTCTTCTTCCCGGAGCAGCAGAGGCGGTTCCGATCCCCGCTCACAATTCATGGAAATGATGGCTCAGCGGATGCGTGGTGGAGATGACGGTGGCCGTGGTCGTGGGGATTCGGGACGTTCGTCTTCTGACAGCAGTTCCTCATCAACAGCAGGACAGGCCCGTATCACAGTCGATAGCCGTACGAACAGTTTGCTGATCGCTGCCAAACAAGCCGATTTGTTAATTGTCGAACAAGCAATCGAACAGATCGATCTCCCGGCTCGGGAAGGACAGACTCAGTTCAAAGAAACGGGCGGAATGGTTCTGCGAGTTTACGAAATTGAAGAGGGCGAACTCGATGAGATTGCTCAAACGTTGATGGCGATGGTACCTGGCGTGATGATCAATGAAGATGACAGGGCAGACGTGTTGCACGTCGTCGGCACCGAAGCGGCTCAGCGGGAAATTGCAGAGTTGATTCGTACGATTATCGGTAAAGGAAGCTCGAATGATGTCGGCATCGTTCCGCTGTTCCGGCTCGATCCCGACTGGGCCTTGCTGACACTTTCCAACTTATTTGCCAACGAAGCCGAACCTCCGATAATTCAGCCCGATCTTTACGGTCAGAATCTAATTGTCCGAGGCAATTCGGATCACCTCCTGCAGGTCAAAACTTTGATACTGCAGATGTCCCAGGCAGCCGGTAATCAGCAGGAAATCTTTGGCGTGAATTCTGGTCCGGTTCGACAGATTCCACTCGGCGGTCAGGATCCCGCCGATTTATTACCAATGCTCCAGCAGATGTGGAAATCATCTGGTCGTACGCCCCTGCGAATTGTCCGACCTGAAGACCGTGAGCCTGTCCGTGAAGAGACGACCGAACCGAAGTCTCAATCGGAGGAAAACGATTCTGTTCAATTTGAACGAAATATCACACTGACAACAATTCCGGTTGTCTTTCAAGCTGAAGAAAAAGTAGAAGAACCAATGGCAGAGGAAAAGAAGTCACGCTCTGTCGAAGAAACAGGCATCTCGCTGACAATCATTGGAGACCAGTTGATTATTTCTGGTCAGAATGAAACCGAGTTGAATGCTCTGCAGTCGATGATCACCAAAATTCTGCAGCAATACGCGTCCAAAACCAAATGGACGATTTATTATCTGCGTTCCTCCGAAGCGACTGCGACTGCAGAAATGCTGCGTCAGTTGTTTCCCGATGTCGACGTTTCCGGCACGACATCCTCTTCTTCGACCTCGTCGTTCGGCTCACGCTTGACGACTCAAGCCGCAGTCCAGCCCGTGACAGCTGAAAGCATTCGCATCATTCCTGAAACCCGCAGCAATGCCCTTTACATTTCAGGACCTGCCGATCGTGTTCGGGAGATTGAAGATGTACTCCAGGTACTCGACAGTTCCGAACTTCCCGAATCGTTTCGAAATCGAGTCGCCCGCAGTATCCCCGTAAAATATGCGAGTGTGGATGATGTCGCCGGAGTTCTCAAAGATGTATTCGTCGATTTATTGCCGCAGCAAACACAGAGTCGACGTGGCCCGGGTGGCGGCGATGATGGGGGCACAAGTCTGGTCGCAGGCGAACTGACCCTCGGCGTCGATTCTAATACCAGTCAGATCATCGTCTCCTGCAATGAAACATTATTCCGTCAAGTTGAAGAACTGGTGAACTCTCTCGATGAAGCGGCTCGTGAAGCCAGGCGGACGGTTCGAGTTGTGAATCTCGACTACGCCAATGCCGCAGATGTTCAGAAGACCTTAGGGACACTCATTCCCAAAGTCACCTTCTCGACAAGTTCCTCTGGCCGAGTTTCGACATCAACGAGCAACTCTAACAACAGTAGTTCGAATTCATCTTCGGGTTCCCGAGATGGTGGCAGTGATCGCTCATCGAGTAGCAGCGATGATTCCCGCCGACGTTTCTTTGAAGACATGATGCGTCGTCGCTCGGAAGGTGGTGGAGGTTCACCATTTGGTGGAGGATCTCCCTTTGGTGGCAGCCGTGACGGCGGGGATCGTGGACGAGGCCGATAAAATAAATTTGACTTCTCTCCTACTCCCCAAATTCTCTGAACGTCACCATCATGAATCTTGAACCACTCTTACAGCGAATATTAACTCCTGAAAACTGGGAGCAATTACAATCGCTTGTCGAAGCTGATGGAATGCGGGCGGATGAAGTGGCGATCGAGTCGGGACTTCTCAACGAGGATCAATGGCTGGCGGCAATCGGTGAAGAATTCGGGTTGGATGTCGTCAATCTGCGGAATCAGGAAATCGATCGCGACCTGCTTGCCCGCTTTCCGACCAAAACGATTTTCCGTCATGAATTGCTACCCTATGCTCGACAAAACGGACATGCTCAGGTCGCAGTGGGTGATCCTGCTCATCTTGAACTGGTCGATGAACTGAGTACGCAAAGCGGGATCCCACTCATTCCGGTTCTCGCTAGACGTCGTGAAATCGCCGAGAAAATTCGCGAACTTCTTGGTGTTGGCGGCGATACGATCAACGAACTGGTTCGCATTCAAAGCGACGAAGACGATTTCGATCCGCTCGAAGGACTTGATCACGAACAGGGAGAACTGGCTGAGTCTGCCCAGGCACCTTCTGTCATCCGGCTCGTCAATGAACTGCTCGTTGAAGCCGTCAATCAGAAGGCGAGCGATGTGCACATCGAGCCTCACGAAAAAGGGCTTGTTATCCGCTTTCGTGTCGACGGGATGTTGAGGGTTCAAGCGGTGCCACCGGAGATCAATCGGTTTGCCGGGGCGATAGTCACTCGCATGAAAATCATGTCTCGACTCAACATTGCCGAGAAACGATTACCGCAGGATGGTCGTATCAAACTGCGAGTCGCCGGTCGTGAAATCGATGTGCGTGTTTCGATCATTCCGATGATTCACGGCGAAGGCATCGTGCTGCGTCTGCTCGATAAAGATCGCATGGTGTTCGACCTCGAACACGTCGGAATGCCAGCCGAGATTCGCAAGCCGTTCAATCAATTGATCCGCCTGCCCCACGGAATTATTCTGGTGACAGGGCCAACCGGGAGCGGTAAATCAACCACGCTTTACAGTGCGTTGAATGAAATCAAATCGCCTGAGACCAAAATTATCACGGTGGAAGATCCCGTCGAATATCATTCTTCGGGGATCAGTCAGATCCAGGTGCACTCGAAAATCGGACTGACATTCGCAGCCGGTCTTCGCAGCATTCTGCGTCACGATCCCGATGTGATTCTGATTGGGGAAGTCCGTGATGGCGAAACCGCCATCTCTGCGATTCAGGCCTCGCTAACTGGTCACCTTGTTTTCAGCACGCTGCATACGAACGATGCCCCCAGTGCGATGACGCGACTTATCGACATGGGAGTGGAACCGTATCTGGTTGCGAGTACTGTTGAAGGTGTACTCGCACAACGCTTGATACGACGACTGTGCCCGCATTGCAAGGTCCCGCATCAGCCTCATGCAGAAGAACTGCCCCCCGATTTCCGCAGCGATATTCCCCGCGAACTCTTTCAAGCCGTCGGCTGCCGTGAATGTACGGAAATTGGTTACAGCGGACGAATCGGTATCTATGAACTGATGCAGAACGACAATACGATTCGTGAATTGACCATCAACCGCGCCTCTGCGGGCGTCATTCGCTCACACGCCATTAAACAGGGCATGTCCACACTTCGTCAATGCGGCTGGGATCTCGTCACAAAAGGTGTCACCAGTGTTGATGAAGTCCTTCGTGTGACCAAGGGTGACAGTTTAAGCTGATGTTTTACTCGCAGCTTACTTCTTCAGCTGTAGCCAGCCATAAGAGCCGAGTTGCAGTTCTTCCTGCTTTTGTCCGCTCCAGCTTTGAATTCCCTGAGCTGGAAGGATTCTGGTTATCGCGACTGACCAGACGGGCTCCTGTGCAGACGGACCGGACGTTTCGAGTTGGCTGCGCGGAATCGCAATTTCTACTCGCCAGTGACTCTGATCTCCATCGCAGGCAACATACCATTCGGGATTCCAGGTCGGATCGTCTCCGCAGCGATCGTGAGTCAACCCGCGTTGATCGACTTCGAAGACGCATGACGAAAAATAATCGCGATCGACATCGATGGCAAATTGCATCCGGTCGTATCCACTCAGGTCGGCATCGTAATGACGTTCTCCTTTGATCGGGAGATTGTCTGGAAGTCCTTCACGTCTGGGACAACTGGCCGCGATGTAGAAGTAGGTGTCATCAAAGGTGCAGAGGACGATCGGCGTTTCTTCAGAGGTGGCATTCATCACCTGCGGATTTCCGAGAGTCGATGTGAGCCGAAGTTCTTCGGCTGTTTTCCAGCAATCTTCCGTCAATTCAGCATCGAGTCGGGGAGCTTCGTCGGCATAATGACAAATCGAGAATCGATTGGGGGGTAATCCCGTTCGACTTTGTAACCAGAATTCCAGTTCCGCGATCGCAAGACGTGGGTTACGGATCTGATTCTCTCCCAGGTTATCACCGACCAGATAATTGCTGTAAAGTTCATTTGATCCTCGCGTTGCTCCCTGAGCTCGCAGCAGGCTGGCAATCGGAAACTGTACCTCTGCGGTACTCGCGGTATTGGGGTGATTCTTCTGCAGAAACTGATAAAGAGAAACCGCACGTTGAGTCCAGGTTGTATTCCAGGAGGACTGATCCTGTTGGCTTCCCGGAGTGACTGTCGCATCCACTTCAGTTTCCACAAATGCGGGCACGATCGGTGAAGGAGTTTCCTCGGCGAATTCACCGGAAGCGGGACGGATATTGTTGAGGTCCTTCCGAAGTTGATTCTGATCCACCTGCTGACGCACTTGAGTCGCCTGACGTCCTTCCAGACGCAGCGCTCTCATTTCCTGAGATCCCCACAACTGAATCAAATCGACAGCTGCCGTCGCCGCTAATGGATGAGCGGGAAAGTCTTCCACAATTTTCATCAGCACGGATTCAAAGAAATCCCAGTCATGATTCTTCTTGTACTCGTTGGCAACTTCATACAACTGCACGGTCGCCTGTTGAGGCGTCATTCCGGCGATGAAGTCGTTCAGTTGAGCAATTGTCCGCCCGGCTTTCATTTCATTGTGCATGTCCCGTTTCAGAAAAGCAGCCTGATTACGCTGACGACGTGCAATCGCTTCGCCTTTCGTATCCTCACCTTCGAGGACGATCAAAGCGCGTCGCGCATCACTGCCTGGGCCCAGCACAATCCCTGTGAAGAAATCATTCAAACGCAAGTTCTGGGGGATCGGCGTCTGCTTTGAAATCGAGTAACTCTCAAAGAGTGGCCCCGTCACTTGTCCTGGTTGAATCAATCGATATGAGGGACTGGCAGCCGAGCGAACTGATTGCTGTAAGCCGGTCAGGTAATCGTTGTTATCGAGCACGAGATCACCGCCTTGTCCTGCTCGATTTCGCAGCACGAGCCGCGACACCTGCCAGGGAGCCAGCATCGCCTGAGACTGCAAGTCCGGCATCGCCGTCACATCGGCTGCCATGCGGACTGCATTTTCGACGGCCTGCTGAATCAATAATCCCGCATGATCGTGAGGTTCCGGGCTATCAATCACGAGGACTGTCGGGCGATAAGTTCGGATATCCCGCACCAGATGTGTCAGCACATACTCCGAAAGCTGACCATCAGTCGCGCGATTCCAACGGGTAATCAACTCGGGTTGATGTTCGCGAATTTGAGGCAGGTCAAGTGGTAACGTCCAGCGAATACTTGTGATATTTCCACCCGCATGTTGTTGAGCCGCTTCCAGTCGAAGAGGTGCAGAGGCATATTCTCCGATTTCAGCCCCTTCCGTTTTGCACATTGCGATCACTCCTGTGCGATATCCATGATGTCCCGAATAACGAGCAGTCAAAGAGAGCGAAGCTTCTTCCGGCACAGACGAATATTGCAACAACGCCAGTCGACGAATGCCGCCAGCAGACAGATTCCAACTGCGACCACCATCGGTCGTTTTGACAATCGTTCCCAGTTCACCGACTGCGTATCCGGTTTGATCATCGACAAAGGTGATTGCATTCAAAGGAGCAGAGGAAGGATTAGACGCGATCTGCCAGCTTTGACCGGCATCTTCGGAAAGCAGGATCGATGATCCGGGATGACCGGCTATCCAGACACGATCTCCCCGCGAGGTGACCGTGCGGAAATCAAAAATGCGTCGCAGCGATTCCGGGATTTCTGTTGCAGGATCCTGCCAGGAGGCTCCGCCGGGTGAGAAGCGAATCAATCCACCATCTCCAACGATCCAGCCTTTGGCTGTGTCATCGATTGTGACAGCAGTGACTGATTTTGATCCCAGGTTCAAACTCGGATCGACAAACAATCGGTTTCCGCCAAGGAGGGCGATTTGTCCTTGCTCGCCAACCAATACGCCGCTGTTTGGCTCAGCAAAATGTCCGCCCAACCATCGATACTGCTGCGTATGCACCACTCCAGTCCATGTCTTTCCGCCATCGGCTGTCTGCCAGATTCCCGAGGGATTTTTCGAGGTCGACTCGCCGCAAACAACACCTTGACTCAAGTCAAAAAACTGCAGATGTTTGAGATATCCCAGTCCAACGGGAGCCTGAATCTGCCATGTTGCTCCCCCATCGCGAGTTGCAAGAATGCAGCCTTGAGAGGTTCGTCCATCGACCGCGACGACGCCCCCTGCCACCCAGCCAATTTGGTCGGTCAGAAAGACGACCGATTCCCAATTGCAGGCCACCGGAGTCGGCAGAATTTTCCAGGTCTGACCACCATCAGTCGTTTTGCGAATGCACCCACGATTGCCGACAGCATATCCGATTTCCGGTCCCACAAAAGCGACATCGTGTAATGTCGCATCATCAAGAAGTATACGTTCCTGAGGAGTAATTGGTGGGCCGACAATTGACTCTTGAGCCAGAGCAATAGCTTCGGGGAGAGATGACAGCAGGAGCAGGAAGAGTGCTACCCGTAACTGAAAAGAACGTATGGCAATTTGATAAAGCATGGGATCCATCCGCTTTGAATTAGAACGATTCCTTCGTCCAGTAACTGATTTCCTGCAGGTCAGACTGTGCCTGACACTTCCTCTCTCAAAAATCCAGATCCGGTGTATTCATCGGTTCTTCATGACCACGAAGTTCGAGGACACTCCGTTTGAGGTATCGTCGACCCTCTTCAAATTTGGGAATCGCAGCGTGGAATTGATTGTAATATTGAGTAATCATTTCCGGATGATTTTCTCCGTCAATCAGTGCCCGAGTCAATGCCAGTAATGCGGGCTCCATTTTTTCGCGAACTTCTTCAGAGACGTGTCGGGCCGCATTGCGAATCGCTTTTGCTATTCGCTGCACTTCCTGGCGATCCTTTTCACGTTCGACAATATTCAATGTCTTTATCGCAGATGCAGATTTTCGATGAGACAATTGCGTCACATCGACAAGCCGACCGAATGGATTGGTATTCTTCGCCGATTGAATTTCACGATCCTGAGCCTTCTTCAATCCCCTGGTCGCGGCTTCGAGATCCGGATTGATGTTCAAGGCTGTTTGATAATGAATCACCGCCTGGCGATTGTTATTCACATCCAGATACGCATTCGCAAGATTCAAATGAGCTTGATCGAACTGAGGATTCAGTTTAATTGCTTCTTTGTAAGCGGGAATCGCCAGTTCGGGATGTCCGGAATTGCGATGAGCAAAGCCGAGATTGTAATAGGCGTCGAAATTGTGCTTGTCGCGTTGAATCGCATTTCGCAGCGATCTGACCGCTTCCGGAAATTTTTTCATCCGATTGTAAACCGCACCCAGATTCGTCAGCGGGGTTGCACTTTGTGGATGTTCTTCGGCCAGTTGCTGATAGCAGGCACAAGCCTGCTCATACTGTTTCGTGCGGAAATAGCACATTGCCTGCATCTCATATACATCCAGGTGTTCGGACGGATCGCCACCTCCAATCGATTCCAGAAGAACGAGTGCCTCTTCAAACTGACGTTGACGAATCAGGTTTAACGCTGCTGATTTCGTTTCTTCCATAGTGCCCGGTGCCATTAAACCTCCAGAGAAAACTCATTATTCAGTCACTGTTTTATTTTCGGGTAGAGTCAATTGTAAAGCAAAACAATGGAGTGCGTTACTATAATTGGACTCCCAAAATAAAACCCTGAAAGGGTACTCATTGGTCCATTGCGGTGGACATTCCGCGACATGTGCAGAATTGCAAGCGAGAGAGAACCTCCACGCTATCGGCTTTGCACCTTAATCATAAACGAGCTTGGATGCATTGTCCAGATGCTGATGGCACTCTCCCGCAAAAGCACGTCGAAGATTTCAAGAATTGTATCAGTTTGATAAGAACGTGATAATGGGAGTTCTGACTTGTCGCTTAAATCCACCATTATGAACCCGGCTTGATCAGATCAGTTCCGACCCATTTCTGCAGTACCTCTGGAATCTTCACACTTCCATCGGCTTGCTGATTGTTTTCCAACAGAGCAATCAGAGCTCGCGTTACCGCGACTGCGGTTCCGTTCAGTGTGTGAACAAACTGAGTTCCTTTTGTCCCCGGTTGTTTGCAACGAATGTTCAGCCTGCGTGACTGGTAGTCCGTGCAGTTTGAGCAACTGGTCACTTCTCCATACTCTCCGCTTTCACCGCGGCCAGGCATCCAGGCTTCGAGATCGTATTTGCGATAAGCGGGACCACCCATATCTCCGGTAGCAATATCCAGAACACGATAAGGAATGTTCAATGCCTGAAAGAACTCCTCTTCGATACGCAGAATCATCTGATGAAATTCATTCGACAATTCGAGATCGGGAGCGGTGAATCCAAAGATTTCCACTTTTGTAAATTGATGGACACGATAAATTCCTCGCGTCGCCCGGCCATGAGCTCCGGCTTCTGTACGGAAACAGTGCGAAATCCCAGCGACTTTAATCGGTAACTTTTCGAGGTCGATCACTTCGTCTTTCTTCATTCCTCCCAGCGTAATTTCTGCAGTGCCTACCAGATTCAAATCCGTATTTTCGACGGAGTAAATCTGCGATTCTTCTCCACGAGGATTGAAACCAATCCCTTCGAGAATATCATCGCGCGCCAGGTCGGGAGTCGTCATCACGGTGAATCCCTCTGCTCGCAGCTTTTCGATGGCATACTGCACGAGAGCCAGTTCCAGCAAAACCGCTTCATTCTTGAGGAAATAGAAGCCATGGCCGGCGACTTTGCTACCCGCTTCGAGGTCAATCAGATCGAGACTTTCCGCAAGATCGACATGATCCTTCGGTTTGAAATCGAAACTTGGCTTTTCGCCGACTTCGCGAAGCGTCACGGAATCATCTTCTGACCGACCGACCGGAGAGTCGGGATGGGTCATATTCGGAATTTGTGTCTGTAATTCCCGCAGTTTCAGATCGACCTCTTTCTGTTGCTGCTCGATCTCAGCGACTTCCGCTCGTAATTCCTTGCCGCGTGCGATCAGAGCAGGCTTGTCCTCAGCGGAAGCTTTGGGAATTTTGCCTGAGGTTTCTTTCTGTTCTGAACGGAGTTGATCTCCCTTCATAATTAACTCGCGACGCTGATCGCGCAAGGCAACCAAGTCGTCCAGATTAATTTTGACGCCACGATTTTCGCAGTTTTCTCGTACCGCTTCGAGATTGTCACACAGATATTGCAGATCAAGCATGGTTCAGCTTCAAGTCTAAAAGAGTGTCAGAATTTGCAGGGGGGATTATTGCAGACCAGCCTTGAGCTGTCACCACTGGTTGAAATTTCCTGTTCAACTACTAAGAAATTGAGTTTAGGCGAGCCGAGCCAGTTATGGCTCGGGTGGGTTCGCGTCAGCAAAGATCATATCACTGCAAAAGTCGCACAATCATCTTGAAAAT
>DOCI01000346.1:15644-21115 GCA_003503535.1 Planctomycetaceae bacterium
AGCCAGTTATGGCTCGGGTGGGTTCGCGTCAGCAAAGATCATATCACTGCAAAAGTCGCACAATCATCTTGAAAATACCCCTGCCATATCTGGCAGGGCTCGCCTGTTTATAAAAAAATCGCATGCCTTCAATAATGAGGGCATGCGATCGAATTGGTTCACAACAATAGTTGCTTATTTATACGGAGGATGTTTCTCCGGAAATTTTAGCAGCATCTGTTTTTGCTGCCATTCCTGCCAGGTTTTCCACTCCAACTGTCCGAGCATGTCGAGTCGTTTTTTGTAGTAGAGGAATGGAGCGGACGCATCGATTTGCTTATCGAGCAGCAGGATTGCCGAAGCGTAACGGCCAGCACGACGTTCGCGACGGACGGTTAACAGGAAGTAATCCTTTTCGCTCAAATCGACCCAGGATTCCAAAGCCGCCAAGGAGTCTGCGAAGGCCTTGTCCTGAGCAGCCTGATCTGCAATCGGCGTTTTTTCGATTACATCGGGTAATTCGCGATAACCAATCGCACGCGCCTTGCGATAAAGTGTATCGATCAGTTCGGCTTTCTCCGTTTCGGCCTTTTTTCTGGCTTTCTTCGCCTCCTCATCATCTTCCGGTGCTCGACGACTCAATTGGGCAGCGATCTGATTCTGATCGTAAGTCGCAATCAGTTTTTCAGCCGTTTCAATGACTTTTTCGAGTCGTTCTTTGCGTTTATCATCCGTATCGAGCAGTTCCAGTTCGATCTTCAAGAGCTTGCGAGTACTCTCGTCGCCCGCCATCAGCGATTCTTTCAGCTTCGTGAATTCCTCGCTGGTGGGATCGAGTGTTTTCAGATAGGTCATCTGCAACTCGCGAACCTGATCTTCGAGAGACTTCTTCTCATCAGATTTCGAGGCTGCAGTAGCCGAGTTTTCGGCGGCCGTGTAGTAGTACCGAACTTCGTAATGGGTCGCGGCTTCATCGTCGGCTGAATAAGTGACTGAGCCAACCAGATAGTCGCCTGCTGAAATCCCCTTCGGTAGGGAACTCGCTTTAGGCTCATCGACATACACAGTGAGAGAATCATCGCCACTCAGTATTCCAGAAGTACCACCAGATGTTTCATTGGCAGCAGCGGCGTGGGACGACCAGAAATCCAGTGAGATCGGTGATGACAGGGATTGCTCAATCGTCAGAGGCAATTTTTCAAAGCCGTCGAGCGTATCGTAGTCGTGATGTTGCGTGACGACTTCAATTTTGTAAGTTCCCTTTTCCAGGCTGACGGCATCGGCAAACATATCGTTTGTTGTAATGCGTTGCTTATTGGAATCGAAAATGTGGTAGATAAACGGACCGACTTCAGAATCATAAAGCCGATTCTCCCAAGCGAAGACGTGCGGCGTGACCGACGTTTTTTTATCCAGTTTCAACTCATAGTTCAGCTTCAACTCGTAGACGGCACTCCCATCAGGAAGAACATCTCGATCCAGAGTCAACGCTTCAATCTCGTGAGATTCTGGCAGCAGGACTTTATTCCATTTGGTCAGCTTAGCAGACGGTGAAATCTTCTCCGGCTGCAGTTGATTCGTAATCGTGACGGCTGATGGTCCTTGTCCATAAGCGAGTGTCAACGAGGCATCGTCCGGTTCGCCGCCGTGGAACTCTACGCTGTATTTCAGGCGACTCTCTCCGAGAATCGACCAGTATTGTCCCAGTACGATTTCCAGAGTTCGCCCCGGCACAACCCGAAATGCACTCGTGGTTTCTACTTCAGGAGTGACCTGATAATAGCTCCCGGCTTCGACATGTTCGAAGTCTTCTCCATCGACCAGTTGCATCGTGTGCAGTCGGAAGAACTTAGGCTCTGTCGTATCGACCAGAGACATTTTCAATTCACACCAGGTTGCCCCGGCTGGTACATCCAGAAAGTGTCGCTGGAGTTGACCGGGAACGAAATCGTTCTCGTACTCCAGCTTGAAATGATTCTCAGTCAGTTCGGCATCGCGAACTGGAATTACAACTGTGATCGGAATCCGGAACAGAATATTCGATTCGTCACTTTTGGCTTCATATGCCACCACTTCCGCAAAGTGGACGCCGGTTTCGAGTCCGGTTGGATCGACTTCAACATCGAGTCGGTTTCCGCCGTGATTCAAGTGCAGCAGATTTCCGACTTTCACGAAGTCGGCAGTCGCTTTCAGATTGCAGAACAGGTTCACTTCGAGCCGATTTTCAATCGGGGTCCCTTCTGGGAATTTCGGAGTGACATACACCCGATGAGCAGCGGCGGCTAGCGTCTGATGCGGATCGCGCAAATAGATCCCGCGGCCATTGTTTGCAGCTGGAATAGAGATTTCAAAATTTAATAACTGGCTGGACTCTTTGGCATGGTTTTCCAGATACGACCAGGCTTTATCAACCTGCAACAGGCCGGGACCAGCCGCAAAGACTTCGGCATCGGGCACGACTTCCGCAGTATTCTGAATCGCCTTGCGAACAGAGAACGGATTGTAATTCAGTTTATTCTGTTTCGCGGCAGAGAGTAACAGAGCAATATTTCCGCAGGCATTCGGCGAGGCCATCGAGGTGCCGTTCATCTGCTGATTGGCCTGTCGTGTCCATTGCGGCACTGGTGCAATCGCTCCCCCTGGTGCAAAAATGTCGACACCCATATCGCCATCCGCAGTCGGTCCTCGTGAGGTCCAGGTGTAAGGCAAGCCAGGCAGATCATCGCGGAGTGAGTATTCCGATTTCATCATCTCTGGTGAAATGTAAGCTCCCACTCCCAGAATGACGGACGTTGTTCCGCCGGGGGCTCCGACTGTCGTCAACGCAGGACCAGCATTGCCTGCACTGGAGACGAAAATCACATCATGATCGGTGACGACTTCCGCATACAGTTCTGCGATTCGACCTACATTTGGAGTTTGTGAAGGTTCGCCGTAACTCATGTTGATGAGATCGCACTTGTTATCAAGAACGGCTTTCAAACCTCGAACCAGTCCGGGGCCATTTTCCATTCCATCGAGCCGGGTATCGCCAATTTTTACGGAAACAATCTGTGCTCCCGGTGCAACACCATTCCATTCAGGATTCTCTGGATAATAAGCCGAGACAATTCCCGCGACGTGTGTGCCGTGGGCTCCGGTATCGCAGACGATGGAGAGCAGTTTGCCTTCGTCGTAAATATTGACACCGAAGTTCATGTTGATTGGATCGGCGAACGTGTCGTATTTTCGCTCGACACGGAAATTCGTCAGCACGTCTTCTTCTGCAAGGTCGCCATCTTCATCGGTATCGATCACAGCGCGGTGATGTTCGCCATCGTGAAAGACGACGCAATCGTAAATTGGGCCGGGATCGGAATAGTCTTTCAGCAGTTCATCGATCAGTTTGACCTGAGCTTCCAGTTCCTCCTGTTCTTTCTTCTGTTCATCTTTTGGCTTGGGATGCTCAGCTTTCCAGCTGGACAGTTTGTGGGAGAGTTTCGCTCGATGCAACTGCTGTTCTGCTTTGAATTCCTTTTCCCGTTCTGCCTTGATGACGGTTACAAGTTCAGGGGGAAGCAGTTCGAAGCCGGATTTCATGCCGAGTCGGAACTCGCCAGATGGGTTTTTCCACTCTGCAGAGAGTTTCAACTTGCGTCCGCTCAAGCCTGTCAGTTCGTTATTTTCGGCTTTAGAGGGATCGTTCATGTTCACATCGCCACTGCCAGTGCCGTCGATCATATCGATGACTTTGGGACGACCATCGGGCGTGGTTTGCAATCCAACCGCTCCGGGATCGACTCCCGTATCGAAAATGGCAACCACAGTGCCCCGGCCATCGGCTTCGGGATGATCTTTCAGGAATTGGAGAGCCCCGGTTTCCTCTTTGGGCATCCAGCTCAAATCGGCTGGAGGAGCGGACTGTTTCGGAGGCTGAGTTGTGGCTTCCTGAGTCTTTGCATCATTCACCGGCTGGCCGATGACGGAAAAAACTGGAAGTGCCAGAGCCGTTACCAGCCATAAAATCGAACTACGTCGCATATCTGTTCCATCCGTAAAGCGTAACTTCGAATTTGTCCCGGAAATGAACTCCATATGGATATACCTATCCCGCATGAAGCTCGCATTTCCGCCAGACTACGAAGATATCCTACTCCACGAAGTCGGACTTTCCAAATCGTTCCGCTGTGAATGGCGTGGATTTCTCGAAACACCGGCTGATGAATGGTGCATGATGCAAGTGCGAATTCATGAGACATCTGCAGTGAATTGTCATATGTATCGCAAGTCGATTCAGTTTCTGACATCGCCAGGACGACAACTATCAAAGAGGAAAACTATGTTATTGCGACTGCGGTTCCCGGCAGTTGAATGTGAAACTCCTCGCTCATTCCAATACGACCTCACCGATTGAACTCACTACAGGAATCACCATGGGCAATACACAAACAGCAACCTCATTCATGCAAATGGTCACAGCGGGAAATATTCAGCAAGCCTATGACGAGTATGTGAGTGATAATTTTATCCATCATAACATCTATTATCCCGGAGATCGCGAAGCGTTACTGACAGCCATGATCGAAAATCATGAGCAGTTTCCAGGGAAGATCCTCGACATCAAGCGGACGATATCCGAGAACGATCTGGTCATGGTGCATTCGTTAATTAAACTGGATACCGAGCATGATGGCGTCGCCGCTGTTCACATTTTTCGATTTGAGAACGATCAAATTGCCGAATTATGGGACATGACCCAAGCCATCGATCTGGATTCCCCGAATGAAAATGGGCTAATTTAGACCATTTTCCATAAATTGCTGAGCCTTGGCATATTCCTGCTCAAACCGCTCCTGCTCTTTCTGAAAGACTTTCAGGCTTGGAAGTCGAGCGGTTTTGTATTGGTTTTCTTCCAGTGAAATTTGCTTGCCTGTGTTTTCATAGACAGTGTCCGCGATTTTCTGATTACTGAAATTGCCTTTCGGTAAATCAACTGCCACATATCCATCCTGCATTTTTGCGGGAGATTGTCCGCGATATTCGTGCGGAGGGAGATAAATGGCACCCGTTGTAATATCGACGGCAAAAGCAATCACTCCCGGGATGAAGAACAGCAACAAGCCAAGGCCATCCAGAGCGACAACTTTCCAATCGAGCTTCCCTCCGGGTTGACCACGCCGTTCTGGATAAAGGAAAGTGCCGCATCCAGAAATGGCAGGCAATGCAAGGGCACAGGCGACCTTCGTAATGAAACGACGCCGTGAATATTCAAAGCTCATCGAGAAACTCCCGGCATCAATGCCAGCAAGATTGCAGATATGTGAATTAAGGGCCCGCAAAATTCACCAAGGGAGAACTCAGAGAATTCAGTGCGAGTGGTAATGAGAATGAAACTTTGAGGCAAGACATGATTGGAAAGCGCTACTTTTACAATTTTACCGCGTTCGAAATGAAAATCGGAGAAGTTCAGCGATTTCTAAGAACACTGGTTATCACCAGATGAATACCGGAAA
>DOCI01000346.1:21256-22778 GCA_003503535.1 Planctomycetaceae bacterium
AACTTCCGGGGGCTTCCGCTGAAGCGGAGCGCCCCCGCCACCCCGGAGGTCCTGTTCAAGATGTTACAGGAAATCCGGTTTCCAATTGGAACAGGGTTTAGTCATCAGTCAATCACAGATCGCAAACAGGAATCATATGATCACGTTTCTTGTGCTTTATTTCTCGTCTCTATCACCCATTCGAGCGTGAATCCACAAATAACGTGCAAATATTTGCATGGATGAGGCTGTTTTACGCAATTCGTTGCACGCTCCCCTTGATTGTTGTCTTCAATGGTTAATATGATCCGCTTCACGCTCAACACCCACCTAGAAAGCGCCTGGTCATGGAAACCGAAACGAAAACAGCCACTTTGCTCAAAGACCTGATTTCCGGATTAGTCGTCTTTCTGGTGGCTTTGCCTCTGTGTCTGGGGGTTGCACTGGCATCCAATGCTCCCCTGATGTCTGGAATTCTTGCAGGGATTATCGGCGGGATAATTGTTGGTCTACTGAGCGGATCTCATACGAGCGTAAGTGGACCTGCAGCTGGGTTAACTGCGGTGGTCGCTGCACAAATCGCCTTGCTGGACGGTTCCTTTGAAAGTTTCTTGCTCGTCGTCTTTTTAGCCGGTGTGATTCAGGTCGTCATTGGACTTCTGCAGGCTGGTTCAATAGCTGAGTTCTTTCCAACGAGCGTTATCAAAGGCCTGCTGTGTGCGATCGGTATCATTCTGATCCTGAAACAGATTCCCCACCTGTTCGGCCACGATAAAGATCCCGATGGTGAAATGTCGTTTCAACAACCCGACCACGAGAATACCTTTTCCGAACTCCTGGCAATGACAGGGGATTTGCATTGGGGAGCTTCGATCGTCGGCATTGCATCACTTGTCCTGCTGGTTGTGTATGGTCGCATTTCGTTCTTCAAAAAGTTGAATATTCCAGGACCTTTGATTGCAGTGTTGTTCGGGACAGGGATTAAATTTGCATACGATCATTTTATGCCTGGCACGAATTGGCAAATTGAATCCTCTCATCTGGTGCAACTGCCAATCGCAGGAAGTATTTCCGAGTTCACCGGGTTTATGACCATGGCTGATTTTTCCCAGATCGCAAATCCCGTCATTTACACTGGTGCAATCACCGTTGCTCTGGTTGCATCTTTGGAAACATTGTTGAATCTGGAAGCGGTCGACAAGCTCGATCCCCAGCAGCGAACCTCGCCCCCCAACCGGGAACTGGTTGCTCAAGGGGCAGGAAATATGGTCGGGGGATTGATTGGAGCAATTCCCGTTACGTCTGTCATCATTCGCAGTTCGGTGAATATCCACTCGGGTGGACGCACAAAGGCAGCGGCAATCTTTCACGGATTCCTTTTGTTGATTTGTGTTTCGATGCTGCCTCAGATTTTGAATCAGATTCCACTTTCCTGCCTGGCTGCAATTCTCATTTTAACTGGGGTCAAACTGGCCAGTCCTCAATTATTTAAACAGATGTGGCGAGGTGGCTGGAATGAATTCATTCCCTTTATTGTGACCAT
>DOCI01000346.1:22839-25848 GCA_003503535.1 Planctomycetaceae bacterium
ATCAGCCATTGTATTAACAGACTTACTGATCGGTATTCTTATTGGACTGGGTGTCAGTATTGCCTTCATTCTGAAAAGCAGTTTGCGTCGTCCCATTCGCAGGATTATGGAAAAGCATATCAGCGGAAATGTGCTGAGAATTCAATTGGCGAATCAGGTGACTTTTTTGAATCGGGGAGCACTCAATCGAGTTTTCGATGAAATTCAGGATGGCGAACAGGTTCTCATCGACGCCAGCCAGACCGATTATATCGACCCCGATGTTCGCCACCTGATTCATGAGTTCGATGAAATTACTGCTCCTGCTCGCGGAATTACAGTCAGTCTGATCGGTTTCAAACATGACTATGAGTTTGAAAACAAAGTGCAATATGTTGACTATTCGAGTCGGGATGTTCAGGAGAAAATGAGCCCTGCCCAAGCTCTTCAACTCATGCTCGATGGCAATGAGCGTTTTCAATCGGGCCGACAGATTTCCCGAAATCTGGGCCGTCAGGTCTCCTCGACTGCAGGTGGACAATTTCCGATCGCGGTCGTGCTCAGCTGTATCGACTCCCGAACCCCAGCCGAATTAATTTTTGATATGGGGCTGGGAGATATCTTCAGTGTGCGTGTCGCCGGGAATGTGACCAGTCCTCAGGTCCTCGGCAGCATGGAATATGGCTGTTCCCAGGCGGGTTCAAAATTACTCCTGGTTGTGGGACACACCCGCTGTGGAGCAGTCACTGCAGCAGTCGATCTGGCTTGCAGTCATCAAAGTGCAACGGAGGCAACCGGCTGCGAGCATATTGACAGCATCGTCGATGAAGTCGAACATTCGATTGGCGATTCGATCATTGAACGCGTGAGTAAGTCACAAGCCGATCAGAAAAACGAGATCGTTGATGATGTTGCCCGCATGAACGTCCAGCATACTGTCGATAAAATCCGCGAAGTCAGTACTGTGCTGCGGAATATGGAAATCAATCGTGAGATTGCGATTGTCGGGGCCATGTACGATGTCAGCACTGGCCAGGTCGATGTGATTACTCCCTCCATTGCTTAACTAACAGGAACAGAAGGTAATCGTCTCATCGCACTTTAGACACAGGACAATTTCCATGTGTCTTTGTATGATTCTGAGATCGATTCGGAAGTCGTTTCCGGACCCAACACCATCTGGCTTCAGAAGCAAAGTTCCAACGCAATGAGAGTTCGCTGTACTTCTTTGGCAGGAGATGCTGGACCTCATTATCAGATGCTCTCAGACCATGGCTTTACGGTCTTGCCGGGGAATCGTGAGCGGAATTATCGAAATCCTTCCGAGCTGATCGAAGAACTCTCCGAGTGTGTAGCCGTCATCGCCGGCTCGGAACCTTACCCATCCAGTCTCCTCGCCGCTCTGCCCAAACTGCGCGTCATTGCTCGCACTGGTGTCGGGTATGACTCTATCGATTTGCAGGCCTGCAACGAACGTCAGATCGCGGTGGCGATCACACCGGGTGTCAATCATCACGCGGTTGCCGAACATACGATTGCCATGTTGATGGCCGTTGCACGTGGATTTCCCGATCGAGATCGTTTTGTTCGAACCGGCACCTGGAAACGATTCAATACTCCCCGAGTGATGGGCAGCACGCTCGGACTGATGGGACTGGGGCGAATTGGGAAAGCGGTTGCCGAGCGCGCAATCGGATTGGGGATGCAGGTCATCGCTCACGATCCGCAAATCGATCAGGAATATATTAACCATCATAAGATTTCATCCGTCTCGGTTGATGAACTTCTCTCCCGTTCCGATTTTGTCTCCCTGCACTTACCTGCGGGAGAGCAGACCCGTCATTTCATCAATCGTGAAACGCTCTCGCTCATGAAAGCGGGTGCCATTCTGATCAATACCGCTCGCGGTTCATTGATTGATGAGGCTGCGTTATTCGAAGCGATGACGAGCGGTCATCTTCGCGGGGCAGCCCTGGATGTCTTTGATGCCGAACCACTTCCCATTGATAGTCCCTTGCTTCAACTCGACCGATTGCTGCTGAGTGGACATCTGGCAGGCCTGGATGAACAAGCCGAACAGGGAACACTATCGATGTCAGCCGAAACCATTCTGAAATTGTATCGCGGGGAATGGCCGAAAGACGTGATTGTCAATCATCAGGACTTGAAACAATGGTCCTGGTAGACCTGTACAAAGTGCATTTCTGAAAAAAATAAAGAGTTCGCGCAGAGTCCTCAAAAACTTCATAAACTATTCTCAGAATCATTAACAGGTTGTGGTTGAATTCCTGAGTGTCATAATGAATTGAGTATCAGGTTGTTCATGATAGTAGTCTCCATAACTGCTTTTATTAATGTATGGAATACTCTCAACGATATTAATATTCGGAATCGAGGAAATGACCACGCGGTTTATCACTGAGGCCATTCAGGTCGAACCCGATCATGGATTGGATGACTTATGCATATCATGCTGATCGACGAATCGAAATCGTTTCGACAGTTGGCCTCCATTGTGTTGAAAACTGAGTTTTCCAACGTGAAAATGGATGTCACCGAAGATACCGAACATGCGATCCGCCTGCTGCGACTGGCTTCCTATAAACTGATCGTGATCGACGTTACGCTTTTAGATGCATCCGGATCCGATATCCTGGATCATCTCAATGATCGATATCCTGAAATTCCTGTGCTTGTCACCAGTGTCCAGGGAATCGATCATACGGTTTTACAGGCTTTTGACCGCGGGGCGATTGGCCATGTGAATAAAGAGTTAGTTCACGATGAATTGCCGACTCGAATTCAGTCGATCCTGAATTCTGCTCCCAATCCAGAACCGAATTCTTTATCCAGCACATTGCTGAAAGAGCAGACATCCAAATTTTCGATTCCCAATGACCGACACCTGGTCATGAAGATCAATAATTACGTCGGCCAGTTGCTGAAGATATTCAATATCTGCTCGGCTCGGGAACAGATGCGAGTTTTACTGGCTCTCGAAGAGGCACTCGTGAATGCAATCTGTCATGG
>DOCI01000346.1:25965-27601 GCA_003503535.1 Planctomycetaceae bacterium
GATGAGGCTTATACTCAATTGCTGAACGAGCGGTGCAATTCCCCTCAATTCAATGATCGCAGAGTCGAAATTCGTATTACGGTAACGAATGCACTTGCAAAAATACGCATTCGAGATCAAGGTCCTGGCTTTGATGTCTCCAGTTTACCAGACCCACTCGAAGAAAAAAATCTGGGCAGATCTCACGGTCGCGGTGTGCTGCTGATGCGAAGCTTCATGGATGAAGTTCACTACAACCAAACCGGCAACGAAGTCACGATGATCAAATACAAAACCGATCTTGCAAACACGTCTACCGACTCGGCGATCTGGACTCACGTCCAATGCCCGGAAATTCTTCAACTTCGTGCGAACCAAAAACAATAGTCTGATTAAAAACAGCCAGTGGAAATGTTCATTCCACTGGCTGTTTTCCTATTCCAATATTCTTGACTGATCTTAAGCGGCCCGGCCAACAGGCTGCTCCCGGTTCATTGGGAACAGGACCGCCTGGCTTTGATCGCAAAGTACTTGAGTCGATTCTGCCAGGGTTGGCATTGCGACACAAAGTTCACGGCGAATCGCCCGGGTTTGTAATGAGGATTCCCCACAGCCGAAGCTGCGGCGTTCTGCATCTGTATAATGACTGGTGTTCGTTCCAGAGCCGTACCAGCAAATATCAAATTGCTGCGCCAGACGGCGTGCAAATTGAATCCGATTGACTCGCTCCGCTCCTGCGATGTGATAAAGTCCAGTCAGATTTTCTTCAAAGGCACGACTCAGAATTGTCGCAAATTCGGAAACAATAATTGGAGTCGCATAGCCGGGCTGCGACCATTGCGAATTCATTTTTCCTCGCAACATATCTTCGAGCATTTCTTCAATCCAGCCGGTGTTCTCGGTGGACTGACACCAGCCAAACAAATGCGTACGAACAATCAATGCCTCAGGAGAAACCGCTTGGACGTGCTGTTCGAGCTTGAGCAGGCGTTGTCCAATGATGGATGTGCAGCACTCTTCTGAAGATTCTTCATGGAACATCCACGGACCCGTCAGCACGGCATCGCTGCTGATAAGCGTGAATGGAATTTTTCGTTCGGCACAGGCAGTGGCCAGATTGGCTGAGGTCTGACATTGATCTTCGGAACCAATGGTTGCCTGAGGATTCCAGGCAGAATCTCCTGCACTGGAGGCATCGATAAGGCGTTCCGGCTCTAAGTCATCCAGCAATTTTCCGATTTGGCTTGTGACTGCTCCGCCTGAAAGAATTTCGCAGTTCGCAATTTCTGGAGCATTTCGCTCGCAAATTCCAATCACGTGGTAACTGCTACTGAACGATTCGGCCAGATTCGAACCCGCAACCGTGTCGACTCCGAAGATAATGAGTGTATTCAAGCGATAGCCTCCCTGCATGTTCAAAACAGAAGTTTATCGATGATCCGAGGACCTGCCGACAAACTCTTGTTCCGTATTAATAATTCCCCTCCATGGGATGCATCCGCGGATGACATTCGTCAATTCCACCCGGCGATTGCATGCGTTTCATCGAACGCCTGCGAATTATAATCACGATTTGCAACTTTTACCAAGGGCAATCTGACACTATTTTTTCAGCAATTTTCAGCCTGTACTATACTGCGTTCCCAATGAAAACCGG
>DOCI01000315.1:0-6525 GCA_003503535.1 Planctomycetaceae bacterium
TGTTTCAATGTCCCCCTCGTTCGTATGATTAAGCGCAGAATGAATGGCTTCGGTGACCGAGAGTAATTTCTCTTGCGGTAACAGTTGCTGAGCAAGGTCGTTGCGGCAAACCGTACGGTTTTTTAATCCCTCTGCAAGTGGCCGAGCGATTTTTGAGCTGACTGGAGTGACGAGTCCGATCCAGAGAGAACTCAGTCTCGGCGTGAGTACAGGAACAGGGAAAATCCAGCGTTTGGGAAGTCCCAATTCACGTGCCATGATTCGCATCAATTCTTCGTAGCGTACGACATCAGCCCCACCAATATCGATTGTCTTTCCACGGGTTTCGGGAACTTCCAGGCAATCCGTCAGATAAGTGATGACGTTATCGACGCCTATCGGTTGTGATTCCGTCTGGACCCACTTGGGAGTGACCATGACGGGAAGTCGCTGGACGAGATAGCGGAGAATTTCAAAAGAGGCGGAACCGGATCCGATGATAACAGCTGCCCGGAATGCCGTGATGGGAACGGAAGAGCTGTTCAGAATTGATTCAACTTCGCGTCGCGAACTCAAGTGCTGACTCAATCCCTCACCCAGTTCACCGAGGCCACCCAAATAAATGATTTGCTTGAGACCACAGGCTTGAGCAGCTCGCGCGAAGTGTTCGGCCAGTTCGCGATCTTTTTTGGCATAGTCTCCGCCAGCTGATTCCATCGAATGAATCAAGTAGTATGCGATCTCGCAACCAGCCATCGTTTTCGTGATCGATTCCTGATCTCTGACATTCCCTTCAATCACTTCCAATCGGGGATGATTTCGCCAGCTGCGACATTCCAGCTTGGCGGGATTACGCACAAGACATCGAACCGGATATCCTAATTCGAGTAATTTAGGAACAATTCGTCCTCCGATATATCCTGTTGCACCAGTAACAAGAATTTTGGGTTTGGATTCGTCAATCAAGGGAGAAGAGCCATGGAAAGGGTCAGAAATCAGTGAGGTATATCTATACATTATTGTCTAATTATTGCAGTATTATTATCTGGTCTCAGCTGAACACAAATATGCCTTTTGAAATTCTGCACTTTTTGAGGAACTTCAAGAGACACAAATGGCCTGAGTCGTGCTGATGCCTCATTCTGTAAGTCGCCCTCGAACCTTGTTTCCGCCTTCCATAAAGATGTTACAATAACTCAACAAACCCAATAAAATTACGCTTAAAAACTTTCATTCAGCAGCTACCCAATATGTTAAATGTCGTGACAGGAAAAACAGGGCAGGGGAAGACCACTCTCTGTTTGGAGCGATATCGCTCTGTATTAATGGAAAACATGCAAGCCGGGGATATCGGACAGACACTTTGGATTACCCCGACGCATCGTTCTGTACGACAGTTGGTATTCGAGTTATTTGATGACGAACTTCAAGTCTGCTTTGAACCAGGAGTGGTGACGTTTGATCAGTTTGCTGAGAAGTTATTGCGGATGTCGAATGTCCAGGCATCGATGTTGAAACCGGATCAACAGCGGATGTTGCTACGGCAGATTGTTGAGGACGCGATGCAGGCAAGAGAACTGCGTCATTTCCAGAAGGTGGCGGGGACTTCCGGCTTTGTGAATTTGCTGGCCCGGTTTATCTCGGAATTGAAACGGGAAGAAACCTGGCCGGAGACATTTCGTAAGACGCTCAACAGTCGCCCGGAATCGTTCAAGGATGAAGAGCTTTGCCGACTTTACGAACGCTATCAGGACAAACTGCTGGAATGGGGAAAGTACGATTCTGAAGGGCGATTCTGGCTGGCTCGGGAATTACTGGCCCAGGGGAATTGGACTGCTTTTCCAAAGTTGCGTTATGTGGTTGTGGATGGCTTTACCGATTTTACTTCGACTCAGTATGCCGTTCTGGTTGCCCTGGCAGGTCATGCTGACGAAATCGATGTGACGTTTCCGCATGATCCACATGATGACCGTGAGGACTTATGGGTCAAGCCATTGCGTTCCATGCAAACATTGTGCAAGCATGCCAGAAAATCCGGGTTAAAAGTCAAGGAAAGTAACCTGCCGAGTTCGACAGAGAAGAGACATTCTCATAAGCAAATCGGATTGTCAGTCGTTAACGACATGTTGTTCGGGAACCTGCGTCGGCTGGTTCCTGCGAAAGATTCGCGAGGATTGGATCTCGTAGCCGCTTCAGGATCGCGGACGGAAATCCGCGAGACGGCAAGACGGGTGAAATCGCTCTTGCTGGCTGGTGTCTCTCCTCAGAATATTTTAGTGACCTCAAGAGATTTACTGCAGTCGGCTCCATCCATTGAAGATATCTGGACAGATGCTGGAATCCCGTATTGCGTGGATCTTTCGCGAGCAGTCAGTTCGCTCCCTTTGGCAAAATCGATGTCGGCTTTGCTGAATGTGTCGACTCACGACTGGTCATATGCCTCGATAAAAAAACTTCTTACACAAACCTCAGGTAAGTTCAATCGGGCAGGGCAACGTGCGGGTGTGACTTTGCAAATTTTAAGGCACCTGAACTTAAGACAGAATCGACAGGAAATTCTGGCTGGTCTGCAGTCGATGGTTACAAGAGCGGATTCGAATTCGGTGATCGAAACGACCTCACTGGAAACTGCTCTGGAGACGCTTACGGAACTCGACGAGAATCTCAAGCTCTTTCAGAAGAAACGAAGTTACAGCGATTTTGTTCGGCAATTGACTGCGACGGCTCACGAACTCTTTGTCAGTGAGAGTGAGGAGAATTCCATTCGTGAGGAAGAGGCATCCGAGTGGGATTTGATTGTCGGTTTGCTGAGCGATGCCAGTGCCTTTCAGGATCAATTGCTTCCAGAGAAACAGAAATCGATCGATTTATCCACTTTCCTGAAATGGCTGGAAGAACTGTTTCATACGCAGGTCGTTCCTGCTCGGCGTGCCACAGCCGGAGAAGTGCAAATACTTAATGCGAGCGATGCCCGTCATTTAAAAGTGGACCACCTGTTTGTTATGGGATTACAGGAAGGGACGTTCCCGGCTTCTGCTGAAAACCAACCATTTTACAACGAACAGGAGCGACAGAACTGGATTGAACTCGGTGTTCAACTCGAGCATCGGACCTCGCAATATCTCGATGAGATGCAGTTCTTTTATCGTCTGGCGACACGAGCAACAACGAATTTGACTCTCTCCTATTCGTACGTGTCGAGCAAAGGACAGCCGCAGTATGCCAGTCCATTTTATCAAGCGGTCAAAACGTTATTTCAGAAGTCGACACACGTCGAAACGC
This sequence comes from Planctomycetaceae bacterium, assembly GCA_003503535.1. GTDB lineage: Bacteria > Planctomycetota > Planctomycetia > Planctomycetales > Planctomycetaceae > Rubinisphaera. The sequence continues at coordinate 3,262 of DOCI01000315.1, forward strand.
AGGTCGAACAGCTCTCTCCCATTCCCACGGCTGAGACTTTACTCACTGTAGAAGATGTCCGATTACTTGCCGTACAGAACATGTCAGATAGTAAGGCTGGTTTGCTCAGCTGGCTGATATCTCAGCAGAGTTCATCTGCACAGATGCATTCGCTGCTGGCTGCAGTTCAAATGAATGCGAGCCGATTTGAAGAGCATGGATTCACTCGCTATGAAGGTCAGTTGCAAGAAGCGAGAATACGCCAGGCCGTTGCGGAGCATTATCATCGAGAATACACATTCAGTGCTTCTCAATTGGAGCAGTATGCATCGTGCCCGTTTCAGTTTCTCCTCAAGCGAGTGCTCAAAATCGAGCCCCAGGTTGCACCCCGGCTGGAGACGGACTATCGCAAACGGGGAAATATCGTTCACGATTTGCTGGCCCGCCTGCATGAAACCGAAATGCGACAATTACTCGAAGAAGATCCTTCCGGCAAAGGGCAGTTATTGTCTCGTAAGTTTCTGGAACTGCTCCAGGAAAAAGCAGGAACTCTCTTTGCAGGAAGTGATTTACAAAAGGCCATTGATGAGATTGAAACCGAATTGATTTCGGAATGGGCAGAGCTGTATCAGTCACAAAGCTCGAGTTATGTCGATCAATTCGATCCCGACTGGGAGCATGAACTCGAACCCCGGTTCCGCGAAATTTCATTTGGTCGCACCCAGGAAAATGATGAAAATTGGGATTGGGGATCAGAGCCGACGCAGGAACTTGATGCCGTGATTTTCGGAAATGACGAAACCCCAATACGGATTGAAGGGCGAATTGACCGGATTGATGTCGGACGTGCCCAGGAGCGAAATATCTTTGCGATTATCGACTACAAAACAGGGAATCCTCCCAGTTTCAAGGAGAGCGATGTTTCACGCGGGACTCAACTGCAGTTGGCTCTGTATACGATTGCCGTGATTCGGCTGAATTTACTGGGACCAGATGCAACTCCCTGGCTGATTGGTTACTGGGGAATGAAGGAGAAAGGTTTTGACCCGCGTTTCGTCAACAGGCGAAAGAAAAAGCTGGAACCACTGGGGGAGGCTTTTGTCGAATTCTGGTCCGAGGAATTGGATCGAATTCTTCCGCAAATGATCCAGGCTTTGCGCGAAGCTCAATTCCCGGTTGTGAATCCGAATCAAGATTGCACAAGTTATTGCCCATACAATCGAGTTTGCCGCGTAAATCAGGTGCGTGTGGTTGCGGACTCTCTGGAAAAACAATGGACGATCTTTGACTTACCCGTTTCAGAGGAGAAGAATTCTCCACAGAATGAAATCGAGAAGGAATAGAGTCGCATGCCTTATACAACTCAGCAGGCAGCGGCGATTGAAACTCGCAATGTCTCGATTGCACTGGCCGCAGGTGCCGGTTGCGGAAAAACGTTCGTGCTGACTCAGCGATATGTGGCGGAATTGCTGCGGAATCCCTCCACGGAAATGCTGGATCGACTGATGGCGATTACCTTTACCGATCGAGCTGCGCGGGAAATGCGCGATCGTATCCGGGCCCGCATCCTTGAAGAGCTTCAGCAATGCGATGAGACAGACGTGCCCGCCTGGCAGGAAATTCTGCGTGATCTCGAATCGGCTCGCATTCAGACAATTCATGCATTCTGTACATCGACACTTCGTCGATATTCGACAGAATTGGGAATCGATCCTGAGTTCAGTGTGCTGGATGCCCCAACGGCTTCGAGCCTGTTGGCAGAAACTATAGAAGCTCAACTGGAGAAATTTCTGCGCGATCGCAATCCCGACGCGTCCAATCTGGTGCTCCGTTTTGGTCTCGAAGGAACGCTTCGGATTTTGCAATCACTTGTCGAACAACGTTTTCAACTTCGGGAAGCGGTTGCCGTCGCCAATGATGCTGAAGAACTGGCAGAAGTCTGGCAGTGCTATCATCATTCGGAATTCCTCCCTCGTAAAATGCAGGAATTGGCGGAGTCCCGGGAGCTCCATGAGTTATATTCATTGCTGCTTACTGAAGAGCCGACTGCTCCCAAAATGCAGGAGCGACGGGCCATTTTGCTCGAACATATGGGGACATTGCGGCGTACTCAAACTCTTAACACCCAGGATCTGCAGGAGCTTCGCGATGCCTCGATGATTCAAGGAGCCACTAAAAAGCACTGGAGTAGTGAAGAGGTTTATGAATCTGCCAAAGAAGGATTGAAACGGTTTCGTGATTTACTGGATAAAATCCTTCCACTGCTGACCTTGGATGTCGAACCGATTGCGTTGTCAGCCGAACTTGGGATGCAGGCGCTACGGTTGACTTCGAATGTAGTCACGGCATATCAGCAGAATAAACTGGAGCAATCCGCTCTCGATTTCGATGATTTACTGCTCACGATGCGAGACTTGATTCAAGACAATGCCTCCGTCCGCAAAAGTCTTCAGAAGAGTACACATTTTCTTCTCCTCGATGAATTTCAAGATACCGATCCCGTCCAGACGGAAATTGTTCGGGCGATCTGTGGAAACCAGTTAACGAGTGGCGGCTTGTTTCTTGTTGGAGATGTGAAACAATCGATTTACCGTTTTCGTCGTTCCGACCCGGCTGTGTTTCGAGCACTGCGGGGAGAGATCCCGGGCCAGGGGCAGATGTCATTAACGAAAAACTTTCGCAGTCAGCAAGGTGTGCTCGATTTTGTCAATTATCTTTTTGAACCAGCGATGCCGGAGGAATACGATGCTTTGACTGCTTTTGACGAAACGACTTATCCCCCCAAAGAAAAAATCGAATTTCTCTGGGCCGATGACCCCGAGCGGGAGATCAAAAACGTTAAAGACAAACGGGAACTGGAAGCCGAATGGATCGCTTCCAGAATTCAGCAACTCCTGGATGATCCGACTCCGCGTATCCGTGAGAAAAATACAGAAGGTGATATCTGCTTACGGCCAATGCGACCGGGCGATGTGACCATTCTCTTTCGAGCATTCAGCAACCTGAGTGTCTACGAGGATGCCTTGAGGCGATTGGGGATTGAATATTACGTGGTTGGCGGTCGAGCCTTTTTCGCCCAGCAGGAAATTTTCGATCTCGTTAACCTCTGCCGTTTTCTGGATGACATCTCTGACGAAGTCGCTTTAGTGGGCATCCTTCGCTCTCCGATGTTTGGCTGGTCGGATGAAACACTCTTTCATTTTGCTCATGGTTCTTTGGGATTGTGGAATCGTCTTCAGGATCATTCATTGTCCGAATGGATAGAGTCTGATCAGAAAAGCTGCG
>DOCI01000315.1:6647-9587 GCA_003503535.1 Planctomycetaceae bacterium
GAAAAGCTGCGTTGATCGGGCACGTATGATACTACTGGAATTGATCTCATTGAAAAATCGAATTGGTATCGGTCCACTGCTGCGACATGCGGTCTCAGCCACAGCCTACGATGCCGCTTTGATGACGGAGTTTCTACCTGAGCGAAAAGTGGCCAACTTGCATAAGCTGCTTAAAATGGCTGATCAGTTTGATCAGATCGGTTTGCTGGGGTTGTCGGAATTTAGTGACCGATTGCTAGAATCGATTACCGAAGAAGCGAAAGAGGAGATGGCGGCGACTCATGCTGAAACCGGGAATGTTGTTCGATTGATGACCGTTCATCAATCCAAAGGTCTGGAGTTCCCTGTTGTTTTCGTTGCGGATGTCAATCGGCAACGCAGTGGCGGGAGCAGTTCAGCAATATTACATACCAGTCTGGGGCCGTTACTGTCCTTACCGCTCATCAAGGGGGAGAAGCCGGAGAATCCTGCGATGATGATGTATCGCGATTCCGAACGCATTGAAGATGAAGCCGAGGCGATCCGACTATTTTATGTAGCGACCACCCGAGCCGCCGACTATCTTGTACTCTCGGCTTACTGGCACCCCGACGAAAGTATCACTGGTCCGTGGATGTCTCTGCTCAGCGAACGATTTGATCTCTCGACCGGGTTGCCCAAAGGGGATCCTCTCACCGGGCAAGTGCAGCAACCAGGGATCGACATCAATCGAATTCCACAGATTCATATCGTGCAGAAGAAACCAGTACGAACGCAGGAAAAGTCGCAACCTCGAAAACTCAAGCTTTCCGACTGGTCACAGAAACTCTCCACCGCAGAACCGATTGCTCCACCAGCTATTGCTTTACCACTTCCGATTTCTAAGGGAATACAAGATCGTTATTCGGTATCAGAAGTTGAAGCGATGGACTCGCAAATACGTCAGTCGCAAGCTCAAATCAGTCGTTTCACAACCTCAAACGATAAAGACCAATTGAATTTGCATGACTCAGAAATGCTGGGACATTTGCTGCATGCGGCATTGGAAAATGTGAAATTCGATCAGACGGAATCGGCTGAGAAATTAATCGATACCGCGGCAGAACAATTCGCTGAGACTTTCTCTGAGTCGATTCGAAAGACAGCCATTGAGCGTATGAGTTTCACACTCAAGGCTGATTTTATTCAAGAACTTCGATCTGCCCGAAAACTCTATCGAGAAGCCGAATTTCTGATCAAATGGACTTTGCATGAGAGTTCGCAAGTGACATCGATTTCGGGCACGATTGATTGTCTTCTTCAAGATGAAGCAGGCTTGTGGCATATTATTGACTACAAAACGGGAGCAGTGCCTGCGCAGCAAGAGGACGTTCTCGAAAAATTTGGAATTCAAATGACGCTTTATGCACTGGCGATAAAATCGATGACTGGCCAACTCCCTTCATCCATTCGTATCCTGCAACTGGCGGACACCATTCGTACATTCGCGATCGATTTGAATCAAGAGATCGTTTCTCAGTTCCGAAATCGCGTCGACCAGGCGATTTTAGAGCGGAGAGATCATTAATCTACAGCGATTGGCGAGAGCAAACACATCCACTTCAGTCACCAAAGCGTCCAGGTGACCGTAATTGGTAGATAAAAATGCTAGAGAAAAATTCATAATGCAGACCGATTACAGCACGTCGCAGGAAACCATAAAACTGTGGCAACAATTGAAACAGACTCCGGTTTTGCTGGCCGATATCGATTCAGCCAGCGGAAGTGCGTTGCAGCGTCAACAGAAGTTGAGAGAGAGCTATCCTGCGGAGTTGGTACGACTGGGGCTCGACTTGCATGATTTGCGTCTGCGGGCAGGTGATAAGTTTTCACAGGCAGATCGAATGTGGTTCACGAGACAGTCACTCGAACAGACATCGAGTGAATCGCTGGCGGAATATAAGGCCAGGCGGTTTCAGTCCAAACTTGATAGTATCGAGACTATTCAGGATTTATGTACGGGAGTCGGAGCCGACGCGATTGCGCTTTCTGAAGTCGCACCGGTTATCACTTACGATCTCGATCCGGTCATGTTGCAACTGGCTCTATGGAATGCTGAAGTGTATGAACGAGAATCACAAATCACGTTTCAGCAGCAGGATGTCAATGAACTGGATGTCCGTGGGAGAGTGATCCATATTGACCCCGATCAGCGGGATGCTCAGGGCAAGCGGCATCGACGTCTGGAAAGTATCCAGCCGCCTCTGGAAGTTTTGCAGCGAATGTCGCAAGAGTGTTATGCAGGGGCCATCAAACTCAGCCCGGCCAGTAATTTCGGAGGAAAATTTCCTGACTGCGAAACCGAATTAATCAGCTGGCAGGGAGAATGTAAACAGGCCGTCATCTGGTGTGGAGAACTGGCGGAACCAGGACTCTGGCGGGCAACGGTTTTGCCCTCAGGAGAAAGTCTCGTGGGCGATCCTTTGGAGGCTTACCCGGAATTTTCGGAAGTCAGCAATTTTGTTTACGATCCCGATCCCGCAGTTGTACGGGCGGGCATGATCAATCAACTTTCCGAACAACTTGGTGTGGCTCGTCTGGATGATGCCGAGGAGTATCTGACATCCGAGGAGCGAATTGATTCGCCATTTCTCTCTGGATTTCAAGTCATTGAAACTCTGACTCGCAACGAAACACAGCTACGAAAGTATCTTCGCAAGCTGGATGTGGGCGAAGTCGAAATCAAATGTCGCCACTTGCGGATTGATATTGAAAAAGTGAGAAAATCACTTCCTCTGAGCGGGACTAAAGCCATCACGCTTATTTTCGCACGAGTCGGTGGAAAGTCGAAAGTGATTGTTTGCTCACGACTGACGAGCTAAATGACTGTGCGCGATCATTATACAGTTGGAAAAAGATTGAAGACGAAATGATAGGATCATGGGCGTGGTCGTCCACGTTTCCCACGCCCATCACTTCGTT
>DOCI01000315.1:9619-12066 GCA_003503535.1 Planctomycetaceae bacterium
CATCACTTCGTTCTGGGACGTGCTACCTAAATAATCACTGATCATAAAGTGAATTTGTGCAGGATATCGAGCGAATCAATCATTTCAAGAGTGTCCGAAAATCGTACACGGTCACGTGGTAATGAATTCAATCACATAAAAAAGGACAAGCAAACTGCTTGTCCTTCGATCTGTTCAATACTCGACTTTCACTGTTACTCGACAGTTTGTCGGAACTGGAAGCCATCGACAATTGTGAGTGGTTCTGGTGAAGTCGCTCGTGGAGACATTGAGTAAGGAAACGCGTAAGCCAGCACGCGACCACTATTCAACTCGGCAATGTAAACACCGCCAGTCGCTGGTTGCTTTCGGCTCCCCTGAACTGAAATGTTTAACATACCAGAAGTCATGACGAAACGGGGACGGATATCGGGTGAAAGGCCGAAGTCCGGCAGGACATTATGCATGTAGCCTTGGGTGAACTTTGCTGTCTGGGGGTTGATGCTGGCTCCGTAAAGCCGACCAGTGAGGAAGTCCAGTACGAAGACGGCATCGCCTGCTGTCAGGCCGACAGGGACGGTGACAATTGCAAACTTGGCATCGCTGTCACGATCCGTATTGGCCATCGCGACTTCGCTCGGCCAGAAGTAAGAGATCATCAGACCTCCCATCACTCCGCAAATAAACCAGGCCATACGTGACGATTCTGATTTTCCCATTTGATCATTCCTCCGAAGATGTCATCTTCCCGCAATGTTGATGTGATTGAGATGAGCGATTGCTCATCGATAGTTTACGCGATCGAAATCACTCCCGCCAGTCTTCTTTGACCCTCCTCAGGCTTTTCAACGGTTGTGATCCCATCCAATCAAAGATATTCTGCCTGAATTCACCAATCGTTTCACTTGGGACATCAATCTCCCCAAGTTGACTAATCACCTGTCTTTGAACGCCTGATCGAACATGTTCAAAATCAAATCAATTTGGGGTGGCGGGGGCGCTCCGCGTTAGCGGAAGCCCCCGAAATACAATGTTTCGGGGGCTTCTCTTCGAGAGCGCTCCCGCCACCCTTACTTTTCAATGATTTTGTGTAAGATTTGATTTTTGAATTTATCAAGCGTTCTTAAACTTCATCAACGAGGACATCATGGAAACTACAAACGGCTCGCTCAATCGTAAACTTCGGATGGCCCTGTGTGGCGGAGGCCAGGGATCTTTTATTGGTCGTGTGCATGCCACCGCAGCAGTGCTCGATAATCGAGCGGCTCTGGTAGCCGGGGCTTTGTCTTCGAATCCGGAAAAAGCGAAAGCCTCTGCTCCTGCTTACGACATCTCCGAAGAACGCGCCTACGGCAGCTACGAAGAGATGGTCGAACAGGAAATGAAGTTACCGGAAGGCGAACGGATTGATTTCGTCAGTGTGGCCACGCCGAATCATACTCATTTCCCCATTGCCAAGTGTGCTTTGGAAGCGGGGATCAATGTGATTTGCGATAAGCCAATGACCTTCGATTTTGCTCAGGCAGAAGAAATGGTAGCCGCAGTTGAAAAATCGGGAGCGGTGTTTGCCGTCTCGCATAACTACACGGGCTATCCGCGCGTGCGGCAGGCTCGCGAAATGATTCTCTCTGGTGAACTGGGTGAGATTCAGGCGATTCGCTCCAACTACATTCAGGGCTGGTTGCGAACCAAGCTGGAAGATTCCGATCAGAAACAAGCAGCCTGGAGAACCGATCCCTCAAAATCGGGAGCTGCAGGTGCTTTTGGCGATATCGGAACTCATGCTTACAACCTGGGGCGATACATGACAGGCTTATTTCCAGAGGAAGTCTCCTGCCATTTGAAATCGATGGTCGAAGGTCGTGCCTTGGATGATTACGGTCATGCCGTCATCCGCATGGAAAATGGCGGCTTAATGACAGTGACCGCTTCTCAGATTTCACACGGTCGCGAAAATGATTTGTTCATTGAAGTCGATGGAACCAAGAAGGCGCTGCAGTGGAGACAGGAAAATCCGAATGAAATGATTGTCCGCGAAAACGGGCAGCCTCATAAGATTTACACCCGCGATCCAAACGCACCTTTCATGACTCCCCTCGCCGCTTCCTCCTGCAGACTGCCTGCTGGACATCCTGAAGCCTTCTTTGAAGCTTTCGCGAATGTCTACCGCTTCGCTTACGACGCGATGGTTTTGAGAGCAGAAGGCAAAGATTTTGAGAAGAAGGATACGATTTATCCCAATGTCTACGACGGAGCAGAGGGGATGTACTTCATTCAGCAGTGCGTCGCCAGCAGCAAAGAAAATGGTGCCTGGTTGCCCATGAAGTATGAGAAAGCTCGTCGGTAAATGAATAGGGTAAGTCCCCTCACTTTATTGGTGAGGGGACTTTTAATTTTCAGCCGTAGGTCTGGCATTGCCTGACGAAATCGTCTTAACTGAGAGTGTTTAATTAAGGGTGGCGGGGGCA
>DOCI01000315.1:12175-15855 GCA_003503535.1 Planctomycetaceae bacterium
AAGTGAAGTTATATTTCTAATCACGATTTTTATTGATTTGTCAGACATACTTATTGGCGAGTTTCCCGTAGATGTCCAAACTCAAAACCTTCCTGCGTGAGTTTTGGATCTTCGGTCTCAAGGAAGCCTGGGCGTGTTTGTTCGGTGGTTATCTGCTGTTCTGGATATTGCTGACGAAAGTCTGGTATCCCCTGGAAGAGGTCATCTATCGCTACGATTTTCTTTTGATATGCGCCATCACATTTCAATTGATCCTGCTGATTTTCAAGCTGGAATCATGGCGGGAAGCGAGTGTAATTGCCATTTTTCATATTGTGGCAACCGGGATGGAAGTGTTTAAAACTTCCGAATCGATTGGAGCATGGACATATCCCGGCGAGTTTGTCGCTGGAATTTACAATGTGCCATTTTTCGCCGGCTTTATGTACTCAGCGGTCGGAAGTTACATCGCGCGTATCTGGAGAATATTTGAGTTTCGCTTTAGCTATTATCCACCGACGATCTGGCCAATTCTGCTCGTCACGGTCATCTACATCAACTTCTTCACGCATCATTTCTGGTACGATCTGCGAAACCCGTTGATTATCGCCTCCATTCTGACATTCGGCTGGACGAGGCTCTATTTCAAGATCGATCGTGTCTACCGCAAAATGCCGATGCTACTCGGATTCTTTTTAGTGGCGCTATTTATCTGGTTCGCAGAGAACATCGCCACTTACAGCAACATTTGGATCTATCCCAACCAAAGCGGCGGCTGGCAAATGGTGCCAATTACCAAATTGATCGCCTGGTATCTGTTGATGCTGCTCAGCTTTGTGCTGGTCTCATTGGTGAATCGACCACGACTTCTGAAAGAGGAGTTACTCCGGGAAAGTAGATTTGATCATAGATAAACGTTGTTCTCTGGTTAGCCCCGAAAGACTCTTTCGGGGAGGCGCAGCCGCAAGAAGCTGAGGGAAAGAGATCGTCAATCTAAAGGCCTCCTGTGGACTTCGTCCATCCACATAGCGGAGCTATCTGGGCTATCCGTTTTCCAGTTGATCTCAATGAAATAATCCGTGAAAATCTGTGTCCATCCGTGGTTCAAAATGATTGACTATGGTTATTGATTACTGCCTACCACAGATTCGCTTCTTCCTGCATCGCTGACTGCGAAACAGTGGGAAGTTTCTGAAGCGTGACATATCGTACATCAGCATTGTTATCCAAATACGGTCCCATTGTCTGCAGGTCTTTTCGTTCTTCCCACTTCATGAAGACAAACAGCGAAATTGTTCCCAAAGTCATCGCGAGCAATGTCCCGGTGAACGAGGGCTCAACTCCGGTGGAGTATTCACTATGAAGCAACAATCCAGCCAGACGTGCCAGTCCCACCAGCGGGAAAACGCAGACGCACCAGAATGTGACTGAAGGCAATTCGCTGGAGGGCGTGCGGACAATCATCGAGCCGGTTGCCAGAGCCGCGTACAGGAGCAGGTATCCAATCAGAAACTCTATTTCTGACCAGCCCTGCTGGAACTGATAACTGCTCGACACCACCAGCCAGGCTGCAGGAATTCCAATCGCCCAGGCTAATCCTCGATTGATTGTTCTGAGGATTCGATTTTGATTGCTCAGCTTATTAATACTCATGGTCCTCCTCCTTGTAAGTTCGTCCTTCCTCTTTCAAACAATTTTTTCATTATGTAACACTATTGAAAACGAAAATTCCGGGGTTATCGCTCAAATTTCTGGTAAGAATTTTGCCGAAATAGAAAAATATTACAGGGAATTAACGTGGGATAATGAGTGATTCATCGCAATTTGTTTTCAGTAACATCTTTGTAGACAAAGACTTGCAATCTGCGAGCATGTCCGCTGCAATGGTGTCATATTGTTTAAATTGTCGAAGGGATCAATTGTGTCTGGAATCTGGGTCATTTCTCAAATATCGAATTCAGATGTGGAAACTCTCTCAGTGAGTGATCCCGAGATTCTCACTCAGCTTGCCATTTACGGCATTTCTGGATTTGTAATTGCCTATCTTTCCAGCCTGATACTCGTCTGGCTTTTGCGTTCCCGTCAATTTGATGAGCTGTTCACTCCTCCCTGGAAGCCATTGTATGCGGCGGATTACAACACGGGGCTCCGAGCCAGTTCTGTCGTAGGCTGGGGATTTTTCGCATCAGTTCTAATTCTCACGGCCTGGCAATTTCGGCAAACTTACCCTGCTCATTTGCCTTGGGTCGATGTGGCGATCAGCTACTCTCAGCAGTTTTGGTTAATTCTTCTGACATGCTTGGTGGCGTTGGCGATTGCCCGATTTATAGCCGGGGCAATATTGTCAGTCTTCCAGAACCCATCGATTCGTACGCAACTCGAATTGATGTGTCCACATGAGCCGCAGGAGTTGAAGAAAAGCGATTCGCCTGCAGTTTCTGAGCAGGATCGATTGCTGAATTTGGACGAGGATTCCGAGAATGATTTGAGAGAGGAATCCGCGACAGAAAGTGATCGTCTTGAACAGGATTCCGTCGAGCTGAAACTTCCGCGCGTGGAGTCGATTGCCGATACGGTCGCCCGTCTTGTTGGGTTGATAGTCTATCTCCTCGTATTTCTGCCAGTGTTGATGATTGCCTCCGAAATCTGGGGCTGGACGGTCACTGGTTCGACGGTGGGAGAAGTCTGGCAATGGTTGCTTCCGTTCGCGGGTTTGGCAGCAGTGATTACGATTGGCTGGTTCGCGCTGACCGCAGCCGCGATTTCCGTCTGTCCTGCTGAATTCAGAAAACCTGTGATGATTCTGACTACTGTTTCAGCCGTAATATTACTGTCGGTCAGCTACAACATTTCGATGGCGATTCTGGTCACTGTTGCGGTGGTTGTGATCTGCTGGTTCTCACGCAAAGAGTTGCCGGATGTCGTGGCGGGGTTATATCTCAAGTTTCAGAAGTCATTGGAACTGAAAACACCAGATGGTCCAGCCGTAATTCAAAATGTTGGTTTACTGCTTACGCGAATTCAGACGGAAACCCGGACCGCGAATGTCAGAAATCGACATGTCCTGCAAGCTTGCTTGAGTGGAAATACTCTGGAGGAATCTCGCATGATAACTTCGGCGACTGAGCAAAAGCATGAGAAATAACTCTTCATCTCAGTTTGAATCAGAGAATGCTTCTTTGAATAATTCAACTTGGCTAAGAATTTAGAACCGCGGATGTACGCAGATATTTTTCATCCGTGTTTGTCCGCGGTTCAATATCATCTCAGATTGATTGCAAATATTACACAAAAGCTCAGGTTTGATGATGTCCCAGATTGGCTTCTCAGGAGTCAATCTGAGACCAGGCCAAGCAATATTTAGGCAGAATACCTGCTTTAATGCCGTCTTTAGCTCCTTGGAATGACATTTGCGTATTGCTTTTCGCACAAGTTTGATTGAGAACCAAAAACAGGGGGGCAGGACAATGTCAGACAATAATTATAATTATCATCCGGAAGAACATGAGAGTGAACCGATCAGCTGGAATCGCCGAATGATGGGAGTGGGTTGGACCGTTTCTATTGTTGGCTCTCTGTTTATTGTAGTGTTTCTCTGGGGGTTAATTGCCGGTTGGTTTACCATCAGTGGGGATTCGACAGAGGATTCTATTGCTCTGACGGTTGCGGTGAATACCGATGAAGTTGGTGAATCAGCGGGT
>DOCI01000315.1:15985-25020 GCA_003503535.1 Planctomycetaceae bacterium
AGCCGTTTCGGAAGCCGGAGACAAAGTGGCTGTTGCCTCGGATACAACAGTTGTGGATGGAACAATTGTTGCCGTGGGTGAGTCCGGTCAGAATTACATTATTAGTGTGACACCCAAACCGGATGAAAAAGCGGAACTGAATGAAGAGTCGAAAACGATTCCAGTTGAATATGTCGCTACTGATGCCACCAAGTTTGAAGGAGAAGCTGCAGAAGCGAATGATCTTGAAACGGGTGATGTAATCCAGGTGGTTTATCGTGAAGATACCGAAAAAGAAAAACGCTTTGCCTTGAAGGTGACAGAATCTGTGAAAACAGAAGAGGAAGAAGTCGCTGCTGCACAGGCGAAAAAATAGATTGATGATCTTATTCATTAAAAAAAGACGATGGAGAATGTTCTCCATCGGCTTTTAATTTGAGATAATAGAAGTTTAACCAGCAATCTCCAGGCCTTGAGCCTCGTACTGATTCAATTTGTTGTAGAGCGTTTTCAAAGCGATACCCAGAATTCGTGCAGTTGCAGGTTTGTCGCCATCGGTTTTTTCGAGGGTTGAAAGTATGACTTCCTGCTCGACTTGCCGTAATGTTTTGATTTCTTCCTCTTCTTCCTGCTGAACAGGAGCCGCAGCGACCGGTTGAGGAACAGGTTGTGGCAGGTTGACGGTGACTCGGTTTGTCACACTGGTCGGCAAATGTTCCGGCAAAATTGTCTGTCCGCCAGAAAGAATGACCGAATACTCAATCGCATTCGCCAGTTCCCGCACATTGCCTGTCCAGACATGAGCTTTCAATGTCTCGATTGTACTGGGGGCAAAAATAGTACCAGGAACACCGGATCGCTTGAGATAGCGTTCGACCAGGCTCAAAGCGATTGGTGGAATGTCATCTTTACGTGCTCGTAATGGAGGAAGATCAATCTGGAATGTGTTCACGCGGAAGTACAAATCTTCACGGAACGTTCCTGCTGCGACCATCTCTTCCAGATTACGGTTTGTCGCACAAACAAGACGAACATCGACATGAAATGCTTCGTTTTCACCAACACGCCGAACTTCTCCCGATTCCAGGAATCGGAGCAGTTTGACCTGCATCGATTTATCCAGTTCGCCCAGTTCATCCAGAAACAAGGTGCCGCCGTTGGCGACTTCGAAAAGTCCTTTACGCGGTGTATCTGCTCCTGTGAAAGCTCCTTTGCGGTGACCGAAGAATTCACTTTCCACAAGATTTTCCGGCAACGCCCCGCAGTTCACAGCGACGAAAGGCATATTATTGCGTTTGCTTTCCTCGTGAATTCGACGGGCAACCAACTCTTTTCCTGTTCCCGTTTCACCCAGAACCAGCACTGCGGAATCGGTTGGGGCGACTTTGGAAATCATTGATTTGACTTGTTGCATCGGAGGCGTCGAGCCAATCATCCGACAGGAACCCTCCGCAGCTTTCAAGCGACCTTCCAGGGCGATTGTTTTGTTTGTCAGCGAGCGTTTGTCGGCGACTCGTTTGAGCACATTGGCGATTGTGACCAGTTTGCAGGGTTTAGGAATGAAGTCGTAAGCCCCTTTGCGGATCGCCTGGATCGCGGCTTCCATGCTGCCGTGACCGGTGCTGATAATGATTTCGGTCTCAGGAGAGACTTGTTTAATGTGATCGACAACATCCCAGCCGCTCAGACCCGGCATGCGTAAATCGATAATGGCGGCATCAAAGGTATGTTTTTCGAGTGCCCTCATCGCAGACTCGCCATCTTCACAGATGGTTGGATCGTGGCCCATTCGTGGTAATTCGAGTTTCATCACATCTCGAATGGGAGATTCATCGTCTACGAATAGAACACGTAATTTTGCAGCAGATGGCGAATTCAACGTCAACTCCTTGACACCTATCATTCGACGAAGGCGAACAGCATATTCATCCGTGAATATGCGGAGGGGGTTCTCGATCATTTTCAAAATTGAATCTGCAGACGCATGGACATCAATAGATAATCAATGCTCCGTTTGCTTCCACAGGAGGCGACCTCTTTTTATTTGAATTTGATCTTGATGGGATCTTCTCACAGTGCCATCGCTCGTCGAAGAACCGACAGCACCTTCGTGAGGTGCGGGTGATAACAGATATTATATTTTGTGAAAAGTCGAATTTGTGTAGAAAAATTGTTGAATACTTCATCGAAGAATGCCGAGAGGGGTGTGCGATTCCGGTAGAATTACTGTGCAAGAGTACGGTTTGCAATGAAAAAGGCGACCCGAGCCAGTCCTGGCTCGGGTGAGTGTGATTCAAAATCGACGCCAATACCCAACTATCACACAATGCTCGTGACAATACCCGTGCCATAACTGGCATGGCTCGCCTGACCTATTGTGGTGGTGCGAGTTTGCAGCGGCAGTCCTGGAAACCCCAGACTTTGGAGTTTTCCAGCAATCGCTGAGTGGGCCAGTTGCAGTAGGCGAGGGATGATCGCTGTTCGATCAGAGTTCGATTTGATTCCAGCCAGGATTTCAGGTCGCTGGTTAGAGGATCCAAGTCGAAAATAAAGGACAGTTCCACGTGCTCTGTGAGAGCTTCCGTCAGGTCATGCGGATTATGACAGACAATTGAACTGTCGGATTGATCTTCGATCAATGCCATCGTTTTAGCCCAGATCGCATCGGGACTGAAAATGATAGCTGCTTTTCCCGAATGCTTTTGTGGAGCAATACTTTCGAAATCGAAGCGGGCGACTTCTTCGAGTGACGCAGTGACCGGCAGGGCAGATCGTTGATCGGACAGGACTTCAATTTCTCGCTGCAAACGCTGTAAAAAAGCACATTCGGGCACCATCCAGGCGACCGGCCATTGCTGCCGGGTTCTGCGTTCGGCTGCACACAGTGGTCCAAGAACCACGAGAAAACGCGCGAGCGGACAACGATCCAGCAGTTGGTTGATCGTCGACCGGTTGTACTGATCGCAACGAGTTTGCGAAATCAAAATGAGCTGTGGAAAACCAGTTTCATGAACGGTGGCTAGAAAATCATCCAACTGAGAATAGGAGGTGATCTCCAATTGTTGGGGAAAATGTGCGAGGGCAGATTCCAGTAAATGCGAATCCGCAGCAATCGTCGAGAGCCGAAGGGCGGTCTCCGTCTCCATATTATGCAACGAGGAAATTTTCAGCATGAAATCATCCGTGAGGAGCCAAATTGAGCGTGCCATCACGGCTAGTATAACAAATCGTAAGTAGGTTGGGTTACGCTCCGCTAACCCAACCTGCAAAAGTGCTTGTATTTCAGCTTAATTCCCTTGTTTTCAGGTCTTATCCAAGTATTTCCGAAAAAACGTGCGATTTGTCAACTTTCCCTCACGTATGAATTGCAACGATCTCTGCAACCCCAAAATTGCAATTTCGACAGGTTTTGGACATGTGTAAAAAGTGCAAGGAAAATTTAAGTCTATTTATATCAAGGGGATATGGCTGAATCGTTTTTTTCTGGAATATGTTTGGCACGGGGAGTGCATTAAACCCTTTCAGTCCTGACGGACGAAACGGTTGCGACGACGAGGCAAGGGATAGCAACGAGCTATCAGTCACTGGGGGTGAGAGCCCGGAATGAATGACACCCGCCACCGAGTTCAGCCGCTAAGTAAGAGACGAGAGATGAACCTCTGATTGCGGACGTGAGACACCCGCTCTCAGCACAACATTCGAAAGGAGACGAGAGATGTTAAACAAGTTCAAGAAAAACTGGAAAAAATGGGAACCATCACTGCGACTGATGACACTGTCTACCATGCTGGCTTTCGGGTCACTGGTTTCAACAGGCTTCGGTCAGGAACAGAAAGCTCAGAACTTCGCGGCTGACCTCAGCCCGAAAGCTGTGCAGTCGCGAATCAGCTATCGCACAAACGACGCAAAACTGCGTCAGTTCCTGAGCAGCACAAACGATACACAACTGCGAACCTTGTTCATGGAAGTTTCCAACTTGATTGATCAACGTCATGTTGATCCTAATACTTATCAGGATCGAACAAAGCATGCACTGAATCATGTGGCTGCAGCTCTGGAAAATCCAGAGTTTCTGAAAGCGAACAACGTGAAAGCTTCTCCAGAAACTTTGCAGCGGGCTCAGGCAGAATTGCGACGAATGGCTGATGCCGTCAACGCAAAAAATGCTAACGAAGCTGCTCAGGCGATGAGTTGGAGCATGTTCCAGTTGGCTGGCGGAGTTGGAATCAGCCCGGCTGCCATGGGAATGGAATTTATTCAGGGAAACATCGATTCACTCGATAAATACTCAGCTTTCAACCCGAATGTCCAGGTTTCTGCTCCACGAGCAGATCTGAAATCACGGGAAGAACTGGTCGGAATTGGTGTCGAAATGAAACAGCATGAAAAGGGAGCTGTTGTTGTGCGACCTGTTCAGGGAAGTCCTGCTGAAAAAGCGGGTGTTCAACGAGGAGATATTATTAGCAGCGTCAACGGAACAGCAACGGAAAACAAGTCACTGCAGGACATCGCCAATCTGATGGCTGGCCAGTCAGGAACTCCGGTTCTGTTGCAGGTCCTGCGAAATGAAAATGTTGAGTTGATTCATGTGACACGAGGAACGTTGGTTCTGGAATCTGTTTCTGAAGCTCGAATCATTGATGCTGCCAACGGAACCGCTTACATCCGAATTGATCAGTTCGCTGACGAAACGGCTAAGCAGTTAGACGCTGCTTTGTGGAAACTTCACAATGCAGGAATGAAGAGTCTGGTTCTGGACTTACGAGGAAACCCTGGTGGATTGTTAAACGTGTGTGTTGAAATGTGTGACAAGTTTTTGCCAGAAGGAACAATTGTTTCTACACGGGGCCGAACCTACTCAGACAACACAAAACAGTCTGCAAACTTCGCAAAAACCTGGAAAGTGCCAATGGTTGTACTTGTCGACGGAAACTCTGCTTCAGCCAGTGAAATCTTCGCAGCTGCCATGCAGGATAACGGACGAGCTTTGATTGTCGGACGAACCAGCTACGGTAAGGGAACTGTTCAAACTCACTTGCCACTGCGAACAATTTCTGGAAACCTGAAACTGACCACAGCCAAGTTTTACTCACCAAACGGACGCGAAATGGCCGGCTCAGGAGTGACTCCAGACGTTGTGATCGAAAAGAACGATCGAATCACTTCGATTGACAACGACATCGCGAAAGCTCTGGAAATGATCGACAACGGTCAGGCTCAGAACATCGTGAATCAAATGACCAAGAAACGATTGCCAACCAGTTAATCGAAAAATCAATGCCCCTGCAGGAGCATAAACATCAAATGAACTGAACTCCGAGATTGCTCCTGCAGCTCATTGAAAAAGAAACTGAAAGATTGACTTCAAAGACACCTTGATCGACAACCTGGCAATCACCCGACCGGCGACCTGAACTTCAGGCCGCCGGTTTTTTCTTGCCTGAATCTGTTCAATGAATGCTGGGGTGTGGTGTCATCAATGAATTTTGATGGGATCGATATGTAATGGATAACGTGATGTCTGTTTATATGTGTACGTGGAAGGGGTTTTCGATCAGAGATTCTGCCTGAATAGTGCGCGGAGTGTGCCTAATGCTTATTCAGAAGAGACATCCAGGCGAGCAAAGAGACCATGCTGAACTTGAGAAAAAATGCTGATCTGTACTGAAAAATTCAATAATATGCTCATTTCGGTATAAATACTTAGTTCGGGAGATGAGTCAAACTCCCTTGGCATGAGATGTGCCGTGTATATTTTACACTGGTTTACAGATTTATTATTTCTAGATATTCAGGAGTTCGTAATGCAGTTTCCCAAGGTCACATCTCTGAAAACTCTCTCGTGCAGCAGACGTGCGTTCACTCTTATTGAGTTGCTGGTAGTGATCGCAATTATAGCAATACTTGTGGCTCTTTTATTGCCAGCTGTTCAGCAGGCACGTGAGGCGGCTCGCAGGTCGTCCTGCAAAAACAATCTTAAACAGTTGGCGCTGGCGATGCACAATTATCACGATACACATTCCGTGTTTCCATATGGCTGGCAGGCTGAAGTCGCAGGATCAAGACATCGTCGCCAATGCTTTTTCCATTGTATGTTGCCATTTATTGAAGAGGGAAATCTATCTGACCTGTATCAGGCAGACACGACTGAATATGTCCACCAGATTCCAAAATCATTAGCGGGGATTCCTGTCAGTGTTTACATGTGCCCTTCCGATCCCGCAGGTCCAGCAGTAGGTGGTGGCGGGACTGACAATGGGTTCCAGGGGAATTACGTTGTATGTGCTGGAGGTGATGTTAATACTGGCACCGATCCAAATGGAATCCCTCAAACAGTCGTTGCCAAGCCAACCACGGGGATGTTTTATACAGGCTCGAATACTAAATTTCGGAGTGTTACCGATGGGACGACCAACACCATCATGATGGGCGAAGGAATTATCCGTGGGGCCACTGGTGCGAGTTGGGGTGGGCTGGGCGGTTACTGGGGTGGAGCCCCTCACGGATCATATGCCTTCTCAACAGCTGAAACTCCTAATACATCTGTGCCTGACCGTGTTTATTCCTGTAAGAGCACAACCTTTCTGAATTCTCCTTGTGAAAATGGAAACGCAGGGGGACTCCCGGGCCGGTATAACTTTGCCAGAAGTTATCATAAAGGGGGAGCTCAGTTTGCACTGGCAGATGGTTCCATTCGATTCATCTCTGAGAACATCGACCGATTAACTTTCCGCTATCTTGGGCAAATGAAAGATGGTCAGGTTCTTGGTGAGTTCTAATGAATTTGCCTGGCTTCCACAGTCTTCTGCAGATGCATTCTTTGATGGAAATGGAATAGAGGAAATGAAAAATTCGAGTTCTCAATTTGCGCTTGCTGCTATGTTTGTTGTGTCATTTCTGGTTGGATGCAGTGCGTCTGATGGGCCAGATTTGATCTCGACAAACGGTGAGGTGAAATGGCAGAACGAGCCACTGAAGGAAGGACGCATTACATTTCGAATGCTTGATGCAGGCGGTAATGTCTACAGTGCCCCTATTGAGGAGGGTTACTTTAAGATTGAGTCTCTTCCCGGAAAAATGAAAGTAGAAATTATTGCCTCTCGACTGATTCCTGGTAAGTTTGATAACAGCAATGGAACACCGGAACCTGTCGGGGAGATGTATATTCCTGCCCGGTATAACTCTCGCAGCGAACTGACTTATGTCGTCGAAAGCGGAGCAGATTCTCCAGTTTTCGAACTTTCGACAGATGAGAAAAAAATATAATCAATCGATATTTAAAAAGCAGCGACTTTTATTGGGTCGCTGCTTTTTTCTTTGGAGACTCTCAGTTATTCAACAATCGCTTCGGCTTCGATTTCAACCAGATGATCCTTATTGATCAAGCGGCTAACTTCCACAATCACAGTCGCAGGGCGGATTTCGCCAAAATATTTTCCATGAGCCAGGGCGATCGCTTCCCAGTCCTCGATATTGGTGACGTACATTCTTGTGCGGATAACGTCTTCCAGAGTCACGCCCGCATCGGTCAGAGCGCCTTGGATTTTCTTCAGGATGTATTCGGCTTGCACAGCTGGTTCACCGACACCGACAACGTTTCCGTTTTCGTCAGTTGCTGTCGTTCCAGAAACATGCACATGTTTTCCGATACGGATCGCTCGCGAGTAGCCAATTTTGCCTTCCCAGGCGGATCCACTGGAGATGAGTTGTTTTGACATTTGAGACCTCTTGCCTAAAAGTTGTACGATTTAAGGGGTATAGGGCAGTTGTGGGCGTAACGCAGCGAAGCCCCCAGAGATATCGACCATCTGGGGGCTCACTTCGTTTGACTCCAGCCACCCCTCGCTCTTGAGATGGAAATAATGCTGAATTGCAAAATAAACGTCCCGGCTCGCCTGTTTATGAGAATAAATTCTCAAAACGCTTTATATCGGCCGTGACTGGTGTTGTCGAATTATCAAGACACAAATAATTAGCGTAGCCAGCTGCGTTTGATACCACACAGAGTTTGCAGCATCATCCGGCTGACGATCGGGACTGATGGCAGCATTGGCAATACACAATTGCGCCCGAAAGCGAGTGAAGAATATCCCGATTGAAAAAATGGAGCCAGGAAGCCGGTCACTTTTTGATAGTAACGCAGTTTGGCTTTCCTCTGAGACGTATAGAGTTGGCAAGCCGCTTCGAAATCAGTTGATTGCTCTAGGGCATCCGTAAAGCAGGCGGCATCTTCAAGTGCGAGATTGACTCCCTGTCCGAGATGTGGACTCGAAGGATGGGCGGCATCTCCCAGGAATATACAACGATTTGTGTGCCAGCGATCCATACGGACGTGGCGGTAAGTTGTAAAAATCAGCGACTCAAAGGATTCAATGTTCTGCAGGATTTCCTCAGCTTCCGGGCACAAAGAAATGACTTCGTCTTTCCATTGATTGAACGAGCCTGCGATTAAATTCTGATATTCTTTTGCAGGCAGTCCCCAGAAAAAACTGGCCTGACCTTCGCCGATCGGGAGTAAACCGACTAACCGCTGTGTGCCATCAACGATTTGATAAAGACGATCCTGAATCGATTCGAGTGGGCCGGTCAACCAGAGAGCCGCGTAATCATATTCGTAACCGAGACAACGAATACCGGAAGCATCTCGGAGACGGGAGCGAGAACCATCTGCGGCGATCACAAAATCAAACGGTTCGCTCAATTCCGATTCGCGAATCTGGAATTGAGCGCCCTCTGCGATTTGTTCCAATCCTGTGACTGGACTATTGGTCCGAATGGTCACATTTCGATTCTTACACAGAGTGAGCAGTCGATCAAACAGTAATCCTCGATGAACTCCGAGACCATAATATTCCGGATCCAGTCGGGCATATTGGAGACGTACAAGCTGACGGCCGGATTTGAGTCGGGCATCCAGACCATCGAGTCGAGCCGAGTGGGCTTCGATTTCCTCGAAGAGGCCAAGTCGCTTCAATATTTGCTGTCCGCTCGGCTGCAGCAGAATTCCCGCTCCGATCGGATGGCATTCCGGGGCCTGCTCGAAAATCGTTATCTCC
>DOCI01000315.1:25118-30202 GCA_003503535.1 Planctomycetaceae bacterium
CTCGAAAATCGTTATCTCATGACCGAACTCGGCGAGCATTGCCGCGACCGCAGTTCCTGTGATGCCGCAGCCGGCGATACCGATTTTCATTGAAGGTGACTCTATTTACGCAAAATAATGACATAATTGAGCGATGTCATACTTAATTTCGGGGTCTTGCGTAAAGCATCACAATGTAAGTTCGTCCAGAATTCGCATCGTATGTGATGGAAACGCCGCATTCGAGAGCCAGTTTTGCCAATAGGTTTTGATTGTGGCCGGGCGAATTGATCCACTGTTGCAGGATCGCATCTGCCAGTTGATCATCGGTCATCGAATTATCACCAATTCGCCAGGCAATGTTTTCCGCAACAAAATACCAACGATATCCTGTCTGTTCGACACGGTCTGATGGATTCGTATTGCCTGCCTGATGGCTGAAGTTTTTGGTTTCGATCATGACTGCAGCATGATTTCCTGCAGCCTGATTCAACTTGTTGTCAGAGGAGAGCAAATTTAATTGATTCGACTTTCGATATTGATTCGTTTTATCGATAAGCAATTTTTCCACGTCAGAAATCTTGGCAGGTTTCTCAGAAACTTTCTCGGATCTGGCTATATCGGGACTGAAGAATTGAGTGGTCAGAATAATTGCAAACCAAATACGGGAGTTGTTCAATTTCCACCTGCGAGCGAGTCAGTGGGGATCAGTAAGAAGTTATTCTATGCGATGCAAATATTATTTGTGGGAATATACAAGCAGTTCATCGAGAGTACGTACATAAATATGAACATCATCGATAGCCAGATGCGCCCAACTGGGGGAGTCTGAGATATGAAGCTGACTTATCAATTCAAATTCGTTCGGATTGACATTAATCAATAATAAATCTCCACGTTCATCAAGAGCGAGAATGCGTTTGCCATCAGTCAGCAGGCTCCAGTACTTACCAAACGGGGTGGTTGTCCATTTTGTTTCTCCCGTTTTGGAATTGATACAGGTGAAACGCTGGTTTCTGAGATGCAGGTAGATATCTCCATTGATAACAACGGGGGATGACATATACCCCTGAGCTTTGTTGGTCCAAAGTTCTGCGACAGAAAAAGTTCCATCGTCTTGTTTCTGGATTTCATACATCAGGGACGAACCACCATACGTGCTGGTGAAAATTTTGTTTCCCAGAATTGTCGGGGTAAGAATATTCATGTCTCGAAAAGCCGGGACTTCTGTCTGCCAATATGGCGAGCCATCTGCCAGATTCAAACCTGCAAGTTCCTTGCGGGTTTGGACGACCAGTTGCCTCTGGCCATGGATAGTCGCAATGATTGGTGAACTGAACGCAGAACCAAATGCCTCGCTTGACTTGAGCACACGCCATTCGACTTTCCCGGTTTGTGCATTTAAGCGACAGACACTATTCGCAGCCTGAACATAAAGGGCATCGCCATCGACTAGCGGTGAAGAGACAAAACCGAAAGGAGGATTGCCAGTCTTGAATTCGTTCGCCAGATCGGCTTTCCAGAGGATCGATCCATCTTGGGTATCCAGGCAAACCACCAGATCCTGCATGCCTGCGACATACAGTTTTCCATCGGCGTAAGCTGGTGTTGCTCGGATCCAGTCTCCATTGGCCCTGGCAATAAAAAACACGCTCATTGCGCCAGGCCAACTGGTTTTCCAGAGTTCTTTTCCCGTTTTCTTATCGAAAGCTCGGACGACCTCGTCTTTTTCATCAACGGTTTCAGTGGTAAAAACTTTCCCTTCTGCAATCACCGGGCCGGAATAACTGGGGGCAAGGGGAGTCGACCACACGACTTTATTTTCAGTCTCAGTGAGCGTTTCCGGTAAGGGGACTGAGTCGACTATGCCATCCCGTTCCGGTCCCCGCCATTGAGGCCAGGAAGGGTCTGCGTGAGTCGATTCTATGGAAAAAATAAGGCTCATAAAGACAATCGGAATCATATTAAGTAGTCGTGCCATCTGCTTTGCTCTTTCGTGTTCGGTGAATTTTATTGGAGAGGATCGTGATGGAAAATGAGCTACCATCCATACATGATTGTCCTCTGATGCCGATTTCGCAAACGAAAAGGTTTCAAAATGCGACTCTGCTAGCTTTCAGAAATGAGGGGAACGATCTACAATGCTTGTTTGGTAAATTTCGACTGGACATACGCTGCCTCTGATTTCAGATTTGTGAATGTAGCTCCTGTCGTACTCATAGAGACATGAAGTCGGTGGAACCGACGTGACTGGTGATGGTGTGGGAAAACGGAAGGCAACTCAATCGACCGAAGCGATCGAAGAACAGACGCTTCAAACCGGAAAGCGGGTTTGGGGGCGTCTGCAACGGCAGCAGCCCTCGATGTTCGATCGTCGCTGGCTCGATGATCGGATCATGAACTGGGCGATGGCTGATGAATCGGTCAAAGTTCAATTGTTCCGTTTTGTCGATGTTCTACCGATGCTGCGGGATCATGAAACGCTCAACCGGCATCTGCACGAATATTTTCAGGATGTGAAGCAGTATCTCCCCTGGGCGGCTCGGATGGCACTGCACGTGACCGATGGAAATCGGATTCTGGGGCGTGCATTGGCGATTAACGCCCGCAGCAATGCCCGTCGGATGGCGGAGCGTTTCATTGCGGGCAGCAATGCCGATGAGATTATTCAATCGGTGATGAAAATTCGTGATGCCGGTTTTGCAACGACTCTCGATCGGCTCGGCGAAGCAGTATTGAGTCATCAGGAAGCGGAGGCGTATCAGCAATCGTATCTGGATTTGATCGAGAAACTCGCCCCGCGGCTGGAAACATTGCGGGAAGCCTCGCAGATTGATTCGAATCATCTGGGGCCTATTCCGCGTGCCAATGTCTCCCTCAAACTGTCTGCACTGGATGGCGATTTCAATCCGATTGATCCGACTGGAACGACAAAGCGGGTGCTCAAACGACTGCGACCAATTCTGCAGGCAGCGATTGAGCATGATGTGTTCGTCAATGTCGACATGGAACAATACGACTACAAAGATTTGACCTATCAGATCTTCAAAACGGCTCTAATGGAACCAGAATTTGCCGGATATCCGCATGTGGGGATTGTCTGTCAGGCGTATCTCAAAGAGGCTGAAGAAGATTTGCAGTCGCTGCTGGAATGGACAAAACAGCGTGGTACACCGATAACCGTTCGGCTCGTCAAAGGGGCTTACTGGGATTACGAAACCGTGATTGCCGGTTTAAGAAACTGGCCGGTTCCGGTTTTTGAACAGAAAGCAGAAACCGATGCAAATTTTGAATCGCTGACTGAGTTTCTCTTTGAAAATTACGATTGGCTTTCTCCAGCAATTGGCAGCCATAACCTGCGAAGCGTTTCCCATGCGTTGGCGGTTGCGAAAGAATTGTCTGTGCCCAAGGATGCTTTTGAAATCCAGATGCTGTACGGCATGGGCCAGGAAGAAGCTCAGGCCTTTTCCGAAATGGGGTATCGCGTTCGCGTGTATGCTCCGTTTGGAGAATTGATCCCCGGGATGGCTTACCTTGTTCGCCGTCTGCTTGAAAATACATCGAACGATTCGTTTCTCCGTCAAAGTTATCAGGAAGAACGCTCGATTGAGGAATTGATGATGAGTCCCCAGAAAATGATCGATAAAACGAAATCCACTCCCGCTCCAGTATTGCCGTTCACGAATGAGCCATTGACTGATTTTGGTCAGACGGAAAATCAGGAAGCGATGCAGGCGGCCTTGAAGTCGGTTCGCGAAGAATGCGGCTTGGAATACCCAATTGTGATCAGCGGAAAAGCCTATGAAACACGGCAAATGCTGAATTCGCGGTGTCCGTTTGATCGGGAAATTATTGTTGGTCGCGTTTCTTCCGCGACTCCAGATTTGGCGAACGAAGCCATTGATGCGGCTCGACGAACCTTTTCGACCTGGTCGGCCATTGATGCCGATCATCGAGCAGAGTATGTCGAACTGATCGCCCGGGGATTGCAGGAGCGACGTCTCGAACTGGCGTCGTGGATTATCTATGAATCCGGGAAACCGTGGATCGATGCTGATGCCGATGTCGCAGAGGCGATTGATTTCTGTCACTATTATGCGGAAAGCATGCGGCAGATGGATCATTCTCTTGAAGCGGATTTGCCCGGTGAAGAGAACGAGTATTTTTATCGTCCACGAGGTGTAGCTGTCATCATTTCTCCCTGGAATTTTCCACTGGCAATTCTAACAGGTATGACTGTTGCGGCTATCGTGACAGGGAATACCGTTGTGATGAAACCAGCAGAGCAGTCCCCAGTCATTGCTGCCAAGTTGATGGAAATCATTCGGGCGACAGGAATTCCTGATGGTGTCGTCAATTATGTGCCTGGCATTGGGGAAGAGATCGGGCCGGATCTTGTCAGTAGTCCCGATGTCGACATTGTGGCTTTTACTGGTTCACGTGAAGTTGGGTTGGAAATCAATCAGAAAGCAGCCGAGTCGACTCCAGCTCACAACAGTGTGAAACGTGTGGTTGCTGAAATGGGAGGCAAGAATGCCATCATCATCGATGATGATGCCGATCTTGATGAAGCGGTTCACGGTGTGGTCGAAAGTGCCTTCGGTTACTCCGGGCAAAAATGTTCGGCCTGTTCCCGGGTGATTGTCCTGCAGCCGATTTATGAAGAATTCTGTAGTCGTCTCAAAGCCGCAGTCGAGACATTGCAGCTTGGGCCCTGTGACAATCCCGCCACAAAAATCGGTCCTGTTATTGACCAGGATGCACAGGAAAAGATCGAACATTATCTGGAAATTGGACAGGAAGAGGCCGAGTTGCTCGTCGGAATTGAAGTTCCCAATAAGTTGAAAAAAATGGGCTGTTATGTCGGCCCGCATGTTTTCTGTAATGTTTCAACGTCTGACCGAATTGCCCGTGAAGAAATCTTTGGGCCTGTTCTGGCTGTCATTCAGGCGAAAGATTTCAGCGAAGCGATTAAGTTCGCAAACGACACAGACTTTGCTCTGACAGGTGGTGTTTACAGTCGCAGCCCTGTCAATTTGAAACGGGCACGTACCGAATTTAGGGTTGGCAATCTCTATTTGAACCGGCCCTGCACAGGTGCATTT
>DOCI01000315.1:30344-30624 GCA_003503535.1 Planctomycetaceae bacterium
GTGCATTGGTCTTTCGCCAGCCGTTTGGTGGCTATCGCATGTCGGGCATCGGCACGAAAGCCGGTGGCCCCGATTATCTGCACGAATTCCTGATCCCGATCAACATCACCGAAAACACACTTCGCAGAGGCTTCGCTCCGGAAGAGCAAACCAGTAATTAATCCGAATATTCGGTTATAAAACAGACCTTATGCAATGCAGCTATTGCATGAGAAAATACTGGACTGTAAAGATTTGGGTTCAACCGAATTACTGCATGAAGCCGTCCCCTCGCTGACGC
>DOCI01000315.1:30693-31402 GCA_003503535.1 Planctomycetaceae bacterium
GCCGTCCCCTCGCTGACGCTTTGGTTTGAGATTACGAATGCAGAAAGCTGATTGACTTAAGCGGTTTTCTGGACTTTGGTAGATTCCGGGTAAACAATGCGGCCATGGTGCATGCTAATGAGCGACTTGATGAGTGATTCTTCGATTTGATGAATCTCGCTCAGTTTGAGAGAACATTCATCGAACTGACCATCGAGCAATCGCTTCATCGTCAATTGATGGACGAGAGTTCTTATTCGGGCCGGCGTAGGCTCGCTGAGAGTTCGGCTAGCCGATTCGACACAGTCGGCCAGCATCAAAATACCTGCTTCTCGTGTCTGTGGTTTGGGACCGGGATATCGAAATGCTGATTCTTCGACATCCTGTTTGCGATCAGGTTCTTCATCCGCCTTTTTATTAGCCGCATGGAAGAAATACTCAACCAGCGTTGTGCCGTGATGCTGTTCGATGAAGTCAATGAGAACCTGCGGCAGGTGATACTCTTCGGCCAACTCGACCCCATCTTTGACGTGGCCGATAATGATGAGAGTACTCATTGCCGGTGCAAGCGTATCGTGTCGATTGGCGGCTCCGGAGGGGCGGTTCTCAATGAAGTATTCGGCTTTGGGAATTTTTCCAATGTCGTGGAAATAAGCTCCAACACGAACGAGAAGACCATCGGCTCCAATTTCCTTCGCTGCTGCTTCGCCTATGATGCCAAGTGCAATGT
>DOCI01000315.1:31467-34501 GCA_003503535.1 Planctomycetaceae bacterium
GAGAGTGGTTATATGTACCAGGAGCACGGCGGACAAGTTCTTGTAAGAGGGGATGAGACGGGTCACTCATCTCGAGTAGGCTAATTCCAGTGACGACGCCAAATGTCGACTCGATAAAGGGTAAACTTCCCGCCAGAATGAACCCCGCCAATACACACCAGCCAGCGTATTTGAGACAAAGCTGCAGCAGTAAGGGATCAAACCAGTAATAAAGTGAGTCGGATGGATACAGCAAAATTTCCATTCCCCAGGCGACAACAAAAGTGAGAAGACCTGAGAGAAATCCTGCTTTGATGATTGTGGATCGGGATTGGACACGTTGCAGGCATGTCACAGCGATTGTTGCAGCGGTAAGCATGACTGTGAATTGAGCGAAATTAATTCGAGTGGCCATCGCAATCAGCAGGCTCAAAAGAAAAGCTGTCGCGACAGCGAGTCGCTGATTATAGGCCACTGTAATTATCATTGATGTTGCAACAACAATCGCCACTTCACCACGTACCGGATCGAAGGAAGTCAATCGTCCAAAAAATACAGCCAGTGTGATGACAGCGAGGAATACAGAAAGTCGCGCCCAACTGGTGACTAATCCGGTTTCGAATCGAAATAAATACCATGAGGCAATCACTAACAGAATTGACACCATGAGAAACACAATGGCCGCACGAGCCATGCGTGTCTCAAATGTGAAAAGATCGAGGGACGCATCGTACTCAGCGATAAGAATGTTAAGCAGGTTCGTATCGACGATCCCATCTGGAGGCAGGAATTCGTCTCCTTCGTTGATCAAATCGTAAACCGGTTCCACCTGCTTTCCGGCCCAGCGACGAGCCAGCTGCGTGCTGGCCTGGTCGTATTCGAGTGTATGTCGAACCTGATTTCGCATCCATTGTTCGAGCGGTTGTCGGATTGTTTCCAGCCGTGGAAAATCGGACCAGCGATGACCGAGGAAACCAGCATCGTTCAAAAGATCACTCATCGCGACATCGGTAATACTGACTGCGATCCAGAGTTCGGTATCTTCCAGTGGATTTGGACGGGGCAATTCAACGTTCTCATCGACAATGGCCAAAGGTGAATCGAGGCCGAGATCTCTGCGAGTGAGATCTTTGGCATCGATAATCCCTGTCTTATAGAGGGGTTGAATAAGACGAGTGAACTCATCGATAATACTGGAAATGTGTGTGTCGGATTGTCGGGCATCGAGTGGCGTGATCGCTTGCTTTAATTGCTCGAAACGAAAACGAACATCGGCACTGACATCGACGGCACCTCCCTGTGTCGGATTTGTGAGGTCGATTTTCGGAACTGAGGGGCCTTCGATCAGTCCGAATGCCTGACGAACATCCAGGTTCAAGTCGGCTAACGTCTCCGCCTCCGCAATTGCCCCTAAGGCCGCTTTCAATTGATCGGGAGCAAGTTTGAGTGGGCTGGAATCGTTGCGGAAAATTAAGGGAACGAGCCGTTCCCGTTCCTTGGCAACGCGAGACGTTTCAAAATTGTTCACGACTTTAAACGTCATGCGGGCGGCTAAGCCATCAGGAAATCGATCGCCTACCCGGTATGTGAAAGGGTAAATCCAACCCTGAATAGCAACTACGATTGCGATAACACCGAGAAACCCAATCAATTGTTGAACCAGACGACCTCGTTGATATCGCAGTGAGAAAAATTGCGATAACGACTGCGTACCGGATCGATGATGGGATTTCCGTGCGACTCGAGATCGCTTGTTTGATGAAAATATTTTCATGGACTACCGGATGAGAACCATATGATTAATATAACTCTGTCGCTGAACGTGAATATTCCTTGAAGATTCTGATTCCGGGAGACCATTGTATAAAATGTTAACGGCTGTCTCCTGGAAATGTGAAAGCAAAATCATAACAAATATCAACTGGAATATCTGCTAAATGGCGGTGTCAGGTCTCTTTGATACCATATCCGGTCGATGTAATTTTCAAGAAATCTGACTTGAGAGACACTTATTTTTTGTTGGTCAGATTGTCATAAGCATTGACAATTTCACGGACGAGTCGATGGCGGACGATATCTCGCCCATCGAGTTTTACATTGGCGATTCCCGATATTTTTCCCAGTCGACGCATCGCATCGGAAAGTCCACTTTGAACATTGGCTGGTAAATCGTTTTGCGTTTCATCGCCAGTCACAACAATTTTCGACTCTGTTCCCATGCGAGTCAAAAACATTTTCATCTGAGTGATCGTCGTA
Source organism: Planctomycetaceae bacterium (assembly GCA_003503535.1). Taxonomy (GTDB): domain Bacteria; phylum Planctomycetota; class Planctomycetia; order Planctomycetales; family Planctomycetaceae; genus Rubinisphaera. The sequence goes on from DOCI01000315.1 coordinate 33,703, forward strand.
TTTTGGGCTTCGTCCAGAATCATGAATGTGTCGTTGAGAGTTCGTCCCCTCATAAAGGCCAGAGGCACAATTTCAATCACATCGTGTTCGATGTACTTTTGGACGGTGTCGAAATCGAGCATGTCGCGAAGTGCATCGAGCAGTGGCCGTAGAAAAGGGTTCACTTTGGCCAGCATATCCCCTGGCAAAAAACCGAGCCGTTCTCCGGCTTCGACAGCAGGTCGCACGAGTACAAATTTTCGTACCCGTTCCAATCGCAGAGCTTCAAGGGCCATTGCAACCGCCAGATAGGTTTTTCCCGAGCCTGCAGGTCCGCTGCAAAAGACCAGATCATTCTCGGCAATCGCATGCATGTAGCGCGCCTGACCGCTGGTTTTCGCAGTGACCTTTCCTGCGACCTGTTTTCGAGGGACAGGTCGTTCGGATTTGGGATTTTGTAAATCGTCTTCGACAGGATCATCTAAAATTACAGTCGGCTCCAGCAGTCTATTCACTTCCCTGGAGGTAATTTCCTGACGGTTTTTGACCTTATCACAGAGTGTTTGAAGCACTTGCAGGGCTTTATTGACATCTGCGGTATTCTCTCCCGTAATACGAATCTGGTCATCTACTGAGACGACATTCACGGGAATCGACTTCAATAATGCCCGTAAGTGAGCATCTTGAGGACCAAAGACGAGTCGAATTCGCTCGATGGGAGCGTCAATCGTCATTAGATTTTCTGAAGTATCTGTAATTGCCACGCAGACCTTTCTCATTCCAGATCTCATTGATGAAACAGGATTCGATTGAATATCTT
>DOCI01000315.1:34585-36874 GCA_003503535.1 Planctomycetaceae bacterium
TGCATTCAATTTTATTCAAGTCGACAGGCCACGAAAGTCTGAAATCCTGCGATCCACGCGGATTTTTCCGGAATCAAACTTCAGCCTGTTGATATGTTCGTTGGAGGGCAGGTCGAGTTCAAGCTTTTGAGAATATTTGCCGATTTTGACGATAGCGCCGGTTGTTATCGAAAACTGGTATATCTGTGACTGAAGCATTTCCAGGACAGTTCGTCATCTCGCAGAAGAAGACTGATTCCATTCAGGACTACTTTTCGCGGCTGACTGACCTGAAAATGTTTGAGTTTTCACCACACATGCCATCATGAAGATGGTTCAACTCAGGGTGTCTTACCAGACACGCTCGTGACAGGGATGTTCGGCGAATGTACGAAACACATTTTCAATTGCAGGATCGCCCATTTTCGGCTGCCCCCGATTCGCGTTTCGTGTTCCACTCCAAAACGTTCAGTCATGCAATAGAAGCGCTCGAACGGACCGCTCGTCAGGGAGTCGGAATTGGCATGCTGACTGGAGCGGCGGGGATTGGAAAAACCCTGCTTTGCAAAACCCTGGCAGAGAAACTGGCTGATGATCCGCTGCCTGTACTCCTGTTGAATGCCAGTTTTCCAACTCGAAGTTCATTGCTTCAGGCAATATTGTTTGAGCTTCGACGCCCGTATCGAAAAATGACCGAACAGGAGTTGCGGCTCGAACTTGTTGCCCACGGTCGAGATTTATGTATGTACCGCACTGGCGTCGTCCTGATTGTCGATGAAGCTCATCTTCTGGGCGAACATGTCCTGGAAGAACTTCGGTCGCTGACAAATTTTATCCATCATTCCCGACCAATCTTCCGGATAATTCTCAGTGGTCAGCCGGCATTGGAAGATATTTTGACGCGACGCAGTCTGGAAGCGATTAATCATAAGCTGGAAGCTCACGTCTGTCTCGACAGTCTGACAAAACAGGAATCGCTCGAATATCTGATGACACGTGTGAAGCAGTGTGGTGGCGATCTGCTAAAGATTTTTGAGGAAGACGCTCTTGAAACAGCAATTTATGCTGCAGATGGAAGTCCACGATGTTTGAACCAATTGTGTGATCATGCCTGTTCACTGGCGTTTCACGCAAACAGTTCCACCGTAACCGACCAGATAGTGCGATCCGCTCTGACTGATCTTCAAAAGCTGCCATTACACTGGAATATTCCACCTCTTGTCGAATCAGTATCAGAAGAAAGTTATTCCGGGAATGAACTTCATTCTGATACAATCGAATGGGGTTCTGACGAAGAGTTGCTGCAGGAGTCGGATACCGGGATGCTTGAAAGTCCCGTCGAGCATCTGGAAGATGAGACATTCTTCGACGATGAAGCCTGCTCAATCGAAATTGGAGCAGCACCCATTGAAACTCCGCCTGAGCCTCACGTTTCAGTGGGCATTGAAACAGGCGTCGAAACAAATACTGCCGAGGTTGCTGAAAATAACGCTGAAACCGAGGCGGAAATTGAAGCCGTGGATGATTCTGAGTCAGAATTGGAAAGTAGTGTTCTGGAAGCAGCTGAAGAGCCTGACTTAACCAGGGAAGACATTTCCATGGAATCCGAGATTGAGGATGATTTTAATTCTGCATTCGATGATATCGATAATGAACTGGCTCTGCTGGAACTGGACTTGTCACGGGAACTCTACTCAAAAATTGAACATGAATCTGTTCCTGAAGAGTCTGCCATGATTCCGGAAGCGGAGGTTGTTGCTCCCAGTGAAGAAAATGTGACTGCTGATGATGCTGGTGATGATGATGAAAGTTTTGCTCAGATCGAACTCAATGAGACTCCTGAAACCGATTCGAATGAAATTGCAGCTGAGGCCGTCTTGACTGAAGAACTTGATGAGCAGGTGATTGAAGCAGAGGCAATTCTCGATCGCTATGCTGCGATGGATGCACGTCGCCTGGGACAACTCGATGAACTCGAATCGATTTTACGAGAGGAACAGGGCTTGTGCGAGGAAGATGAACTGGAAACCCGTGTCGGGCAGTCCGTGCTCAACATGTGTACGGAGGTCAGTTCAGAACTCGGATATCACGATGAAGATTACGTGCCTCATCCAGAAGATGTCTTTGGTGGACCAATCGACTCAAAAACCGCTCGACACGATATTGTCGAGCCGGATTATGATGTTGAGTAAGGGGTTTCAATTCTCATCGGGGAGCGATAATCTTTCCTTCTCCTTGTGCCCAGTTCCAATTAAATAATAGACCATTTTCAAATGGTTTCTGCAGTCGCCTGGACTCCAAATGACCGTA
>DOCI01000009.1:0-276 GCA_003503535.1 Planctomycetaceae bacterium
AATGCCCTATGGCTTATCGGGACGGGTTACGCGCATCTCAGGAATGTCTGCGCATGTGAAAGGTTTGCCGGCTCCGCTCGGCGCTTTGTGCCGGATTTCCAGTGCTCACCGCTCAGCTGTCGATGCCGAAGTCGTTGGATTGAATGACGATGAAATTATCATTCAACCCTATCAGGATTTGGCCGGTGTTAAAGGGGGCGATCTGGTTGAATTGAAACAGACCAGGCAGTCCTTACGAGTCGGTGAGGCATTGCTGGGGCGTGTTGTCAACGCACG
>DOCI01000009.1:431-881 GCA_003503535.1 Planctomycetaceae bacterium
TTGATGACGGACCGAATACAATTTTACCGCATACGATCCCTCTCCAGTCTGCCCCCATTCCTCCGCTCAATCGTCCCCGTATCGATCAAACTCTGGAAACGGGTGTGCGAGCTATCGATAGTATGCTGACCTGCGGTCAGGGGCAACGGCTCGGGATCTTTGCCGGCAGTGGTGTCGGAAAAAGTACATTGCTGGGACAATTGGCCAAGTATGCCTCAGCAGATGTGAATGTGGTTGTCCTTGTTGGAGAACGAGGTCGGGAAGTCAGAGAATTTCTGGAACGCGATCTCGGTCCCGAAGGACGTGCCCGCAGTGTACTGGTTGTTGCGACCAGTGAAGAATCCGCATTGTTACGACGACAATGTGCCTATACAGGAACAGCTATCGCGGAGTTCTTTCGAGATCTTGGCCTGAACGTTCTGCTCATGATGGATAGCGTGACCCGCTTCG
>DOCI01000009.1:995-1610 GCA_003503535.1 Planctomycetaceae bacterium
CGAAATTGGTCTGGCAGCTGGCGAACCACCTGCGACCCGCGGATATCCGCCCAGCGTGTTCGCTCAACTCCCGCGACTTCTGGAACGAAGCGGACGTACAGAACAGGGGAGTATTACCGGATTATACACCGTGCTCGTTGAAGGTGATGATACCAATGAGCCAATTTCGGATACCGTCCGTGGTATTCTGGATGGACATATTATTCTCTCGCGTGATTTAGCTCATCAGTCTCACTGGCCAGCGATTGATGTGCTTTCAAGTATCAGTCGATTGATGAATGAACTGGTCACTCCCGAACATCTGCAGGCCAGTCAAGGCTTGAAGCGACTCCTGGCTGCTTATCGACAATCCGAGGATATGATCAATATTGGAGCCTACCAAACCGGTTCCAATCGCGAAGTCGATCGAGCGATGCAATTGAAACCACTCATTGATCGGTTCCTGCAGCAAGCTTCTATTGAACACATGCCTGCTCAGGAAACCATTCAGCATTTGTTGAAATTGGGTAGCCAGTTGATCTCAACCCCAACCGTTCCAAAACCGGAACCTCAATCGGCAACAGCCAGTTAAATACAATCCTTAATCCGTGAATCGTAGGTTGGGTTAGCGAAACG
>DOCI01000009.1:1791-3375 GCA_003503535.1 Planctomycetaceae bacterium
GTTGGGTTAGCGAAACGCGTAACTCAACACTTTGAGCGACTTGCCGGTTGATGAAATTACTCCGGTGTTCATTTTAAATAGAGTAAATTATAGACCCTAGACCCACGTCCCTCGACCAACCATGTCCTTTAAATTTCGACTCGAATCCCTGCTCACCTATCGTCGCTTTCAACTCGACCAATGTCGGCAGTTGATGGCTGAGGTGATGCGTGATCGAGCGAATTGTGAAGAGTCAATGGAATCACTTCGGGGAGAGCGTGAACTCAGTCTGGAAACAATACGCAATGAGAACAGTTCAGGTCAGGTCAATATCCGTCGCATGGCCTCATTAAGATACGACGTCTCTCAACTCGATCAAAATACGCGGGAGTTGATGTCTCACTTTCAACGATATGAACATCAACTGCAGTTGTGTCGGCAGGCCGTCCAGCAGGCCGATGCGGCGGTGAAAGCGTTGGAGCGTTTAAAAGAGAAACAGCAAAAAGTTGATGGAGCAAAGCAGTTGAAAAAGTCTGAAATCGAACTTCAGGATGCCTGGGCAGCTGTGAATTTGAGATCGTAAATAGAAGAGAGTTGAGTCATGTTTCGAATACTGGGAACCGTCATCGGTATTTTTTCTACAGCGACGCTGCTCACAGCGATGCTGGTGGGATTGTACGCCTGGGGTGAGGGGAATCTGACACGAGAGTCGACTTTGGAAATTGCAGCCATTTTGAAAGGCGAGCCCAGTCCAGCTGTTCTCTCTGAAGTGAAGGAGCCTGTCCACATGACTTCATTCGATCAGGTCGTGGAGATGCGAACGGAGAAAATCCTGAGTATTTCTTCTCGGGAAAGCGAATTGGCCATTCTGAAGAAAGCGATTGATGATCAGGCCAAGCTGGTTACGAAAGAACGTGAGGAGCTTAGGCAAGTTAAGCAAACCTTTCGGGAAGATCTCGATAAAGAATATGAGAAAATCAAATCGGAATCCGTTGAACAAGCCCGAGGAATTCTGCTGAAAATGGAAGCCGAATCTGCGGTCGAAAAGTTGCTTTCATTAGCCGTAAGTGACTCTGTACTCTTGATTAAGGGCATGGCAGAGAAGGACGCAGCTCGCATTTTAGATCAATTTCGTACAAGAATAGCCGGGAAAGATCCGCAGGAACGTTACGAAAAAGCCGAAGAAATATATAAGGCGATCTATTTCGGCGAACCGTTGATTGAACCTGCTGAGCGCGCCAGACAGGCAATGTTGGATCAACCGGAAAGTAATCTCACTCCTCAGTAACTTTCGTAACGAAGTTCAGGTTGGAAATCTGTACTGGAGACGTAAGTTATTTCTTGAGGAACTTTTACTGGGAAACCGTAATTTATCGCAGATCATCAATGGAGCGATTTGCATGGATGCAGTCGTATCGCATTTTCCTGTGGATAAGAAACGGGCACAAGGATGTTGTCACGCCAGGACGCATTGTCTCCCATTACGTTTATCGCCGAACGTACGCTGACGAATCTTGCAGAATCTCAAAAGAGTTCGACTGCCACTCAGCCTCTTGCGCACGCGAATCGCCCAGCTTTTGCAGATCGCCTGAAAAAATCCCAGTC
>DOCI01000009.1:3524-5742 GCA_003503535.1 Planctomycetaceae bacterium
AAGAAACCGCAATCTGCACTGGAATCGACTTCAAATTCTCGCCCAGAATCGGCACCATCAAGAAAGCCGTCTGGTCGTACACCAGTTCGTGAGACAAGCGTCGAACGCTCTGCAGTGACAAAACCGAAACAAGCAGAGACGCGAAATGAGCCAACGGAAAATTCTGCCATTCCAGAAGAGGCATTGGAAGTTTCCTTCGCAACTGTAAATACAACTCCGATTGCGGATGCTGATGAGGAAAATTTAGATCTGGAATCATCGAATCCAGAAAACAATTTCTCAGCTCCGGAGACTGATCATCCCGTCGAAGTCACAATGCCGTTAAGTTTACTATCCGCCACAGCCAAGCGTCAGCAGGTCGACACTTCCGAAGCAGAGGCTCTGGAGGAGCCAGTCTTCTCCGAGACAGGTGCCGCATCATTGGCCCCGATAGCATTTTTCAAAGCGTTGGATCAAAACAAAAACTCAACGGAGAGTCCGCTGGAAAGTCAGCCAGTCCTCTCAATGGAAGAACTGCAGGCCGCAGTTAAAGCTGCAGGCTCTCCTGGGAACACTTCATCTGAAGTTGACGTTATCAGCCAGCCGGAACCTCAAAATCAATCGACTGAAAACGAAGAAGTTGGAGAAGAGTCGCCAATCTTCTCTGTTGAATCATTGGCAAGCACGAATAGCGAGGCCGAAACTGAGGTTCAACATGCAACTGATCAGGAGCAGGATTTAGAGAATCAATCTGAATCCAAACAGAGTTCTCATGTCACTTACGAAACTCCGAGTGCATATTCTTCACCAAGTCAGAATAGTGTCGATCAGCCAGAGAGCCATTCGGAGCCGGAATCGGCTAAGTCAAATGGAACTGTTCAACTTCCTCCAGCTGAGGATGTCGTTCAAGAAGGAAAAGTCGAACTCAAGACAGAAAGTCAAATCGAAGTTCATAAGAAGGAGCAGCCAACGGAAGTGGACTCCGGAAATGAGGACACTTCTGACGAATCAAATTCGCAGCAGGTTTCTCGATATGGAAACTCTTCAATTCCGGTTACAGAACACGTCAATCCACAGGCGAAGCCTTCGACAAACGATGTGAGTGGACAGACTGTTTCTAATCCGACCTCTGATGTGCAGCCCGTTACGCTGGAAACTGTTGCCTCTAAAATATCGTCGATTGATGAGCAGTCCAGTCGCACACGGATGACTGAGACCAATACACTCGCTGCGGAGAATCGCCCCTCAGTTTCTGAGGGGAAAGCGGAAGTCGTACGTCCGGTTCTCGATACTTCCAAGAGTGAAGTTCCGCAAAGGCTGGCCAGCTTTATTCAGCAGGCAGCCGAGCAGGGGAAGGCTTTGAAAATTCGCCTGCATCCACCGGAATTGGGGACAATGCAGATCGAAGTGAATCGATTAAATGGTCAAGTGACAGCCAAAATCGAAGTCGAATCGGCTGCGGCTCGAGCCGTGATCTTTGAACAATTGGGATTACTCAAGGATTCCCTGACGCAGCAAGGAATTAAGGTTGACCAACTGCAAGTGGAGATTAACGAGCAACTCGCCAATGAATCAGGAAACTCTTTTTCGAGTGAATCCGGTTCAAGCGATATGGCGCAGGATCAGCAGCACCAGCGGGAGCAATATGGCACCACTGGAGTTGAACGGGATGATACCACCGAAGCCGAAGAAAAACAAAATGCACCCACTTCAAAAATTGGTGTGAGTGAAATGGATGTGCAAATCTAAAGTCTATTATTGCGTCACCTGCTGTCGTCATTTGAAATCAATGGATCGATTTTTGGGCAGCAGTTCGAAGACAATTATTGTCAGATAAGGAATAGAACATGGCTGTTATTGATACGGTCTACAGTCCCGATGGGAAACCGATCAGTGTTGTCGATGAGGCGAGCACCGGATTCAATGCCCTTAATGCGGAAGAGTTTCTCAAGCTTCTGATTGTGCAATTGCAAAATCAGGATCCGACCGAGCCGGTTAGTAATGAAGCTTTGCTCGGGCAGATTTCTGAAATGCGAGGTCTGCAGGCGAGTATCGATCTGGAAGAATCTCTTGATACGCTTACGAAAAACCAGACCAGTGCCGCATCGGCTTCATTTGCCTCGTCTGCGGCTTCGATGATCGGGCGGTATGTCACTGCAACCGTGAATAACCCGCTGACGGGTGAAGATGAAACCGTCGAAGGGGAAGTGACTCGCGCCATATTGAAAGATGGCAAAGC
>DOCI01000009.1:5912-7173 GCA_003503535.1 Planctomycetaceae bacterium
TATGTCGGAATTGGCGAAGACGAAATACCAATTGAAAACATTACGGCTGTCAGCGATGTCGCTGCGTGACAAATGGTAAAATAGGAGAAGACTGCGGATTTTTCCGCAGGATGCCGATAGAGACTGTGATGCTGATCGTTATGTCAATGAATCACTGACTTCAGATCAGCTTCGGAAAATAAAACGACAACAAATCCGTTCCTGGGGGGAAGGGTTTGTCAGGGATGATTAACTGTCGGGGGACACTATGGGATTAACGTCCGCACTTACGACGTCATTGAATGGTCTGGCTCTTAACGAACAGACGATCGATGTCATCGGTAATAATATCGCCAATGCCGGTACGAATGGCTACAAAGCTTCGAACGTATTGTTCCAGACGCAGTTGTCTCGAACACTCTCAGTCGGTTCGCGACCGACTACTGGTAACGGGGGGACGAATCCCAAGCAGATCGGTTTGGGAGCCAACTCGGCTGCGATCGTCAAAGACTTCACGCAGGGCTCAATTACCAACTCTGCCAGCCCTTCCGACCTGGCCATTCAAGGGGACGGATTTTTTATTGTCAGTGGATCTGACGGGAATGTTTATACCCGTGCTGGCAATTTCAATTTGAGCAGTGAAGATTCATTGGTTACACCAGCCGGCTTACGTGTTCAGGGTTATGGTGTTGATGAAGATTTTAATCTGGTCACCACTCAGCTGACCGATATCGAAATTCCGCTGGGAGATTTGACCGTCGCTCAGCAGACGCGAAATGTCGAAATCAGTGGAGCCGTGCTTTCGACTGGTAGTGTCTCCACGCAGGGAACCACACTTTCCTCACAGGATGCTTTCGTAAATACCGCTGGAGGAACTGTTGTCGGTGGAGATACAGCCTCGGGTACGACCTTATTGACTGATTTATACAAGGATGGGGATACAACGGCACTTTTTAATGCCAACGATGTCATCACTTTTACTCCACGAAAAGGGGGACGGTTATTAGAGCCACAAACGTTGGCTGTGACTGCGACTACAACCTTTGCTGAGTTGTTGACGATGATGGATCAAACACTCGGAATTCATAGTGGGGGTGATGTCCCTACTGAAGGTGGTTCCAATCCCGGCGTCACGATTGATGCGAACGGACTTATTCAAGTCATCGGGAATCGTGGATCGGTTAATGATATTTCATTGACTCTGGGCGACTTCACCAAAACTGACGGAACCACATCCGCCACTGTTGAAATTCCATTTTCAAAAAATCAGACGGCTGATGGT
>DOCI01000009.1:7223-8228 GCA_003503535.1 Planctomycetaceae bacterium
AAAAAATCAGACGGCTGATGGTGAAAGTTCGATTACTGACTTCATCGTTTACGATTCTCTCGGACAGGAAGTCAACGTCAAGCTGACGACCTATCTGGAATCCCGAGATTCAACCTCTTCAACATTCCGTTACTTCCTGGAAAGTAACGATGACAGTGATGCAGATGTTGTTCTTGCCAATGGCTCGTTTGTGTTTGACGGAGTCGGGGAGGTTTCATCGGGAGCTATTCAGCAGTTCTCAATTGATCGGAACAATACTGCTGCGGTCAGCCCGATGCAGATTAATATCGACTTTTCGACATTAACCGGGATTTCGACCACCTCAGCAGGAAGTGCAATCACGCTGCAATCGCAGGATGGTTCGAGTCCGGGATCTTTGTCTCGTTTCGTGATTGATGAAACGGGTGTGATCAATGGTATCTTTGATAACGGAATCATCCGGACATTAGGCCAGGTTGTTTTAGCTCGATTTTCAAATCCCCAGGGTTTGCTCGATAACGGGAATACGACATTCCTGGAAGGAGTCAGTTCCGGAACACCTTTCCTGGTGACAGCTGGGAACTTCGGAGCAGGGACAATTCGCTCAGGTTCGATTGAATTGTCCAATACCGATATCGGAAGAAACCTGGTCGATTTGATTGTCTCCTCGACCAACTATCGAGGAAATGCCCGCGTGATCGATTCCGTACAACGGCTCGTCGATGAACTGCTGTTGTTAGGTCGATAATAACGGATAGTGGCATGGCTCAGCGAATTCGGGTGTGAAGGAGCATCCCTTGATTAAATTAACAAAACTCAATGGCGATCAATTCGTACTCAATGCGGAATTAATTCGATATATCGAAAGTCGGCCTGATACCTATATCACTTTGACATCCGATGATCGCCTCATTGTGCTCGAATCAGTCGATGAAGTCGTCAAACGCAGTGTCGATTATTCGCGTTCGGTTCGACGGATTCCTGGGATGGGAACATAACCAATATGTAGGACAGGCATTCTGCCTG
>DOCI01000009.1:8393-9276 GCA_003503535.1 Planctomycetaceae bacterium
TGACAGGCAGGATGCCTGTCCTATTTGAGCCTTCAACTCTCAGCACTCAATCTGAAACACACTTCTCAACCAAAGTCAGGAATAATGGATAAGGCGACCGTAGGCGGATTGGTCATGGCTTTCGGGCTGCTGGCGCTGGCTGTTATGCTGGCACCGGGCGGATCGTTCCTTGCCTTCTGGGATGCGGCTTCTGCAGCTGTCGTGATTGGGGGGGCGATTGCAGCCACCTGCATCGCTTTTCCGTTTGCAGCGTTATTCCTTGTTCCCGGGGTGATGAAGAAAGTCTTCAACCCAAAAGTCAGCGATTTGAAACCGGTCATCAGCCAACTGGTTGAATTTGCCGAAATCGCTCGTCGGGATGGAATTCTGGCACTGGAAAGTAAGACGGAAGAAATTTCCGATCCCTTCATCCTGTTGGGCATACAAATGGCGGTCGATGGGACCGATGCCGAATTGATGGAAGCGGTGTTACGAACCGAAATGGAAGCCGTCGCCATGCGGCATAAAACGGGCAAAAGCCTCATGGAGACGGTAGGACGATATGCTCCCGCCTTTGGAATGATCGGCACCTTAATGGGATTGATCATCATGTTGGGGAATATGGACGATCCGGCGGCTATCGGTCCCGGTATGGCGGTCGCACTGATTACTACACTCTATGGTGCGATGGTTTCCAACATGATTTTCCTTCCTTTTGCTGACAAACTCGGCTTCTACAGCAAACGGGAACTGGAAGTTCGCGAAGTCATTGTGCGAGGGATTCTCTCCATTCAGGATGGAGACAATCCCCGTGTCCTCGAACAGAAACTGAGCACTTTCCTGCCTGTGAGCCAGAGAGCGTCGGAAGACAAAGAGGCGGCGTAGTTAGTAGTTAGTAGTTAGT
>DOCI01000202.1:0-17510 GCA_003503535.1 Planctomycetaceae bacterium
ATTGCTGAACATAAGAAATCGGGAAGGGGCACAGCGACGAGAGCGTAGGTTCGTGTTCAATCGCCAAAATTGCAATATCGTTTGGAATATCGAATTGCTCATTGAGGCTCGTCAACATTATTTCCCGGGCCACGTTAGTCGACCAGGCGATCAATCCAACAGGTTTTGGCAATGAATGAATCCAGTCTCGCATCCGGCTTCTCTGAAAATCGTAATCTGACGAGGGAAAATTTGGATCCGGATCAAAACAATTCAATGAGCCACCAACACCGTCAACGACTGTCTTCACCTCATCCAATACGGGATCGTTATAGTTATAACAGAGAGGTGGACCAATATAGGCAAACGATTCAAATCCACGCTCAACATAGTATTCTGCAGCAATTCGTCCACAGGCTTTGGGATCGGAAATCACTTTGGGGCAATCCAGAGAATGTTCTGTATGCCAGGAAACATTGACGCAGGGGATCCCGCGCGATTTCACAGAATCGTGAATTTCCTCATCAGCAATTCGGGCAATAATCCCCTGTCCAGACCAGTCAGAGGGAAGAATTGGTTTCTGTGAAAAATTTCGTGGTGCCAGCCAAAAATCCCAACTGTCATATTCGTCAGCAAAGCTCACTATCCCACTCACGACCGAGCGAGACCATTGACTCGCATTCAGGACCAGCAACGCGATTCTCAGTCGATCATTCATCGCCGGGATACGACATGCGATCATCTTCTCAGCACCTCTCCAATTCAAATCATATTCATAGGGTAAATAAATAGACTAGTAAATCCACCTAGTGCATAAGATATGCAATCGACGTTCCAAACTCGTTCGTGACAGTGAGATTATTATGATAATCAAGAATCGCCAAAGGAATTCGAGCCTGATTTATTAATGTTCAGCCAATATACTCTGAGTAACGACTCAGCGTGAAGTGTTATCTTTTCTGCGCACAATGTGCTTGTCAATTTTTCACTTTCGCAGAAACTGCCTATGTTGACAGCGGGTATGCATAGTCTTCCCGCACTCCTCCCTTTTCAAACACGATCAATTTAAAAGGAAGTTTATGCGAGCCCGAGAAAAACAATTGACGATTCGAGCAGGTGTGATCCTCTGGGGGACACTCATCGCGTTTTTACCCTCGGTTGTTACCGCCTGCACGACCGCCGTCATTAGCGGAAGAGCGACAGTTGACGGTCGTCCAATTTTATGGAAAAACCGCGATACCTCCTCGAGACGGAATGAAGTCGCATTTCTCGAAGGTGGAAAGTATCGAGCGATCGCGGTCGTCAATGCGGGTAGTCGCAGTTCCGCTTGGATGGGTGTAAATGAAGCCGGATTCTGTATCGAAAACTCGTTAAGTAAAGACTTGAATAGTGACGGAGAAACAAGTGGCCCGGGCAATGGCGGGTTTATGAAACTTGCACTTGAAACGTGCCGTACGGTTGAGGAGTTCCGTCAACTCCTCGAAAAGACAAATACAACTGGTCGCAGAACCAATTCCAATTTTGGCGTAATCGATGCCCAGGGTGGTGCTGCTCTGTTTGAGACAGGTGCAACATCCTTCAAAATGTTTGACGCAAACGATCCCGCGATTGCACCGAATGGATATCTCGTTCGCTCCAATTTTGCGACAACTGCACAGGAAGTGAGTCCACAGCCGACACTCGAAGAATTATCTGGAAAAACGCTCTATTCAGCCGATCGATTCAGTCAAGCCTGCACGCTGCTCAGTTCACCAGGCGAAGCCGGGATCTCTGTCGAATATATGATCCGAAATGTCTGCCGGGATCTTTCCGATGCACCTGGTGCTGCCGTTTGCGGAAGTGTGAATGATCCCTCAGGAAAGCTCCCCGAAATCATCAATGCCGACTCCATGATCAGTCGGACAACGACCGTATCAGCCGCTGTTTTTCACGGCGTGAAAGCAGGGGAAGATCCCTTGATGACAACGATGTTGGCCTTTCTGGGTGATCCTAAATTTTCCATCGCTGTTCCCTGCTGGACATCAATGAGCGACATTGCCCCGCCACTCGTCGGTGAGAACGAAGCTCCGATTGGTGCGATTGCCAACACCATGCGAGGCTGGAGTTTTGTTGATGGAGACAAGGGAGTTGATTCTACGGTATTGAAGGGAATTTGGAGCGATGTCTGGAAGGTCGAAGATCAGATTCTGTCCGCAACTGCCAAAGCTCGCTCAAAATGGGAATCCAAAGGGGTCAACCCAAGAGATATGAATGCGGTTCATATGGAGAGTGCTCGTCGTTCTTATCAGGCTATGTTGACCGAACTCCGACAACTCAAGAACGCCGCACTCACCATTAAAACTCCTGCCCCACCAAAGTTTAAACCGGTCACTAAGACAATTCTGGTTCCTTAAGCAGTCACCCGACCTTCATTAATAACTGTATCACTTCAATAAGGCTGAATTCGATGAATAAAATCTCCCAGGCCCTTCTGGCGGGTCTACTGATGCTGATGGCGATGCCAACGATTGTTATCGCTGAAAATGTTCAACTCGTTCGCGTGGCTATCTATGATCATTCTGAGGAAATCTCCAATGGCCCCAGTAACCTGCTGCGATTTTTGATTCCTGAACATGGCTTCTCTGCACAGCGAGTTTCACCCGAGCAAATTCAGGAAGGTTGTCTCAGCGATTTCGATGTGCTGATTATGCCTGGCGGTTCCGGCAGTAAACAGTCGGAAAAACTTCAGGAAAGTGGTCGTGCACAAGTGAAGGAATTTGTTCATAATGGAGGTGGGTATGTTGGAATCTGCGCTGGTTCCTATCTCGCATCCTCTCACTATTCGTGGTCACTCGGGTTGATAAATGCCAAAGTCTGGGATCGTGAACACTGGGCTCGAGGTCAGGGAACGGTTTCGTTATGCCTGACCAGTTCAGGGCGCGAAGTGCTGGGCTGCAAACAGAAAGAAGTTGACGTCTACTACGGACAGGGGCCACTTCTTGTTCCTGATAATCAGTCTGATCTTCCCGGATATGAAGTCCTGGCCTCATACGGCAGCGAAATCGCCAAGAAAGGCGCTCCTGTTGAAGCCATGATCGACACTCATGCTGTGATCCGTTCCAAATATGGCGAAGGAAGAGTCATTTGTTTCAGCCCACACCCTGAAACCAAGGATGGCCCAAACTCACTGATGGCTTCCGGCATTTACTGGGCCGCTCAGGTGAAACCATAAACCGGGCCATGATTATTTCTGAAATCTGCTGAAATCACTTTTATCTTCAGCAGATCGAGTCTAATTCTACAAAATTAAATTGAGAACGGAATGTCTGAGTTACCGCCTGTCAATGCTCCTTATTTTGAGTTTGGACAATTTCAGAGGACGCCAAAGTCACTGCCTGAAAATGCACTGATCTATAATTATCCATGGGATGAACTGCCCCCGTTCGGAGAATCCGATCAGACAATTTCTCTGCTGGGGTACGGTAGTTTGATGAATCGGTCCTCCGCCGCTCAGGTACTCTGCTCCCAGACCCTGTCGACTGCCCGTTCTGTAATTGCCTGGGGGGCTCGCCGGGTTTACAACACCATCAGCCTGAATCGGATGGCGTATGCAGAATACTGCCATCCTGTAGATTCAGATTATGGTGTCTTAAACGCTATGACAGCTGACGGCCATTGGTTCAATGCCGTTGAATACCAGGTCCGCCAGGAGGATATTGAATTTCTCCGCACCAGAGAAAAAGCGTACGATCTCATTCCCGTCTGGATTTCCGACTGCAATACCCCCGCAGAGACGAATCGCTGGGCCTACTTTTTTTCACGGAGACAATCATTCTGGAACGATACTCAGATCCTGTATGATGCCGTCGTTCCCCTGGAAAAGTATCATCAAATCTGTGAAACCGGCTGCCGGGAAATTGCTGAAGATTTCCTGGAGATGTTCCGTCAATCGACTTGGTTGAACAACGGGAATCAATCCCTGAGTATATCCGAAGAAATGATAAGGCTGGATTTGCAAACGACTGCCCTCGCAAGAAGAGTGATCTGATATCACATATTTCCAAGAGACTAGTGCGTTATCTACGCTTAAAATTGGGATTGGTGATGTTGTAAAGCACGACAACGGAGTGCGTTACAGTTATTGGAGGCCCAATTCTAAGCCCTGACAGGGCACTAGTGCGTCTTCCACACTAATAATTTGGGTTGATGTT
This sequence comes from Planctomycetaceae bacterium, assembly GCA_003503535.1. GTDB lineage: Bacteria > Planctomycetota > Planctomycetia > Planctomycetales > Planctomycetaceae > Rubinisphaera. The sequence continues at coordinate 4,170 of DOCI01000202.1, forward strand.
CTTATAAAGTACGACAACGGAGTGCGCTACAGTTATTTGGTGCCCAAATCCAAGCCCTGAAAGGGCACTAAATAAATAGCATTACGGCAGAGAGCAGTTTACGATAACGGTATTATGAAAAAGCTGAGTGCTATTAACGCAGTCAAACTCTCGCTCCTCATTGATGAAATCAGCTGTAACAGGAGGTGGATTTAACAGTGAATCCCCCAGTGACGTTAACTTTTCTGCTAACGTCACTGGGGGATAATGTCTATTATATGAGTCTGAATAATACCAGACTTACAAGCCTCAAAATTCTCCGACAACTTCTCCATCATTTCGAGAGGAGAGGCGTTCGAGCGTTTCTCCATCAATATTTTCGCTGAGGAATTTCACGGCTCCATCTCCGAGAACAAATTGTACTCCTCCCGCATGACGGCTGCTAAATGTCCATGCGGAATCGCCATTCAGGTGATAGTCCAGGCTGTTGTACATGCAACGCATGACTCCGGCATAGCCAGCATTATAGGTTACGCCGACCCATTGTCCCCCCAGCCAGGGTTTCTCGGGAGCTTTGTCGACAAAGGCTCTCTCACCAATCATTAAAGTATTGGTAAGTCCATCAGTAACATCTCGAAAGCGAATACTGCTGATCTGAAATAACATCCCACCGTAATCTCCAATGTCGTCTGAATTGGAGCGGAATCCTCCTGCGGAATCCGCTCCCTGCACTGCAATATAGTTGGACATACCCTGATCATTACGTTCGGGATTCAGATTCGGTCCAACATCGGAAGGGCAACGAAAGGGACTGAGAACCGTTTGTGTTTCAGAATTGGGATCCCGTGGAATTCTTGAGAAACTGACGTCCATTTTGTCATATAAGTTCGTCTCTTCCAACTGGGGTAAAATGAGAGCTCCCCAGCCCCATCCACGATTGAAATAATCGGGATCACGGTAATAGGCAGCAGGCAGTGTGCCATGCGTGTCATGATAATTGTGTAAGGCCAAACCAATTTGTTTCAAATTATTCTTACAACTCGACCGACGTGCTGCTTCACGTGCCTGTTGAACTGCGGGAAGCAACAGAGCAACCAGTATGGCGATTATCGCGATAACAACCAATAGTTCGATAAGAGTGAAACCCTGCTGAGAATTTCCAGGTTTGAGATGTGATTTCACGGATAGATCCTTGTAAAAAACGGATGAAATGACCACACCGGCGCTCTGGGCATTTTTGTACTTTACGATATTACTTACAAAAGCAGTCAATTTCGTTCAACAACGAACCTCTGACATTATGTCCTATGCTCACCAGTGAGCGCTAATATTACTGAGAGTCATTCGTGACAGACTTCTCCTTCGACTGAACTTTTTGTGGAACCGCGACCGCTTTTCCTCCGCGTCTCCAGTCGGCTACTCCAACAACCGTTCCTGAGGCAGGATTATATTCAATTCCATGAGCCGAACCCTGCAGCCAGCCTTTGGGGCGGCTGATGGTATGTCCGCGATCAATTAGTGGTTTTGTCAATCGAGTCAGTTGCCCCTGGTCGTCTGACTCGAATTTGATTTCATCGGGAAACCATTGATGATGAAAACGCGGCCCATCAATCGCTTCACTCAAGGGTCGCTCAAAAAGTAGTGTTTGAACCAGAATTTCAGTGACAGTATTGATAATCGTTCTGCCGCCCGGGCTGCCTATCACCAGAGAAACGTCTCCATCCTTTTTCACTATCATTGGCGATTGTGAACTCAGCATTCTTTTTCCCGGGCTCATCAAATTCGGCTTTGTTCCAATTCTTCCTTGCTGATTTGTATATCCTGGAATCCAGTTGAAATCGCCCATCTCATTGTTCAGAACAAATCCAGTCCCTTTGGGAGCAATTCTGCAGCCGAAAGTTCCTTCCAATGTGTAGGTATTACTGACAGCCATTCCATTGCGATCTATGATCGAAAAGTGAGTGGTCTCCAGGCTTTCTTCTGGAAGGTTACTGATGGGAATCTCACCAGCGACCTCGATGCTGGAAGTCGCTTGATTTCGCGAGATTTTTTCAGCCTGTTTTTGAGCATATTGATTGGAGAACATAAATTCCGGGATGCTGCTGAAATCGGGATCGGCCAAGTAAGCCGCTCGATCTCGGAAAGCTCTTTTTGAGATTTCCGCCAACAGATGGACCTGATCGACATTCCAGTAATTATCAGGATCCACTTCCAGGCCAACCGCTTCGGCCATTCTCATTTGCAGGAGAACCGTGATCCCTCCGGAACTCGGCGGGTAAGCACCATAAAGCGTATAACCATTGACTTGACCAGAGACCGCGGGACGAATGTTCGCCCTGTAATTCTTGAGATCTTCAGCTGTAATCAAGCCTCCCTGCTCTTGCATTTCGGCGACTATTTTCTTTGCGATACTACCGGTATAAAACGCATCGGCTCCTTGTTCAGCAATGATTTCCAGCGTGTTGGTTAAATCCGGTTGTTTGAGTAAATCGCCTGCCTGCCAAAGTTCTCCATTCGCTTTTCCGTAGAGCCTGCGAAATTCTGCAAAACGATTTTCTTTTTTTATGGAGGAAAGCGTGAGAACTCGATTGAGCGAGTAAGCCAGAAAATCATCGACAATAATCCCTTCACGAGCGATGCGAATCGAAGGCATCACTAACTGGTCCCATGGCAAGCTCCCATACTTTTTATGAGCCAGTTCCAGGCCTCTTAATGTGCCCGGAACTCCTGCCATCCGTGCGTGGTGACGCTCTTGCCATTCTTCAAAACTGTGTTCATCGACACACGCAGGAGCCGTTTCTCGATATTCGACACAAACGACTTCTTCGTCGGGAGGCGCAACCATCATGAATCCACCTCCACTGATATTACCGGCTTCTGGCCAGGTGACAGCCAGCGCAAAAGCAACTGCCACCGCTGCATCGACTGCATTGCCTCCCTGAGCCAGGATATCCGCCCCAATCTGCGAAGCGATGTCGGTATCTGAAACGACAATTCCTGAATGACTCTCTGCGATATCAACAGGTGCTCGTTCGGGACGCGTAATAACCTCTGCTGAAGAGGGCAGTGGAATCAGTGTCATCAGAATTAGAACACAACAACAGATACGTAATAAATTACGAGAAGTTGAATTGGCTCGAAAGTTATTTTGATTCATCTTTTATGACCGCGATATTGTTGTGAGTGAATAATTAGTCAATCAGTTGCAAGTCAGTGCCAGAAGTGTCCAACCTAAAACGGCAACACCCGCTGCCAGAGATGCAGGCACAATTTGTGTGAGCACGTGATCCATCAAATCAGTCCCTGTCGTCAATGCGCTGATAATCGTCGTATCAGAAATTGGCGAACACTGGTCGCCAAAAACGCTTCCGTTAAGTACACATGCAAAATTGATCATTAAGTACAGTTTCTCGTCAGCCAGTTGTTGCGTGGAGGCAATCGCCATTGCCAGGGGCATCGTCAGTGGGAAGGCAATCGCATATGTCCCCCAACTCGTTCCTGTGGAAAACGCGATCATAATTGTAATTGCAAATAGTGTGCCAGGGAGCAACCAATAGGGGATCGATCCCCCCAGGCACTCCACCAGATATAATCCTCCTCCTGCCGTTTGCGTGATATTTCCCATCGTAACTGCCAGGACCAGAATCAGGGAAAACATGACGACTCCCTGCAGTCCTTCACCAATGCCCTTTACGATATCCTGCAGAGTCATCCCCCGAATGTAAGCTGTAATTGCAGAAATCAATAACGCCAGACCAAAGGCCCAGCGAACCTGAGGTGTTCCTGTCCAGAAAAAGCTTCCCATTGCAACGGCAATCAAAGCGAGAATTGGAACGACAAACTCTGCCGTATGCGATTGGTAATGATTCTGTATTTGTGACGAGACTGTTTTGGTCTCGAAGGTCAGCTGCCGATTTTCGCGGCTCAATTGCCCTGTCGTTCGCGAACGCTTGATCGCTTTACGAAAACGTTTTCCTAAAAATGGAGCCACGTCAAAACTAAGTAGCAGTGTCCCCAAAATCGCTGCCATTGCATAAAAGCTAAGAGGCAAAGCGGCAAAGTAAAAATTGATTCGATCTGATTCCGTCATCAGATAGGAAACACCGGGTATGAATATCAGTGACTGAACATAAGCTGGCCAGGCATTGAAAGGGATCAGACAGGCGATGGGAGATGCAGTCGAATCTACGACATAAGAGAGTTCTTCATGGCTGACCCGATGTTGATCGGAAATCGGTTTGACCGTTGTTCCTACAATAACCGTACTGATGGTTCCTCCCTGAAAGAAGACAATCCCTAATGCCCAGGCGACAAATTTGGCAGAACGTGGGCCGCGGACAAAGTGACGCGTCACCGTCTCGGCAAAAGCGACTGCGGCTCCTGTCCGGGTCCAGATTCCCATCAATCCCCCGAGCAGCCATAAATATAAGAGTATGATGCCAGCAGTTTGACGGGTTGCCATTGAAGGCAGCAGAATATTTTCCGTCAAATCATACTGTTGCATCACCAAAGCCCCACAGGCGATTCCCATTAACAGAGCCGCCAGGGGTTCTCGGCAATACCAGCATAGCGCGATTGCCACCATCGCAGGGAGTAATGACCAGAAACCAAAATGCTTACTGGCAATCAATCGAGAATAATTGATCGAGCCATCTTCATTCTTCTCAAGGATTAAGACTTCATTCTGAACTGGTAAAGAAGCGTCTTGTTGATAGCGTTCCAGGTCAGCCGGAGTTAAGCCGGAATTCTGATAACTCACCGCTGATTCCGGGCTCTCAAGCATTTCCGGAGTTACATCAAACTGATGAACAATCCACGTTGGCTGAATCAACATTCCGACAATTGCGGAAACCATCAAAAGAACAACAACAGGAACCAATCTCAGTACACGCGCCCATTTCATTGAACGATTCGTCTTCTTCTGTACGACAGATTCATCGATATCATTTTCGGCAGAGTGATGGCCCAGGTCCTTAGTGAATTCAGTCAATCAATAATTCCTTAACACACGATGATCAGTCAAATTATTTTCAGGCGAAGAAAAAAGTGAGTATTCCTGAATACATTTTATTGACGAGCAATCCAAACCCTTGCAATCACGATGCCAACTGAGGTCTCTTGTCCGTTCTCCCCGATATCAGTGATAGTATTCGGAGGGGCAACAGACCTGCATCAACCTCTACTTCAGGATTACGTGTTGGACAAGCAATAAAATGAGCCGCCACTCTGTTGACGATATGACAACATGTTGACGCGAATGTTGTCATAATGACAACGCCTCGCGGTTATTCTGAATTGAAAGCCAGGGAGGACATTTCCAAATCATCTCAGTAGGAAATTTAAGTTGAAGCATCCTGATGTGAGTTCGATGTTAACCCATGTTTTTTGACCAATCGATAAAATTGGGCACGATCCATTTCAGCGATCCGGGCTCCCTCAGCCAGATTCCCTTGAACCTGCTTGATGAGTCTTCCGAGATACTCTTTTTCAAACTGATCCCGAGCCGTGCGGAATGGGATACTTTCAGCGATATAAGGAGACGTTTGTGTCTCAGTTGTCCTTTTATCAATGATTCGCTGAGGTAAATCGACGACTCCGATTTTCTCACCAGCTTTCATGATCGCTAATTGCTCTGCCATATTCTGGAGTTCCCGAATGTTTCCAGGCCAAGAGTATCGCGTCAAAATGGAGAGTGCTTCCGGCATGATGATGGGGGTTTTTTGGCCTGGGGCGACGAACTTCTCCATGAAATGCTGAATCAGTATCGAGATATCACCAGGTCGTTCTCGCAGTGGTGGAAGTTCAATACAGATGACATTCAATCGATAAAACAAGTCGGCTCGGAACCGCCCCAGTTCGACTTCTTTAATCAGGTCGCGATTGGTGGCCGAAACCAATCGTGCCTGACTGACCTGGTCTTTAGTCCCTCCCACTCGACAGAATTTCCCGCTGTCCAATACGTGCAGTAATTTTGATTGCAAATCAAAACTGAGTTCACCAATTTCATCCAGAAAGATCGTTCCCTTCCCTGCGGCTTCAAAACGTCCGATACGACGTTTTGAGGCTCCAGTGAAGGCGCCTTCCTCATGGCCGAACAGTTCACTCTCCAGTAGATTCGCAGGGATTGCAGCGCAGTTAACTTCGACAAAAGGCTCATTTTTCCGCCGACTCTGATCATGAATCGCATGGGCGAGCACCTGCTTTCCAGCTCCGGTTTCTCCGAGAATTAAAACCCGGCTCTCAGTTGAGGCGATAGTTTTCACCTTCTCAAAGACGGAACTCATAGACGGATCAGCCGAAATCATTCGAGCCAAAATACGTGGGCTGTCCGATTCCTGAGGCAAATTTTGCTGCAGGACTCGTTTCACTCTGGCAATGAGTTCCGCTTCAGCAACAGGCTTTGTGAGATAATCGGCCACTCCGAGCCTGGCTGCTTCAATAGCCGATTGTTCGGTTCCATATCCGGTCACCATGATGATGGGAACACGCGAGCCAGCCCCTCGAATTCGTTGAATGATTTCAAAGCCGTTAAGTTCTGCGATTACCAATCCCGTGATGACTAACGCGAACTCTCCCCGAGCAATTCGAGGAATAGCTGCATGGGGGCTGAGCATCGCCTCGGCATCCAAATCGACTGATCGCAGGATGGTCACCATCTCTTCACAGAGATTTGGCAAGTCATCGATAAACAGGATTTTCTGTTGAGATAAGGACGACATTAAGAACTTTCAAAAGGTTTCATCAAGACACGATCGTCCTTCGGTACAATTATTGCATAGCGGTCTAGATATTAAAACCACACTCATTGTAAAGAAATCCAGTTATGAAACAGAGTTTAGCAGAGACAACTTCCGCACTCATGCCATTCCATCTCGCGGTACAGGTTCACGATATCGCAGAAGCTCGAAAATTTTATGGGAGCTTACTCGGTTGCCCGGAAGGCCGCAGTGCAGAAACCTGGGTCGACTTCGATTTCTTCGGCCATCAGTTTGTCTGTCATCTGAATCCAGAATTAAAATCTGCGGCATTGCATCACAACCCGGTTGATGGACACGCGGTGCCGGTTCCTCATTATGGAGTCGTGCTTACATTGGAACGCTGGAGTGAACTGGCAGACAAACTTCAAACGGCTGGAGTGCAGTTTGTGATTGAACCCTATATTCGCTTTGAAGGTCAGCCCGGAGAACAGGGGACCATGTTCTTTTACGATCCCTCTGGAAATGCGCTGGAATTCAAAGGTTTCCGAGACATGAATTCGCTTTTCGCAACGTGATGTCTGGGGCAGCAAACATCTTTTCCTCCGATGAACAGTCTATATTATCAAAGTTTATGAATTGTCATCCCTCATGATTTCCAAAGACTCTAAGAATTTGTTTCTACTCTGCATGAACGGGTTTTGTTTAATTTCGCTCGTTCCCTTTTTGGCAGGCTGTGATTCCTCTGCTGCACAACAGGGAGAACTCGTCGAAGTCACCGGCAAGGTATTGTGCCAGGGGGAGCCGATCTCTTCTGGAGTTGTTCGTTTTGAACCGATCCCTTTGAAAAGTGATTCTGCAGTGGCTCAAGGGGTCCTCAAAGAAGATGGCCTGTTTTCGTTGCGAACACTTGAAGAACAAGGAGCCTTCGCGGGAAAGTATCGTGTTCTGCTGACAACTGCCGACGAACGAACATCAGGAATGATCACAGAAGGTTCTCCCAATTCGTGCAAGCTGGGAGACACCGGACAGCCGTTCAGGTGAATTTCGGCTCCAACAATTATTTTGAAATCCACGCAGCCGATCAACAGGGATTTCACGATCCTGTTGCAGGTGAGTAAATTATCGATCCTTTAAGTCAGTTGTTTTCTTTCTCGCAATCTCTGCCAACTCTTTTTCATCCATCTTGTATTCAAAGGTTTGATAATGCCAGTTCAACAAGTAAGCGTTGCAGATCCACTAACCAGCAAACCGGAGCAATCGCAACTGATCTCGCGCATTAACGGCTATCACCGGATCGTCATTTTGACGGAAGCACACACGAACTACCAATATGCGAAAACGGCAATCGCACTCCTCCGCTACAGGACGGCCGATATCGTGGCCATTCTCGATTCCACCCAGGTTGGACGTCAGGTTAAAGATTTAATCGGCCAGGGAGATGGCATTCCAATCGTTTCTTCTCTGAAGGAACTCGATGATGTCGATGCCATGTTTATCGGAATTTCCCCCAGCGGAGGGCGACTCCCTGCGGCAATGCAGGCTGCGATTCGTGAAGCCATTGAGGCTGGAATCGATGTCGTTTCCGGCTTACACGATTTTATCAGTGAAGATGTTGAGCTGAAGCAGCTTGCAGAAGAATCAGGCTCTACGATTATAGATGTGCGGAAAAACAACTGTCGTGAAGTTGCTCGACATGCGACCTTCAATCCTGAGTGCCTGCGAATTCATACCGTCGGTCATGACTGCTCGGTCGGCAAAATGATTGCCTCCAAAGAAATCGAGCTTGAATTAATCCGACGCGGCATCGACGCAAGGTTTCTGGCGACCGGTCAGACCGGCATCATGATTGCGGGAAACGGCATCCCGATCGACTGCACCGTTTCTGACTTCCTCAATGGATCTGCAGAGCAACTCGTCCTCGACCATCAACATCATGAAATCGTCCTGATTGAAGGACAAGGTTGTATCACTCACCCGGCGTACTCTGGAGTGACTCTTGGTTTGCTGCATGGATCAGCCCCTCAAGGTTTGATTTTATGTTACGAAGCTGGTCGAGAAACAGTAAAAAATCTGGACCATGTGCCCATCCCCTCACTGAAACAATTTGTCAGTCTGTATGAAACAATCGCATCCGCCCGGCATCCCTGCAAGATTATCGGAATTGCCATGAATGGTAGAAGACTTTCACCTGAAGAAGGTGAGTTAGAAAAACAGAAAGTTTCCGCAGAGTTGGGCTTACCGGTCTGCGATGTTTTTCGCGATGGAGCTGCAGTCCTTGCTGATGCGATTCTGGAATTTCAAAAAGAAGCCGTTCAATGAAGTTATTGATTCACACTTTAGATCTCCCACTAAAAATCCCGTTTACGATTTCTCGAGGATCCTTCTCTGTTCAAAAAACAGTGATCGTCGAATTGCATCAGGCTGGTCACATTGGATATGGAGAAGCGACTCAACATGCCTATTACCAGCATTCTCAAGAATCAATCGTAGCCTCTCTTGAAAAAGTACGGCCATTCCTGGAATCATGCCATCTGGAATCTCCCGAGGAGCTTTGGCAGGAATTATCTCACCGTTTAAATGGCGATACATTCGCACTTTCTGCACTCGATCAGGCTGCCCATGATCTTGCGGGAAAAATTACACAACGTTCAGTTTACGAGCAGCAGAGGTTGGCCTGGCAGAATATTCCTGCATCGAGTGTCACTCTTTCCATCAGTTCCATTCCTCAAATGATTGAACAACTCTCTCTTTATCAGAACTGGCCAGTAATCAAAATCAAACTCGGTACAGACAACGACCTTGCGATCGTTGAGATCTTACGGGATCACACGAATGCAATTTTTCGGGTCGATGCCAACTGCGCTTGGACGGTCTCTCAGACAATTCAACTGTCCGAGAGATTCAAAGAATTGGGTGTGGAATTTATTGAGCAACCACTCCCCGCTCATTCGCCAGACAAGGATCATGAAACAGTATTTCGCGAATCCGCTTTACCAATCATTGCGGATGAAAGTTGTGTTCTTGAAGAAGATGTCGTGCATTGTTCCAGACACTTTCATGGCATCAATATCAAACTCTGCAAATGTGGGGGGCTGACTCCAGCATTTCGTATGTTAAAAAAAGCCAAAGAGTTAAGTTTACTCACAATGGCAGGCTGCATGATTGAATCCAACGTAGCCATTTCCGCGGCTGCGCAGTTATTACCCTTGCTCGATTACGCAGATCTCGATGGCGATGTATTGTTAGCAGAGAACCCCGCGACTGGCGTGGAGTTAAAGGAAGGTCATTTTTCACCTTCAAAGGAATTTGGCTGTGGAACACGTCTTACTGAACAAATTGCATAACTTTTTATTGGGCAGCCATAATCCAGATTCATTTTAATAGAACAGCAAGGTCATGAACTTCAGAATCTCTTCCACAGTAACAAGACCATTCCTTTTGGCTCTGTTGCTCACTCTTTACCCTTTAACTTCTCAGGCATGCACGACTGTTGTTATCTCTGGTCGAGCAACCATTGATGGTCGGCCCCTATTGTGGAAAAACAGAGATACCTGGCAAAATCAAAATGAGGTTGTTCATGACTCATCTGGAAAATATACCTTCGTGGGGATAACGAATGCCGAGGCCAGCGAACGTATTTATATGGGGACGAATACTGCCGGATTATGTATTGAAAATTCTGTGAGTCGCGATTTGGCAGGCAAGGCGACCAATGGGCCGACAAACGGCGAGTTTATCAAGTATGTCCTGCAAAATTTCTCAACGGTGAATCAGGTTAAAGAGTATCTTGAACAGACAGATAAAACCGGCCGCAAAACACGAGCCAACTTCGGAGTGATTGATGCGAAAGGTGGAGCAGCGATTTTTGAAGCAGGACCTTCATCTTATCGCATGTTTGACGCGAACAATCCCCATGATGCTCCCCAGGGATTTATCGTGCGGGCGAATTTCAGCGAAACCAGTAGAGAGTCGCTCCCGGAAGCCGAACAGAATTTGGAAACGATTTACTCGGGAATTCGCTATCAACGTGCCTTTGATCTGTGCCAAAGTCAGTTAAGCGATTCAGGACTGAACGCAGAGTACTTGCTACAGCGAATTGCACGCGATGTAGCCGAATGCCCATCCTGTTGTTTCGGGGATAGTGCTGAAACCAATAGTCAGCTAAGTAAGGAATCGGTTCGCACCAGTTCCACTCTGAATCGATCCATGACGGTTTCCTCTGTTGTCTTCCAGGGAGTTCTACCCGAAGAAGCACCGGAGTTGACGACAATGTGGGCATTATTGGGCGAACCATTATTCACAATCGCCATTCCCTGCTGGGCTTCTCAGCACAAGATCGCAAAAGAGTTAAACGGAGAGGGAGTAAGCCCACTTTGTGACTTATCTATCCGCATCCGATCCGCCTGTTACGAAGCCGATGATAAGCATCTTATAACAACCCATCTATCAAAACTGACACCGCAGTTGTTCTCAGTTGAACAGGAAATCTTTCATCAGACACAGGCTCGATTGCATAAAAGCAGCCCTCAGCAACTCAAGCCCGAAGAAAATGAGCAAATGCATCAGCAAGCTGTCGATAAAGCATTTTCTGTACTCACCACTCTCGCTCAAAAGACATCCCAATTCTCTGTGCCAGTTTCATTGAAAAACAACGATCCCTCCCCAACTGCAGTGGACTTCCAGTTTGAAGAGGAAGAGAGGACGCGGCTGGCAGACACCGTGAATTCAGCCGGAGATGCAAAGTGGGACGGAGGGATGACCGATTCGAGTGTGAATGCAGGCTCTTTTCAAATCAATCACAATTCAACAACACCCGTCACTCGATATGTGGACCTGCTTCCCAATATCCGCACCAAGGCGGATAGCGAAGGGAATCCCAAAGTTCCCCGTGGCTGGCTGGTCATAGAAATTGCAGGTTGGAATTTCCGAGGTGCAACACCTAACGAAATGGTTCGCTTCGGTTTCAGCTCTCAACCAGAAAAAGATTTACACTCTGCAGGTGTCGTTATTGAGCGAACAACTGAGGATAATGTTAGCATCACGGGATTAGGATTTGGAGACGGAAGTTCTGAAATCACCAGCTCTCAAAACTGGCCTGTAAAACTGGAAAAGCCACTCACCCTGGTCCTCGAATTCGACAAAGAAAAAGGGAACCCTGACGAGGGCGAAACAGGTGGTGAGTATCGCATCTATTTCCGAAAAGCTGGAGAATCAGGTTTCCAACAATTGGGAACCGCTGGAAAAATACGCCGCTTGCGAAACGGAAACGCAATCCACTTCCGGACGGCAGGCTTCTTTGCGGCCAAGAAAGAGTATTTCAAACTTGATCGTCTCTATTATACAACGACTAATCCTCTTCAATAAATTTATCATCCCGGTAATTTATAGTTACCTTCGAGGCCAGGGCTTACGCACCGGTTTTTATCGGGACTGCGAAGACTTTCAGTAGGTAATTTAGATCGAGAGCACAGTTCATTCGCTTACACTTTGCCTCTCGTTTGAGAGTAGTTTCCCTTACGCAGCAGACTCGTGCTTCGTCGTCGAACTGCTGCCAGGTTTGATGCTCCGTTGCGATCCTGTTGACGGCGATGGTCTTAGTCAAACGTCACATCGAGAACATAGTGCTGGCTGTTCTCAATACTCCAATGACGCCGGATTGCATTCGCCAGAAACTTTGCTCGCGAGGGATGAGAGCTCACATAAAGTCGGGACTCCCAACTCTCTTTTCCCTTAATCGTTCGTGCAGAAACGATGATCGCCAGTGTTTTTAAATTACGCCACTTTTCACGCTGAGGATGATCTTTCGGGATCTCGACCACATGACAGAAGCGGTTCTCGATTCGACCGTATCCCGCTTCGAAACTTTCAAATATATGATGCTTCATGTTCGCGAAATGACTCTCCTGACCAGACTCCAACAAAGCCTGCATATCGTCGATGAGAGAAGACTGGTTTTCGTCAAACCAATGGTTTGCAATCAAATACGGAGAGGGGTCGGACACAAGGATTCAGAGATGGTCAAGCTCTACCGGCACTTGCGGGCCGATGACGGTCACCGTCATATGCAGCATATGCAGCGTCTGAACTTCGGCACCGTTCCTGAACAGCCAACCCCAACAATGGATGAGACCATCCATGAAATCACCCTGGTATGAAATGGTTTCATGCCGATTCCCTTTTGACCTGGAGGACCCCAAGCGACTCAGCAGCATGTAGTCTGCCAAGCAATGACTTACCAGCAAATCGGTCCCAAACTGTCCCATTGAGTGGGACAAAAAAAGACGCTCGACGCAAGTCGTTATAAAATAAAGACTTGCAATGAGCGTCTTGAATGATGCGGAGAGGCAGGGATTCGAACCCTGGGTCGGTTGCCCGACGCCGGTTTTCAAGACCGGTGCATTCGGCCGCTCTGCCACCTCTCCGAGCGGTTTGTACGCGAAACGTAGCATGAACTCCCGGGGGGTGTCAAGGAGTTTGGGCGTTGTGTCTGGCAGACACTCCAAATTCGAGAAATGTTCACCTTAAAAAAGGGCAAATACTCAAAATATACACTGATTTCAGGCCGTGTTGAGACGATGCCTGGCTTGCTTTTGCTCATAGCAATCGATCTGGTATGGCTCGATCTCCACGCCCATCACTGCGTTCTGGGTCGTGCCACCCAATC
>DOCI01000202.1:17700-17942 GCA_003503535.1 Planctomycetaceae bacterium
GTTCTGGGTCGTGCCACCCAATCCAATCGTTACAATAGTGGGGAACACTTTGTACAAAGCGGAAAGAGAATCCAATGAGCGAAACTCATGGCGAGCCGAATCGTTTAATTCATGAATCCAGCCCCTATCTTCAGCAGCATGCTTATAATCCTGTGGACTGGTACCCTTGGGGAGAAGAGGCTTTTGCGGAGGCGAAAAAGCGGGAATTGCCGGTTTTCCTTTCCGTTGGTTATAGCGCCTGT
>DOCI01000300.1:0-1421 GCA_003503535.1 Planctomycetaceae bacterium
ATCAGGCCCGGCATTTCGGTTTCTGCCAGGGAAATGTCTTTTCGCCCAGCTTCTGCTCGGTTGAGATCCTTGACTTTATAGGGAAGAAGTTCGATCGTCGACATGGTAACCGCCTTGTTGAATTGTTTTCAGTCAAAATGAGAATGGGATCGCTCACGCAATACGATCCGTGATTCAGAATTTCACGGAGACATCATGCCCCTGCTGTGAATCTGAGAGTTTCCAGTCTGAATTGTTGAAATGGCTGGAAAATATCAATTGTCAAAACCAGAGCATATGGTCTATTACTACGCTCGCCAGATATTGAGGAATTGATAAACTCTGCCTAGAATTCCTGAATTGCGATAACGATAGACCAATTTGATAAGTCTCACAAGTCGGAATTCCTGTTTCTAAGACTGTTTTTTCAGGAATCAATTTCGTTAACACATTAACTCCCATCAAGATGCGGCGGAACGTCGCACTGAGTTTGAATCTATGAATCGACTTCCGGACCTCTTGAAATCCGACTCTCCGCTGATTTCCATCGAAATTTTCCCACCTAAAACGGAAAAGGGGGATGAACTGCTGTACGAAACGCTCGATACTCTTTCGAAGTTCGAGCCTAAGTTCATCTCCTGTACTTATGGAGCCGGTGGCACGACGCAAACACGAACTCTTGAATTGTGTCAGCACATTCAGAAGACGTATGAAATTCCCGCGACGGCTCATTTCACCTGCGTCGGTTCTTCAAGAGATGAATTGATTGCCTGGCTCGATAAGGCGGCAGCGGCTGGAATTCAGAATATCATGGCTTTGCGTGGTGATGCTCCCAAGGGAGAAACCTCCTTCAAAGCCGTCGAAGGGGGACTTTCCTATGCCAATGAACTGGTTTCACTGATTCGGGAACGGCATCCCAACATGGGAATCGGTGTGGCGGCTTATCCGGAAAAACATGCGGAATGTCTTGATGCGGATTTGGATCTGGCGAATTTGAAGCGAAAAATCGACGCGGGAGCCGATGCCGCGTTTACGCAGTTGTTCTTCGATAACGATCTGTTTTTTGCCTTTCGGGAACGCTATGAGAAAGCAGGCTGTGCGATTCCTTTGATTCCCGGCATCATGCCGATCACCGAGTTTTCCCGGATCAAACGCATCACGGAAATGTGTGGCACTGCCTTCCCCGCTGAACTTTCTGTCCGTCTGGAGAATGTGCAGGATGATGCCGACGCTCAGCTGGAAATCGGCATCGAGTTTGCGATTGCTCAGTGTCAGGAATTACTGGAAAACAATGTGCCGGGCATCCATTTTTATGCACTCAACAAGTCTCAGGCGTGTCAGAGAATACTGGAAGCTTTGAAAACATCCTGATAATCGGGTGGCTGGGGTCGAAGCGAAGCCCCCAGAATGATCAACTCCAGGTCTCAGGCGAGCCGAGTCAG
>DOCI01000300.1:1606-7237 GCA_003503535.1 Planctomycetaceae bacterium
CCCGCTCACAATAATATTTCCTCAAGGATTAAAAATTCAATTTGCCGATGACTTCTGCGACTTCCAATTCGACTTCCGACCTGCTCAATAATCTGATCGATGACCGCGTGCTGTTGCTCGATGGTTCGATGGGAGCGTTGATTCTTGATTCCAAACCGACCGAAGCCGATTTTCGTGGGGAACGATTTAAAAATCACGATGCCGATTTGAAGAATGCGACCGATATTCTCTGCCTGACACAGCCGGAGATGATTCTCGATATTCATAGGCGCTATCTCGATGCCGGTTCGGATATCATTGAAACGAACTCGTTCAATGCGAATATCCTCAATCAGGCAGAGTACGGCCTCGGACATTTGACGCACGAAATCAATGCGGCTGCTGCTGGACTGGCGAAACAGGCCTGTGAAGAATTCACGCGCAAGAATCCGGATAAACCTCGGTTTGTCGCGGGAAGTATTGGACCAACCAAGTTTCTGCTGTCGATGAACGCCGACGATCCCGGTTCTCGGCCGGTGACTTTCGATCAAATGGTCGAGTCCTATGCCGAACAGGTTCGCGGTCTGATTGATGGAGGAGCAGACATCCTGCTGCCGGAAACTTCGTTCGATACATTGAACATGAAGTCCTGCCTGTACGCGATTCGCCAGGTGTTTGACGAGCGGAGCATTTCTCTGCCAGTGATGGTTTCAGGAACAATTTTTGACACCGGTCGCTCGCTCACTGCTCAAACGGTGGAAGCGTTTTACACGTCGGTGGCTCACTTTCCGTTATTCAGTATCGGTCTGAATTGTGCGTTGGGCCCGAAACAGATGCGTCCTTTCGTGGAAGCTCTTTCGAAGGTGGCTGATTGTCGTATCAGTTGTTATCCAAACGCCGGCATGCCCGATGGTATGGGTGGTTTCGATTCGAACCCTGCTGAGGTCGCAGAGACATTACGCTCTTACGCCGAGCAGGGCTGGGTGAATCTCGTTGGCGGATGCTGCGGCACGACACCGGAATACATACACAAAATCGGTGAAGCAACCCGCGATCTCAAGCCACGCGGTGTGCCTGTTAAGAAAACCGTTTCGACCTATGCCGGACTGGAACGTCTGGAATTACGTCCCGAATCCAATTTCCTGATGATCGGTGAGCGAACCAACGTCACCGGTTCCCGCAAATTTGCCCGGCTCATCCGCGAAGAAAAATACGATGAAGCCCTGAGCGTTGCTCGTGAACAGGTTGAAGGCGGGGCGAATGTCATCGATATCAATATGGATGAAGGTCTGCTCGACTCGGTCGCCTGTATGCAGAAATTCCTCTGGCTGGTTAGCGACGACGGCGATATTCCCGTGCCGATTATGATCGACTCTTCCAAATGGGAAGTCATCGAAGCGGGCTTGAAATGCGTGCAGGGCAAGGCAATTGTCAACTCGATCAGCATCAAAGATAATGAGGAACGCTTTCTCAATCAGGCGCGGAGGATCCGTAAGTACGGTGCGGCTGTCGTTGTGATGGCGTTCGATGAACAGGGGCAGGCGGATACAGCTGATCGAAAAGTTGAGATCTGTAAACGAGCTTACAAACTCCTCACTGAACAAGCCGACTTTCCGCCGGAAGATATCATTTTCGATTGCAACATCCTGACCGTCGCCACCGGAATGGAAGAGCATAACAACTATGCGGTCGAGTTTTTTGAAGCGGTGAAGCGAATCAAAGAAGAATGCCCGGGTGCAAAAACTTCGGGTGGCGTGAGTAATGTTTCGTTCTCCTTCCGCGGGAATAATGTGGTCCGCGAGGCGATGAATGCGGCGTTTCTGTATCACGCGATTGCAGCCGGTCTTGATATGGGGATTGTCAATTCGAGTCAGCTCGAAGTGTACGAAGAAATCGACAAAGAACTGCTCGTCTACATTGAAGATGTGCTGTTGAATCGGCGTGAGGATGCAACCGAACGCATTCTCGATTACGCCGAGTCTATTAAGGATCGAAATCAGGGAGCCGAGGCTCAGAAGAAGATGGCGGAGTGGCGGAACGGTACCGTCGAAGAACGACTCGCTCATTCGCTGCTGAAGGGTGTGACCGACTACATTGATGAAGACACCGAGGAAGCTCGTCAAAAATATGGCCGTCCATTGAATGTGATTCAAGGGCCACTCATGGATGGCATGTCTGTCGTCGGTGAATTATTTGGAGCCGGGAAGATGTTCCTGCCACAGGTGGTGAAGTCGGCTCGTGTGATGAAAAAATCGGTTGCTTACCTCACTCCGTTTATGGAAGCGGAAAAGGAAAAAGCAGGCAAGGGTACCCGAGGTACTTTCGTCATCGCGACCGTCAAAGGCGATGTCCACGATATCGGTAAGAACATTGTAGGCGTGGTTCTCAAGTGCAATAACTTCGAGGTGATTGACCTGGGTGTGATGGTCTCCTGCGATAAAATTTTGGAAACCGCGATTGAAGTCGAAGCCGATGTGATTGGGCTTTCCGGTTTGATTACGCCTTCACTCGATGAGATGGTGGCGGTCGCTCAGGAAATGCAGCGTCGTGGCATGACAACTCCGCTCCTCATTGGCGGAGCGACGACTTCTGCCAAGCATACCGCTGTCAAAATTGCACCGGAGTACAACCAGATCGTTGCCCATGTTGGCGATGCGTCTCTGTCGGTGCCGGTTGTCGAAGCGTTGATTGATGCCGAGAAACGTCCTGCCTTTGCAGAAAAGATTCTTACCGAGCAGGAACGCGACCGTAAAATGTTCGGTAAGCGTCAGGAACGGAAACTCGTTTCTTACGATCACGCTTACGAAAATCGTTTTGCGACCGACTGGGAAACTGTTGACATTCCGACCCCTGATTTTCTCGGACTGCGCGTGTTGGATGATTTCCCGCTCGAACAGATCCGACCTTACATCGACTGGTCTCCGTTCTTCCAGACATGGTCGCTTATCGGCAAGTATCCGAAGATTCTGCAGGATGATGTGATCGGCAAAGAAGCCCAAAAACTGTTCGACGAAGCCAATCAGATGCTCGACAAAGTGATTGCAGAGAAATGGCTGACCGCGAAAGGTGTCTACGGATTCTGGCCTGCCAATACCGTGCGGGATGATGTCGTGCTTTATAAGCCGGAATCAACACTGGAGAATCGCGAAGAACTGGTCCGCTTTCCGATGCTGCGGCAGCAGTGGGAACGCAAAGGGCAATCGAATTTCCGTTCGCTGTCCGACTATGTCGCGCCAGTGGACTCGGGATGTCGGGATTATGTCGGTGCATTTGCTGTGACAACCGGCCTGGGAATTGAAGCCCCGCTCGAACGATTCGAAGCCGAGCACGATGACTATCAATCGATCATGCTCAAAGCGATCGCCGATCGATTAGCCGAAGCATTTGCGGAAGCCCTGCATGCGATCGCCCGGAAAGACTGGGGTTATGGCAAGGATGAAACACTCAGCAATGAAGAGATGATCTCCGAAAAATATCGCGGCATTCGCCCAGCCTTCGGCTATCCTGCCTGTCCAGATCACACGCCCAAACGTCAGCTGTTCGACTTGTTGAGCGCCCCGGAAAATGCGGGCATCACATTAACCGATTCTCTGGCAATGTGGCCGGCTTCCTCGGTCAGTGGCATGTACTTCGCCCATCCGGAATCGCGTTATTTCTCAGTGACACAAATCACAGAAGAACAACTCGAAGACTATGCTCATCGCAGCGGAATGAAACTGGATGACGCTCGTAAATGGTTGTCACCGATTTTGGGGTAGTCAGACTGCGGTACGAACTGAGTGGCACGTCCCAGAACACAGTGATGGGCGTGGTTTACCCGTCCGACCACGCCCTTCGCTATGCTCAGGGGCGTGCCACCCAGCCGGATGAGGGGATCCCTTAGACTAACTTATTACAATCAAGCACGATTACCCTTCACCTAAACCTCTCTCCGAGGGAGAGGAGACAAGTTGATGTACTCCCTTGCACGTTGTACTGGTTATAATCACGCACGATGAAATCGTCTGCCTTTCAACTCAAAGCGTGGCAGACTGTCTGGTTCAACCGTGATAAATTCGGCATGAAAATTGAGGCGGTCGCGGACGGTTCTTGAGAGCCGTGCGAGCAAGTCCTGTCGTTGGGGGGAGGTTGTGTATTCGGACCAGTTAAGGTCCTGGATCATCGCCGGTTCGATTTCGATGACGAGATGATGCATCGATTGTTTTTCCGTGACTGTGATTCGATACTCGACAATTTCCGGAAACTCACGCAGCACTGCTTCGACTGACGATGGGAAAACATTATTCCCGCGAATGGTAATCATATCGTCTGCCCGGCCGAGGATGCCGCCGTCGAGTCGGAGTAAATTACGGCCGCAGGCATTGGGTGTTGTCGCCGCCTGAACAATATCTCCCGTGCGATAACGAATGACAGGGGTCCCTCGGCGTCCCAGGTTGGTGATCAGCAATTCTCCCCGTTCGCCGGGAGTGACTGCCTCGAAGGTTTCCGGGTTGACGATTTCTGCAATGCATTCGGTTTCGAGTAATAACAGGCTGGCGGGATCTTCGACCGATTCAATGCCCAGAGAACCGATGTCAGTCATTCCCCAATGATCGAACACGCGTGCTCCCCAGCCCTGTTCAATTCGATTGCGAATGGCAGGAATACTCCCGCCGGGTTCTCCGGCTACGAGGATCGCGCGAACACTCGAGTTGACCAGGTCGATACCTTCACGTTCGGCAATTTCAATTAGACGGAGTGCGTAGGTCGGTGTGCAACAGACGATGGTCACTTCATGTTCCTGAATGACCTGCAGTCGAACTTCACTGCTCATGCCACCTGCAGCGATGCACAGATTCTGAAACTGAGCAGCTCCTTCAAAACCGGCCCAGAACCCGATGAAGGGACCAAATGAAAACGGGAAGCAGAATCGATCCGAATCCTGCAAACCGATGATGCGATAAATTTGTGCCCAGCACTGTTTGAACCAGTTCCAACTTTCAGGAGTATCCAAAAAACGCATCGGACGTCCGGTTGTACCGGAAGTTTGGTGAAGACGAGTATAATGCGAGCGCGGATAGGTCAGGTTGGTGCCGTAGGGGAGATTCGCGTTCTGATCGTTGACCAGTTCCTGCTTGGTGAGTGGTTTGAGTTGGCGAAAATTCTCCCAACTCGTGATCTCCTGAGGATGAGCATTCTGATCAGAAAACCGCTGCATCCAGAAAGGATTCGTTTCGATCGCCTTGAGTAACCCTGTCAATTGATTCCACTGAGAATCGACAATGGCATCTCGACTCAGGTTTTCTGGAAAGATCTGTTCAGTCATGGAATTATGCACTGTTTTGTGGAGTTAAGTTAGTCAATACAGAGGAGAAGAAACGATTACGCCAAAGATACGGCCTGATCAATCAATTTCAACTCCGATGTTATGATTGTGGAAAGAAAAAGTAATGTCGCAACTGTTTTGATAGCATTGAGTTAAGATTGTATCGGTCGTGTTGGACGGTCTTTGTGATGGGATTCAAGAAATGCCTGTGATAACGACGATCTTCACAATGTCAGGATTGATGGGATCAGCCCTGACGAATTGAGAGATGTCGAATTGGATGGCGGATCAACGTCGCACCATTTGATTGACAGTTTCAAAACGATAGACCATTTTCAAATGGTTTC
>DOCI01000300.1:7466-9947 GCA_003503535.1 Planctomycetaceae bacterium
TGCTCCTGCCGAACGCTGCAGTTTATTTTTGAATATGCTCTAACACGGAAGTACGCGAAATTACATGGCTGATTCTAAAAAACGCCCCCCCTGTGTAATGGGATTTTATCAAACGGTGACCCGCTCGAGCGGAGAAATCTGCGGCGGTGTGTTAATTACGTCTCATCTTGGGCGTCCCATTGAATTTCAATGTTCTCTGCCAATCCGCCCGAATGCAACTCAGCAGACACTCTACGGCACGACTCTCATGCCCTTTATCAAAGGGGAACTGATTGCCGAGGCTCTGTTCGACAAATTATCGGCAAAGCCAGACATCCTCTTTGTCAACGACCCCGAATGTGTGGCTGAGGGAATCTGGGGAGAGATTGCAGTCGTCTGTTTTGCAGAATTCCCCAATGGACAGGAACAGCAGATCACCAGAAATGAAAAGGGGTTCGTATCAACTTCTCACTCAGCCACCTTTCAGAAGATGCAGCCGAAATTGAAGGAGTATCTACCGGAATCTGCCAGCTTGCAGGAACCGCTGGTCAGGGTCGAGCAGGCTCTCGATGAAGCGATGGGACAGGCTGCATAAGCAGACTTTGACACAGCTAAAACACGATCAATGCACTCAAGGATGAGGCAGTCACGTTGAACAATTCGAACGAAAAATCTCCTCTGCTCTTACCGGCTCCTCGTGTCGAACAGATTCGCAAAGAGTTGAAAGTCCAATCCCTGGCCAGTGGAGCCAACGGAGCCCTGAAACGCTGGCCTCAAGTCGGTGTCAATGAGCAGAAACTTCTGACTCGTCCCGGGTTTGTCCCTTCCTGGAAGCCTTACTGGCAGAAGCCGCAAACGCTGCAGATTGCCTTTCCAGATATCATTGAGTTTCAGCAGCCCAAATCGGAAGGCAAAGATCGCGAACCTCTCCGTAGCTTAAAGCCACCAGGGGCGGAGAACGAGGGCGATCAGAAACGCCCCACTAAGAAGCCGACGCGAATCAAGCCGCCGGATGATCTGCTTTCGATGGAAGATCGGCTCTTCTACATTCTGCAACCGCCTCTGGAAAACTGGCTGTCCGGTCAGGAACTGGTCATGCCCTTTGAACCCTTTTCCTACCAGTATGAAGGAATTGCCTGGCTGTTCGCCCAGAAATCGGCCCTGCTGGCTGATGAAATGGGGCTGGGGAAAACAATGCAGACAATTACCGCTGTCCGCTTACTGCTACGAAGCGGGCAGGTGCGGCGTGTGCTGATGGTTTGTCCCAAACCACTAATTCCCAACTGGCAGAGAGAATTCAAATTGTGGGCAGAGGAGTTGCCGGTCACCCAGATGGAGGGAGATGGTGCTCGTCGTAAAATGCTGTGGCAGATGACCTCGATCCCCATTCTGCTGACAAATTACGAGATCCTCGCCCGGGATTTGCAGAATCTTGAAGACGAGGAGATGCCGAAGTTTGACCTGGTGGTGCTGGATGAGTCGCAGCGCATTAAGAATCCAGAGTCAGTCACTTCAAAAGTGATACGTCGCATTCCAAGACGACGATCCTGGTCGCTTACTGGAACACCGATTGAAAATCGACCGGAAGAATTAGCATCATTATTTGAGTTCATGGGTGTTGTCCCGCCCCGCTCGAACCCCGATTTGCGACAACTCAAAAAACTGGCTGATGTGTATATCCTCAGGCGGACCAAAGATCTCGTCCAACCGGATATGCCTCCCCGATTGGATCGAGATGCCTTGCTCGATCTTTCCCCGGCTCAGCAATCTGCTTATCAAATTGCCGAGAGTGATGGTGTGGTGCAGTTGAATGATCTGGGAGATGAGATCACGATTCAGCATGTCTTCGAACTCGTCATGCGATTGAAGCAGATTACGAATTACGATCCGCTGACGGGGGAATCATCCAAGTTGGAACGCCTGCTGGCAGATATGGAAGAAATTGCAGCCAGCGGTGCGAAAGCGATTCTGTTCAGTCAATGGACGAAAACAATCGACTGGCTGTATGAACGAACCAAGCAGTTTGGAACGCTGGTTTACCATGGTGGTGTGCCGACGAAAAAACGGGAGCCGATTCTGAAACAGTTCAAGGAAGATCCGAACAGTCATCTTCTGCTCATGAGCTATGGCACAGGAGCGGTCGGCTTGAATCTGCAATTTTCACAGTATGTGTTTTTGTACGATCGCTGGTGGAATCCCGCGATTGAAGATCAGGCGATCAACCGGGCTCATCGAATCGGGGTGAAGAATCCGGTGATTGTCACACGCTTTATTTGTCAAAACACCATCGAACAACGGATCGATCTCGTGTTGCAGCAAAAGCGGGAGATCTTCGAAAAAGTCCTTGGCGAGGGAGACACTTCAACGACATCACTTTCCATGAACGCTGCAGAAGTCTTCGGACTGTTCGATTTGAAAGCCAGAGCCTCGAAAGGGACAAAATCAATCGGACCAAAGGCCGCTTGACGATGAGAATCAAACAAGCACGAAGCGCAATCGAGT
>DOCI01000300.1:10105-12529 GCA_003503535.1 Planctomycetaceae bacterium
ACTCGATTGCGCTTCGTGCTTGTATCTTATTTCGCGTGTTTATTGATGGCTCGTTCGTAAACTCGAACATATTCGTTGGCGATGTTGTCCCAGGATAAATCCTGTTTCATACCGTTGAGTCGAATTTGTTGCCAGAGCTCAGGATCGCGATAGGCGGCCAAGGCGGCTTCAAAAGCGGTTAAAAACGCTTCGGCGCTGTAGCGTTCAAAACTAAAGCCTGTTGCTGTTCCTTCTGCCAAAGTTTCTGGAGAGACCGGAACGACGGAATCTGCCAGACCGCCCACGGCATGCACCACCGGGACCGTGCCGTAGAGCATGGAATACAACTGATTCAGGCCACAAGGTTCGAATTCACTGGGCATTAAAAACAGATCTGAACCGGCTTCAATTTTATGAGCCAGTTCTTCGTCAAAGCGAACCAAGCTGGCAACTCGATTCGGATAAGTTTGCGAAAGTTCTTTGACGAACTGCTCGAAGCTCCGTTCTCCCGTGCCCAGGAAAACAAACTGAGCATCGTTATTGAGTAATCGGTCGCCTGCTTTTTTGAGCAGATCGAATCCCTTCTGCTGAGACATGCGGGAAATCATGGCGACGATCGGAGCGTCCGGCTTTTCAGGTAACCCTAATGTCTTTTGCAGATCAGCCTTGCAGATTGCCTTCTTCTCTTCCACCGTCTCTGCGTTGTAGTTGCACTTGATGAAGCGGTCATTCTCGGGATGCCAGATGTCGGTGTCGACACCATTGAGAATCCCCACCAGCGAATCTCCACGTCCGGAAAGGGCAGGGTCGAGTCCCCAGCCGAAATCGGGGGATTGAATTTCACGGGCATAAGTCGGGCTGACGGTTGTCACCATATCGGCAAACACGATCCCGGTTTTCAACAGGTTCAAATCTCCGAAGAACTCCATCTGCTTCCAGTTAAAATACTTCCAGTCCAAGCCGGTTAGAACCATGTCCCAGTGCCAGAATCTTCCCTGGAAGGCGAGATTGTGAATTGTAAAGACGGTCCCGGTACGTTGAATGTCTGCACTTTGTTTGCGGGCTTCAATATCGATCAATGCAGGCAACAGTCCCGTTTGCCAATCGTTTGCATGGACAATATCGTAGGGACCGAACTGTTTCATCACCTCAACAATTGCCCGGCTGAAAAAGACAAATCGTTCACAGTTATCCTCGTAAGGAATGTTCTCGTAGACGTAAGGCGAGGGGCGATCGAAATAATCGGGTTGATCGACCAGGAGAACCTGAACATTTGAGTTGGGCAATTTGGCAGAAAGAAAGGAGCCTTTCGACTTTCTGGGACCAACGGGTAAACTGAATTCTTCGCCAATCGGTTCAATTTGAAATCTCTGGCGTGCCCCATGTGGCAACAACTGTGGATAATGCGGCAGAACGAGCAGGACTTCGTGTCCCGCCTGATCGAGTGAGCGGCAAAGTGCTGAGGCAACATCTGCTAATCCCCCGGTCTTTGCAAACGGGACGGCTTCAGAGGCTGTCATCAGTATCTTCATGGCGGGCATTCCAAAAGTTGGATCTCGAAGGATGTCACTACAAGCTAATATTTTTTGAGTAGAATTGCCAACACACGGAGTGTTTTCTGTTAAGAATTCTACACTTCTTTGTTCGTATCAACATAATGCCCCTGAGAAAGCGAATGATATGCACAATCATGCGGTGATTTTCGACATTGATGGCGTTCTTGTCGATTCATATGAATCTCACTATCAGAGCTGGAAATTGCTTGCTGAAAACCACGGTCGGACTTGCAGCGAATCAGACTTTGCTGATCAGTTCGGTCGAACAACTCGAGAAGTCCTCGAGGCTCAATGGGCGGATGCGAATTTGAGCGAAGACAATTATCGCAAGCTCGATGACGAGAAAGAAGATCTTTATCGTCAAATTATAGCCACCGAATTCCCGGAAATGCCCCATGCAAGAGCATTGATACACAATCTGCATCAAATTGGCTGGCATATCGCACTGGGCTCTTCAGGACCTGTGGAAAATGTGAATCTGGCAATTGAAAAACTGGGGATTCAGGATCAAATTCAAGCCGCCATTTCTGGAAATGATGTCTCGTGTGGCAAACCTGATCCCGAAGTTTTCCTCATCGCTGCTGAACGGATACAGGTCCCTGTAAAGAATTGCGTAGTCATAGAAGATGCAACACATGGAATCGAAGCGGCTCGCGCTGCGGGGATGAAGTCGATCGGTTTTGTCAGCCGGGGTCGAACAAAGGAAGAACTCAAGTCCGCTGATTTGCTGATTGATCATCTGGAGCAGGTCACTCCAGAACTCCTGATGAGCCTTCTGTGGAGCTAAACCACAATCATAATGGAAACTGGACTTCTATACCGCGTTCCCAATGAAAACCGGAAGAATTCAACAATTTGATATGAACACTGGTTCGTGCCAGAGATATAA
>DOCI01000106.1:0-1133 GCA_003503535.1 Planctomycetaceae bacterium
TATTTTCTGTCCGAGTTCCAGACAGGTCGAGAGTATTGCATTCTGGTCGTAACTGGTAATTAAATCGCCTGTAGTCTTCAGTGAATCGGTCCCAAATTTCAGTCTCCTGCTCTTTCGAAATCCGTACTCCATCATTCAATTTCGATACTAACACTCGATCGTGACCAGATCTTCGCATCTCTTACAACTCAGAGATCGATTTGTTGTCAGACGTTGCTGCCGTGCCGTTTGTCGTGCCGCTTCCAGTTTCTCTGGAACATCATTACCGGTTCCGAAGTACATCTCATCGGGGGTTTGTCCGTGGAACTCCGAGTGTGGTAGATGCGAGTTGTGTTGGGAAACGAAAAAACTCAACCAGATTTTCGACCGTCTTTAACGAATCCATTTGATTCAGGTACAGCCATTGATGCTTCAAAACTCGCCACCAGGATTCGATCATCGAGTTTGACGAACGGATTTCCGTCTGAGCCAACACCCGCTTCAGCAGGCCGGTGTTGATGACTTCATCAACCGCAGAGTTGAAGTTTTCAACGCCTCCATCAACGACAACCGTTGTCTCTTGTGCATCCATCTGCCTGGACGCATCGAATAGCAGTTGTGCTGTGATTACCGGTTGGAACTTATCGAGCACTCACCATGCGAGGATTCGACGTGAGTAATTGTCGATTAGTGTGTGCAGATAGGGCCGGGAACCGTCCAGCAAACGCAGGACCGTCGTATCAATGTGCTAAATCTCGTTGGGACTCGCCGCTCGAATGCCAAACTTCGGCTTTGCTGGATATCGTAGCAGCACGACTTCTCGCTGCAGATCAGTCACAGCCGTATCGTGAATGTCGAGTGATACAAAATCCTTGTTGGAAGACGTTAGCCATCCGTAGGCAGTGGATCGGGGGAATCCAGTCTGAACTGCGAGTTGGACGTTTCCTGTTGTTCGTACCAGTTCTTTGAGTCGATGATCGTATCTTTGTTGCGTTCGAGAAATCGTGTCCATGCCGGGATTATCGTGACACTTCAAATCGGTGACAAGACCTGAGAAATTGCGTCGGTAATCTGTCGGGAACTCGGACAGAAAATATCAGAATGTTGTGACAGACTGCAGGGTTTATTGAGACGATCAAACTGGAGTGCCTCAA
>DOCI01000106.1:1229-1592 GCA_003503535.1 Planctomycetaceae bacterium
CAGAATGTTGTGACAGACTGCAGAGTTTCAATTCACTGAAATTAATCAGTTGGCCATCCGTTTATCAAGAATATTGTTTACCACTTTTCCGTAAACATCAGTGAGCCGGAAATCTCGTCCTCCGTAATTAAATTTCAACTTGGTGTGGTCGAATCCGAGCAAATGGAGAATTGTGGCGTGCCAGTCATGGATGTGAACCTCGTTTTCGACAGCTTGATAACCGAGTTCGTCAGTCGCTCCATAACTTAGCCCGGCCTTCACTCCTCCGCCTGCCATCCAGGTTGTGTATCCTTTATTGTTGTGGTCTCGCCCGGTTCCCCCTTGCGAATAAGGAGTACGGCCAAACTCACCGGCCCAAATGAC
>DOCI01000106.1:1675-7357 GCA_003503535.1 Planctomycetaceae bacterium
GAACTCACCGGCCCAAATGACGAGCGTATCTTCCAGTAGTCCCCTTGCTTTCAAATCCTGCAGTAAGGCAGTGACTGGTAGATCCGTCGCCTGACAGCTCTCCTCAAGCGAATTCTTCAGCATAAAATGGTGATCCCATTTTGTGGGGGCAGTAATTTCGATGAACCGCACTCCGGCTTCGGCCATTCTGCGGGCGAGCAAACATTGTCGTCCAAATAAATCTGTCGGAAGCCCGGCCCCAATCCCGTAGAGACTTTGCGTCACTTCCGTTTCTGTGGAAATATCGAGTAATTCAGGAACTTCGCCCTGCATACGGAAAGCAAGTTCAAAAGACTCAATAGCCCCTTCCACTTCCGGATGGAATTGATCCTTCTGCAGTTTGTGCAGATTGAGATCGCGAATCAGATCAAGCTGGGTCCGCTGCTCTCGGAGAGAATATTTGGAATTTCCGATGTTCTTGAGCGGTGGTCCCGGTTCGGAATCGACACCGAGTAAGCTCGCATAGAATCCCGGGATCTGATTGGTCCCAATTTTCGTTGCTTGGCAAATCGAAGGAAGAAAGGCATTGCCGAAGTTCTGGGAACCCCCATTATCCGAAGGGGGATTGAGCGTGACGAAGCCAGGCAGATTCTCGTTCTCCGTCCCCAATCCATATAGCGACCAGGAACCGAGCGAGGGTCGCGTAAACTGAAAACTGCCGGTATGCATTTGCAGAAAGGCTTGTGAGTGGTTGGGCAAATCAGTGCGCATGCTTTTGATGAAACAGAGATCGTCTGCCATTGTTGAAAGATGCGGCATGAGTTCAGAAACCCATTGACCGGATTCCCCATGCTGAGCGAATTTGAATGGAGAGCCCATCAGGGATGCGTTACCGCGGAGCGAACTTTCGGCCGTTTCCTGACCCGACTTGCTTTGCAGTTTCGGTTTGTAGTCGAACAAATCCACGTGCGAGGGACCGCCCTGCATGCACAGAAAAATGACTCTCTTCGCCCGGGCAGGAAAGTGCGTTGGCTTGGGTGCCAAACCCGCTCCTGCTGGCGAAGTGCCGGCGCGAGCCACTTCCTGTTGAGCAAGTCCGGAAAATGCCAGATAGCCGAACCCGGACGCCAGCGACTTCAAAGTGCCGCGACGCGAGAACGAGGAAGGCATGCTGTTGAGTGGTTGGGCTGTCATTGATGTTATCCTGAAAAATGTTAAGTGTGTTCAGTCGTGCATTGCTTAAAATTGATTGGGTTTATTGAACCGGATTTCATAATCGAGTGTTGTTTTGATGTGGTGGCAAGTTGACGATCGAATGCGTAGCAGCCCTTCATGCACAGTCTCTCAACCCTCAACTCTAAACTCTAAACCTGATCCGAAACCGCACTAAATTCTTCGACAAGCTCTCGAATATTCGCGGGTTCATTAGGAAACGGATCATTCAATCAATGTTTCGAAATTCGGCCGCAGAGAACAATGCCTGACAGAAACTGCTCAAGCGAGGATTTGGTGAGTCCGTTTCATCTAACGACATAGGGTCATCTGATTCAGAGGTAAGAAAATAGAGAGTGCGTTCCAGCTCATACTGGTCCGGCTCGCGGCAATAGCAGAGACGATAAGCACGCTTAACGATTTCGTTTTCAGAATCGGACTCTTCTTGAAGTCGAGCCGCAAATGCCTCCGAACGTTCCAGCACAAACGAGCTGTTCATCAGATACAAGGCCTGGACCGGAACATTGGTCGTTTCTCGATCGCCTGTCACCAAACTCGGTTCGGCAAAGTCGAACAGATCCAGAACGTCTGGCAATCGATCCCGAATGACGGGAAGATACACCGACCGGTTCAGCGAACCGTCCAAATCATTGGGGAGTCGCTTATCGAGGCCAATCAATGAAATTGGCTTATCCATGATGACTCGTCCGACCAATGAGGCGGCCGGTCGTGAGGTATCCAACTCGTCTGTCACAAACAGCATCGCATCCCGGATGCATTCGGCACTCAATCGTTGCTTCGGCATTCGCCAGAGAAATCGGTTATCGGGATCTTCGAGAAATAAGGACTCGTTGTAGTCAGAAGCCTGTCGATAGGTTCGGGTCAACACCAACCGTTTCACTAGTTTTTTGAGTGACCAGCCTCCGTCAACAAATTTGATGGCAAGATTGTCGAGTAGCTCTGGATGGGAGGGAGTCTCACCAGTCGTGCCAAAATCATCGACGGTACGGACCAGCCCCGCTCCAAAAAGATGATGCCAGACTCGATTGACAAAGACGCGGCTGGTGAGCGGGTGCTGAGGATCCGTCAGCCATTGCGCCAATTGCAATCGCCCACTCTGATCCTCGGGAATTGTTTGTTCCTCTTGGAAATCGAAGGCACGAGGGAATGCGCGAGGAACTTCTGCTCCCGGTCGATCGACTTCGCCTCGCGCCAATAAATGAGCATTAATCATCGTCTCTCGATCCAGCGCTCCCATGGCCACCGGCACTGCTTTTCCTTGATCATCCAGCTTGTCGAATTCTCCTTCTATGCCTCCCGTTCGCCAGAGATTCCCCAAGGCTTCCTGGATCGTGAAGGTTCTTTTAGGCTTCTTCCCGCTGAAGACGGCTTTCAGAGCAGCATCCATTTCTGCACGTTCCGCTTTGAGTTCAACCAGTTGCTCCTGCATCTTCTGGAATTTCTTTTCCGGCAAAGAGGGATGCAGGACGACATCGCCGATTACTCGCGGCAACCGAATTAAATCGCCTCCCTGGTTACTGGCAGGAGAGATATGCGTGCCGAAAAATGTTTTTGTGCTTTTGAAAACTCCCGCCAATGCATAATAATCCTGCATCGCGAACGGATCGAATTTGTGATCGTGGCAGCGGGCGCAGGCGACCGAACTGGCCAACAGAGCGCGGGTTAAACTGTCGATTTGTTCGTCGATGATGTCGGCTTCAAACTGCTTGTGGCTCATTTCGCCGAGGGGCTTTGTCCCGACGGCCAGAAATCCGGTTGCGACCAGCAGCCTCGCCCGCTCTGCAGCTGAAACGGACGGCAACAAGTCCCCCGCAATCTGCTCTGTCAGGAATCTGTTATACGGGATATCCGCATTGACAGAGTCAATCACGTAGTCGCGATATCGCCACGCAAAAGGAAAGGAATTGTTGGCATCCTTCCCGCTTGATTCTCCGAAGCGAGCGACATCCAACCACTTCCGGCCCCAATGCTCCCCAAATCTGGGAGACTCAAGCAGGGTGTCAACTTCCTCCGCGATAGCAAAATCAGCTCCCCGGTTATCCCATGTCTGCAAGAAATTGGATAGATCTGCCGGAGAAGGCGGAAGACCGACGAGATCGAAATATAAGCGTCGCAGCAGCACATGCGGGGAGGCATCTGAAGAGGGTTGCAGACCCTGCTGAGTCAAACCACGACGAATAAAATGATCGACTTCATCGCGAGGCCAACCAGGTTCAGCGACTTCGGGGACTGTAGAATGTTGCGGCGATTGATAGGACCAATGAGTCCGAGCGGTATCCATTCCGGACCATTCAGCATCTGCCTTTTCGGAACTGGCTTCACGAGGATCGGGAGCACCCATCTTGATCCATTGACGAAAATCGTGCAGTACATCAGCGGAAAGCTTCGATTGTTCCGGTGGCATTTTAAGATCGACATCCTGATGCGTAATGGCAGTCAGCAAGAGACTGGCTTCCGGATGCTCAGGGACCACAGAGAGTCCGCGTCCGCCGCCAGCACGTGTCGCTTCGCGATCATCAAGTCGCAAGCCGCCTTCCGCAAGTCCCGACTTCAGAGAATGGCAGTCGTAGCAATGCTTGATTAATACGGGCCGAATCTTCGATTCGAAAAATGACAGTTCCGCTGTCGAGTACTCAGCAGCGAGACTCGGTTCTGCCAATGTCCGCGGTTCTGCCGCCATGCTTGCAGCAGCGAATAGCAACGAAGCAAATGCTGCAGAAAATAACTTGAGGAAATTCATTTACCTGCTCCCGGAATCTTCTAATGGATATTCCGCATTGAATTCGTGTGTTCTGACTTTGGCATTCCCATCAAGATGAGCTGACAATTTATATTGCTCATCTCCCAGATGATCGGTGTCAATCAATGTGAATGTGATCGTCCCCCGACGCTGCCCCCCATCGACAGTCCACAAAACCAACTTCGCGAGAGTCCCCGAGTGATCGACTTCGAACAAAGCAGTCGAGATCAGCGGATGTGTGTGACCTTCTTTGAGCGATGCCCAAACGACCGACCCGCGCGCCTGCGTTGCTGAAAATTTTTCGCTCCCCTGCGGACCCGAGTCGATTCGCAGATCAAAATCGGCCAGCACATTTTCGACCAGTGTGGGAAAAGTCATCGAATTGACCGCGCAGTACATTTCGATGTGATCGGGGAGCTTTTCACCTTCCTTGCCGAATCGAATCCCGGTGGTGCGATTCGGGCTGACCCAGGCTTTGCCTTTCTCGTCCCGACCGTACACGATCTCGATGTCGCCGACTTTTGAATCGGCCCAAAAGCGATCTCCTCGTGTCCAAAGGACCGTTTCCGAGGGAGCGCGCAGAATATTGCGACCATCCCAATAGTCAGGATCGGGAGAGAACAACACTCGATAGCAGCGATCCACCGGTCGGGAATGAACAGAATAAGCATCTCGCAAAACCGTTGCTGCCTGAATCTGCCACGGACCGAGCGAACGTCCGCCAAGAAAAGCGAGCACGATCGACATCACAGTAACCGCTGAGATTACCAGTCGACGTGGGAACCAGATCCGGTTGGGCAATTTCGGTCGGGAATCAACAAGCCCAAGCTGACACGTCACCCGACCAGCGAACTTTGCGACGTCAACCTGTTGAGAGACATGGTCGAGATAGTCACCCACAAGTTTGTTTGTGGCATGCTTGTCTAACGCATTAGATTTTGGATATTGAGGATCGGTCATGGTATTTAATTTTCCAGATACTCTTGAAGTTGCTCCTCCAGATGCGAACGAGCTCTGTGAAGCAGAACCCGGACATTCCCGGGAGTCATTTCGAGGATCTCGGCGATTTCACGCGAGGAATGCCCTAGAGTACTCAATTCGATGGCGGCCCGCTGATCCACTGGCAACTCCACCAGCGCCAGATCAACAGCAACCGCCAATTCGTTTCCGATTGCTAATTCCAATGGACTGCGACACTTCTTCTCGACGGGTTCAACCACCAAGCCGGAAACAGGAGGTTTTCGGCTTGTCCAGTTAATACAAGAATTAGTGATGGATCGAAACAGAATTCGAGTTCCGTCCCGCTCCAAATTATATTGTTCAGTTTTCGCGAAAAGTCTCTGGTAGCAGTCCTGAACGAGATCCTCAGCAACACTGACGTCCCGCACGAGGCTAATCGCATACGCGAGCGCACGGGGAGCGGTGTCCACCACCCACTCCGTGATCGCCTCATTTTTAATACTACGCGTCAAGAAAAAGAACTCTTTCCAGATGCCAAACCGCTGTCCGATCAAACATCGAGAGAACCAGCTATATTGTGACAACACAAACCACGAGGAAACGTTACAGTATAAATAGGAACTTCGTCCAATTTTACTAATAATTATTCAAGACCCACTATTAAGAACTCCTAACAAAACGATTGCTCGGGAGCTGATTACGCAGTTGGCTAGTTTCAGGAATGCTTTGTGGGTGCTGGCGGTGCGGTCCAGGGCTTACGCACCGATTGC
>DOCI01000141.1:0-460 GCA_003503535.1 Planctomycetaceae bacterium
GATGCCGAACCAACGCGAGCCAAGCGCCTGGAACTGGCAGAACGGGTGTTGAAAGAAGGACCGGAATTTTTCGTCGACGGAATGCTTCAGAAACTTTTCTCGGCTGCGACGATTCAAGCCGACTCGCCGATTGTTGAACAGACGCGAAATGTGATTTTAAAAACCGATCCTCAAGCCATCGCGGCAGCGGCTCTCGGAATGGCCGCCCGGACGGATATGTCCTCCACATTGTCGGACATTGCGGTTCCGACTCTCGTAATCTGTGGTGCAGAAGATCAAATTACGACAGCTCAGGACATGGAAAAGATTGCAGAACAAATCCCGAATGCTCAGTTTGAATTGATCATGGGTGCTGGTCATATGGCACCGCTGGAAAAACCAGCTATCGTGAATGAACTGATTACGAACTTTCTCGCGGCCACAGATATTTAGACCACTTCCAAATGGTTTCTGCAGTCGC
>DOCI01000141.1:624-3826 GCA_003503535.1 Planctomycetaceae bacterium
CTTAAAACACCGAGTTTGCTCCTGCCTTACGCTGCAGTTCATTTTTGAAAATGCACTAGAGCAATTTACGCTATCGCAAAGCATCGTCAGTCAGGCATGGATTGACGCAGTTCGGCGATCTTCGACTAACCTATCAGGCAGTGCCTGTTCGACAGGCAAATTCACTCACCTCGATTCATCAGGCACAGCAATGACAGTACGAAATATTTTCTTGACCGTGATCGTAATTGTCCTTTTCTCGAATTCACTTTCTGGAAAAGAACCTCATGTCGATTTCGTTTTCCCCAAACGCCTGGATCGAATTACGTGTGGTTCCTGTTCCAAGCAGGATTTGCCGCAGCCAATTTGGGAAGCGATTGTCGCAGCTGATCCAGATCTGTTTATCTACATGGGTGACAATATTTATGGCGATTCCGAAGATCTGAACGTGCTGGCCGAGAAGTGGGGAAAGCAGAAATCACAACCCGGATACACGGCTTTGCGAAAACAGTGTTCTGTCATCGGCACCTGGGATGATCACGACTACGGTAAGAACGATGCCGGTCTTGAATATCCTCAGAAAGTTGGTTCTCAGCAACTGTTTCTCGATTTTCTGGATGAACCCGAGGATTCGATTCGCCGGACGCGTGAAGGAGTTTATGCCTCCTATCTTTATGGGCCAGTTGGTCAGCAGGTTCACATTATTCTGCTGGATACCCGCTACTTCCGGACTCCACTTAAGAAAATCATGGATCAATCCCCCACGGCTGAAGGGCATTCCGGGCCTTATGGTCCGACCGATGATCCGAATGCAGACATGCTCGGTGAGGCTCAATGGAAATGGCTGGAGGAACAACTGCAGGTTCCCGCTCAACTGCGACTGATCGTCTCCAGTATTCAGGTGTTACCTCTCGAACAGCGATACGAAAAATGGGAAAATCTTCCGACAGAACGAGCACGTCTCTTGAAGCTCATTGAGAAAACAAACTCCGAAGGAGTCGTTTTTCTGAGTGGAGATCGCCATGCAGCTGAGTTCTGCAAGCTGGATCGTGATGGAAATTATCCACTCCTGGAAATGACCTCCAGCAGTTTGAATGCTCCGCGAAAATATCAGAACGAACTCAATTCGTTGCGATATGGCCTGTTGTATAACGAAGTCAATTTTGGAATAATCCTGATCGACTGGGAAGCGGAAACTCCAACAGTAGTATTCAGTGTATGTGACATTGAAGGCCGGGCGATGCTGCAGGTTCCTATTATGATTCCCTCGCTTCAACGAGTGACCGATTGACAGAGACTGTCTGAAAATACAAGATGGAGTCTTGCAGAAAATTGAACACCAATACATAGCCCGGACAGGGCAAGGCTCGCCATGAAAATTATCGATCCCCATATTCACGTCTCCGCCCGCACAACCGATGATTACGAAGCAATGGCAGCAGCCGGGATTGTTGCCGTCATCGAACCGGCATTCTGGCTTGGACAACCCCGCACCAGCGTCGGCACCTTTCAGGATTATTATTCGAGCCTGGTCGGATTTGAACGCTTCCGAGCCGCTCAATTTGGCATTCGACATTACTGCACCATCGGTCTGAACTCCAAAGAAGCTAATAATGTTCCCCTGGCAGAAGAAGTGATGGAAATCCTGCCGCTCTATCTGGCAAAAGAGGGCGTGGTTGCAGTCGGGGAAATCGGCTTCGACGATATGACCGATGCCGAGGAACGCTTTCTGAGAGAACAGATCATCCTGGCTCAGCAGGTCGAACTTCCGGTGATGATTCACACTCCGCACCGCAATAAAAAGCAGGGAACCCAGCGGAGTATGGACATCGCTGAAGAACTCGGTGTCCCGCCGCACATGGTTGTGATTGATCACAACAACGAAGAAACCGTTCAGGAAGTGCTCGATCGAGGCTTCTGGGCCGCTTTCACGATTTATCCAAAGACTAAAATGGGCAATGAGCGGATGGTGGAAGTCGTGCGAAAATTCGGCTCGGAACGAATTATCGTCGATTCTTCAGCCGACTGGGGCGTTTCCGATCCACTGGCCGTGCCGAAAACAGCGAAATTAATGCTCGATCGCGGCATTCCCCAGAAAGATGTTGAACTGACTTGCTACGGAAATGCTCTGGCTGCCTACGGTCAAAGTGGACAATTCAACGAAGAAGACTGGCTCAATCCACCTGCGATCGACCAGCGAAATCTGTTCTCTGGAAACAGTGTCCTCCGCGGCCAGGAACCTCGGGTCGACACAAATGACTCGGAACAGTTAATCTCTTAAGGTGTAAATGTTCGATCGACAGGCTGGAAGCCTGTCCTATTGATGCTCTCGTTGTTGATGGATCACAAATGACTTCGGACTTGGAAAAACCTGCGAAACCGAAAGGTCGTTGGCAACGCCCTTTGGCACTGGTCGCTATTTTTGCAGCCATGCTGATTGGCTTTGGGGTTTCCTGGGCAGCGGGTAACTTTCAGCAAATCGAATACTGGCGCTATCGTGAAGTTGCCAAGTATGATCATAACCGGAGTGATTTTACGCAGGGTTTGCTGATCCACGATGGCATCCTCTACGAAGGCACCGGGCAGTTTGGTGAATCAAAACTGCAGCGGATCGATCTTTCGACCGGACGAGTTTTGAATTCTGTCTCACTCAACAAACAGTACTTCGGCGAAGGAATCGCTATCGCCAATGGCGAATTGTTTCAGCTGACCTGGAAAAACCGTGTTGCTTTTGTCTACGACCCGGAAACACTCCGGCTCACTCGAACTGTTCGCTATGCCGGCGAAGGCTGGGGGCTGACGTTTGATGGCGAATCGCTGATCATGAGCGATGGCTCGGCGACGCTTCGGTTTTACGATCCCAAAGAATTCAAGGTTCAACGACGAGTCACCGTTCACGATGGCAAACGCACGATTGATGATCTGAATGAACTGGAATATATCCAGGGCGAAGTCTGGGCGAACATCTGGCATCAGGATAAAATCGTGCGGATCGATCCGGGATCCGGTCGTGTTAAAGGCTATGTTGACCTCGGAGGTTTGAAACCTCTTACCGTCCGTTTGAATCGAGAAGCGGTTTATAACGGAATTGCCTGGGATGAAGTGAATCGCAAATTGTATGTCACCGGAAAAAACTGGCCAAATTTATTCGAAATCCAAGTGACGGAGTGATAAATCTACGATTAACGAATGAACAATACACGTGGGTGGCGGGGGCGCTCTC
>DOCI01000141.1:4016-23457 GCA_003503535.1 Planctomycetaceae bacterium
CCGCCACCCTCATCAATCAAATCATGTGACATGATCCACATCGAATCATCAACACTGAAATAACAACAAGGAAGTCGTTTTGACGAACGCGATTTATTACGTTCTCGCCCAAACCGTTGATGGAAAACCAGCCATGGACTGGCAGCAGTTGCTCGAAGCGGGCGGAGTTGTTGGTTACATCATCATCGGGATGAGTGTGGTGATGGTCACATTGATCATGCAAGACCTCCTCATGCTCAGGCGTGGGAATCTGGCACCGGTCGCGCTGGCCAAGCAGGCTCATGAATTGATCACTGCAGGCCGACTTCAGGAAGCCAATCAGCTTTGTCGAGACAGCCCCTGTTTTCTCGGCGATATGATTCAGGCCGGTCTTTCTGAAATTGAATTGGGAAATACGGTCGTCGAAAAAGCTCTGGAAGATGCCAGTGCCGAACATTCCGCACGCATGATGCGGAAAGTGGAATACCTCAACGTTATCGGCACTTTGACTCCCATGCTCGGACTGCTCGGCACCGTCTGGGGGATGATCCAGGCGTTTCTCGAATTCCAGTCGCAGGCCAGCCCGTCCGTTTCTGAATTCGCTCCCGGGATTTCCTTCGCTCTCGTCACCACGCTAATGGGTCTGAGTGTCGCGATTCCGGCTCTGGGATGTTTTGCATTGCTGAGAAATCGAGTTGATGAAATGGTCTTCGAAACTTCGCTGCTGGCCGAGCAGGTTTTTGCCGGATATCGAAAAGCTCGACTCAAGCGGAAAACGGTTTCACAAACTCCCGCCTCGACAAAAGGGACGACATGAAGCCGGCAGTCGCCCACAGATCTCGTTCCCTCAAATTTGCGATCACGCCGATGATCGACATCGTCTTTCTGCTGATCATCTTTTTTCTGGTCGCAACTCACTTTGTGAAAAGTGAAACGCTCGAAGCAGTCAATCTGCCTGAAGCAACTCAAGCTGAGGATCCCGAGACGATTTCTCCACGACGAATGACAATCACCATTCTGAGCAATGGCTCTTACTTGCTGGCTGGCCGCCAATTACCGTGGTCAGAGCTGGAAGCAATATTGCTGCAAGTCGAAAAACCCCGAAACGCGGATGATCCTGAACAGGAGGTTCGCATTCGTGGCGACGCAGCAGCCGAGTATCGATTCATTAAGCCGATTCTCGAAACCTGTGCGAAAGCCAATTTGCGAAAAGTCAGTTTTACGGTTGTGCCAGAATCTTAGTACATCCACGTGTTAATGACTTTCAGTGAAAGTGGTAAAGCACGACAACGGAGTGCGTTAAAGTTATTTGACACCCATAATAGAACTCTGAAAGGGTCGGAGGAGAATAAGCAATGCGAATCCGCTCTGTGCTGACATCCGATCGCGATCTTGGCGAAGACCAGACAATGACGCCGATGATCGATATCGTGTTCCTGCTGCTCGTCTTTTTTGTCTGTGTGGCGACCGACCAAGTGGTCGAAATGTCCCTGCCTACGGAACTGGCCAGCGGAAGTGTCGATGCTCAGCAAACTGAACCGACCGAAAGCTGGGTGACCGAAGTGCGACTCCGGCTGTTCCAGGGCCCGGAAAACTCCCGCAGTCTGATTGAAATGAATGGACGCATTTTCACTTCATTCGAGGAGTTCATTCCAACGTTGAAAGCTCTCTCGGAAATTTCGCGGGACAGTCCAGTCCTGCTCGATGTTGACGACGATGTCCCACTTGGCGAAGTCGTTCAGTTGTACGACGCCTGCCGCTCAGCTGAGTTTGAATTGATCAACTTCGTGATGGATCGCCCGGCGACATAAATTTCAGTTCGAAATTATCAAACAGGTGTAGGTCAGGCACTGCCTGACCTACACCTTCTGTTTAAATTATTCATGGGTGGCTGCGTTCGACCCCAGCCACCCGTCGCTTATGCATCAAATCCTGTTGATGTGGATTTGGGAAAACTCCGCAAAGGAATCTCTTCCCAGTGGATGCAAACCGCTACTGAAGCGATTATACTGAATTGCTTATTACTGGCATGATATCGTGATTCACGACACCAACTATATTTGAGAACACACAAGATTACACAGGATGCTTCCTTCTATGAAAATTCAACCCGGAGAGACAAAGCTTGGTTTTATCGGTACTGGCGTGATGGGCAAGAGTATGGCTGGTCATTTGATCGATGCCGGCTTCTCTTTGTCGATTTACTCACGAACCAAAGAGAAGTCTCAGCCACTGCTCGACAAGGGAGCTTCCTGGTGCGAGAGTCCCAAAGCGGTCGCGGAAAATTCCGATGTCGTCTTCGCGATTGTTGGCTTTCCGAGTGATGTCCGCGAAGTTTTTCTCGGCGAAGAGGGGATGCTGGCCGGGGCAAAAAGTGGTTCTGTTCTTGTCGACATGACGACCAGCGAGCCTTCTCTGGCAGTGGAAATTTATGAAGCGGCCAAGTCAAAACAGGTTCATGCGGTCGATGCCCCGGTTTCCGGTGGCGATGTCGGTGCAAAGAATGCCGCTCTTTCTATCATGATTGGCGGCGATGAAGAGATCGTCTCCGCACTGCAGCCCTGCTGGGAAGCGATGGGGAAAACGATTGTTTATCAGGGGAAAGCGGGTTCTGGTCAGCACACAAAAATGGTGAATCAGACATTGATTGCGACCGGAATGATCGGCGTTTGCGAAGCATTGCTCTACGGATACAAAGCTGGTCTCGACCTGGAAACAGTGATGAAATCGGTCTCTTCTGGAGCAGCCGGGAGTTGGTCACTGGCGAATTATGGTCCACGCATGATGGGCAACGATTTCGATCCCGGCTTCTTTGTTGAACATTTCATCAAAGATATGGGCATCGCTCTGGCGGAAGCTCGAAGGATGCAGATTTCAATGCCCGGACTGGCATTGGCTCAACAACTTTATATTTCACTGCAGGCGATTGGTCATGGTCGCGATGGTGTTCAGGCCTTGATTCTGGCGTTGGCTGAAATGTCGAAAATCGACTGGAAAACCCGCTAATTCAAGGCATGTCAGAATCAAATTCAAATCAAATCGAACCTTACACAGTGAGTTCTGTCCGACCATTGAACAGAACTTTTTGACAGACGAAAAACAGGTTATCAAATGGCACGACAGGGCGAGATGTTTCGGGGAGTGACTGTGGCGTTGGTCACTCCCTTCCGAGATAGCAAAGTTGATGAGGCAGGGCTGCGTAAACTGGTCGATCAGTTGATCGAAGCCGGTGTCG
Organism: Planctomycetaceae bacterium; assembly: GCA_003503535.1. Taxonomy (GTDB): domain Bacteria; phylum Planctomycetota; class Planctomycetia; order Planctomycetales; family Planctomycetaceae; genus Rubinisphaera. Next base: position 7,231 of record DOCI01000141.1, read on the forward strand.
ATGCACTGGCTCCTTGTGGCACGACTGGAGAAAGCCCGACACTTTCCCATGATGAGCACGACCGCGTGATTGCAATCACTTGCGAGCAATCCAATGGTCGCGCCAAAGTGATGGCAGGGACTGGCTCGAACAGTACGGCTGAGGCCATTCGTCTGACGAAGCAGGCTAAGAAAGCAGGAGCCGATGGAGCATTGATCGTCTCTCCTTACTACAACAAGCCGATGCAGTCCGGCTTTTACGAACACTACAAAGCGGTTGCCGAGGAAGGGGAACTGCCGGTTGTTGTCTACAACATTCCCGGACGATCTGCCAAGAATATCGAACCGGAAACGATTATCAAACTGGCCGAACTGGAGAACATTGTCGCCGTTAAAGAAGCGACCGGCTCCATGGATCAGGCATCTCAGGTGCTGGCCGCAACAGAATTGACCTCGCTCTCAGGTGATGACAGCCTGACTTTGCCGTTGATGTCTCTTGGTGCCAGTGGTGTCGTCTCAGTCGTTGGGAATATCGTTCCTGAAGATGTCAAAGCGATGGTCGAAGCTGCCAGCGCTGGCAAATGGGACGAAGCTCGTAAGCTGCATTATAGATTGTTTGGCTTGTGTCGGGATATGCTCTCGCTCGCGACCAATCCAATTCCTGTCAAAGCAGCGATGAAAATCCTCGGTCGCGATACGGGCGACTTGCGTTTGCCGTTGACACCTCTTGAGCAGGCTGGCGTCGAAAGCCTGAAGAAAACTCTGGATAACTATGGATTGAAGTCCTGAATCTGTTTGTCATGATCAATTAAAGAATGGATGCTGTTATATTAATATGCAGTCTGTATTTCATTTCGAGAAAACGCCAGCGTGGCACTGGTTTTGCCAGTGCATCGTAACTTAATACCGTATCTCGACTTGCACTGGCGGAGCCAGTGGCACACTACCCGAAGTTTTAATCGGAACAAACCACTAGCCTACATCTCATTAAACATAGAGCGGAGTCCGTCCGGTGATTTTTGGATTTGGTAAGAAGAAAGAAGAAGACGAATACGAAGACGAAGTCGAACTCGTCATGTTTCAGGGGACCTTCAGTGGAGTCGAAGTCGATATCTCAGAACATGCCCGACTGGCTCAAGTCGGACTACTACGCGCCAAAGAAATAGTGACGGACGCTCTCGAACGACGTGCAGAGCGAATTCGCATCGAGCCAAAAGGTGAACGGGCAGTTATTCAACTTTATGTGGATGGAGTTGGTTTTGCCGGCGGACGGATGAGCAGCAAGGAGGGGATGGCGGTCATTCAGTGCCTGAAGCTGGTCTCTGGAATGGATGTCAAAAAACGCAAAGAAGCTCAATCGGGCGGAATTCGAGCCGAGTTTGATGACCGCAAATATCTGCTGATGATGGATACGAAACCGCTTGGCGGTGGAGCCGAGCGACTGACGGTCAATCTGATTGATGTTAAAAATGCGAAATATTCTCCCTCAGAACTCGAATTCAGCCAGGCGACCATCGATAAAATTCGAGAATTGACAAACGAAAAAGGAATCGTACTCGCTGCAGGCCCTCCGGACTCTGAAGTGACTTCGCTCGCCTTTACCATCGTGAGGGGAATTGATGCCTATGTGCGGGCGACGTTTGCCTTGATTGATGTCGGTCATCGCGAATTGGGCAGTGTGACACAGTTTGATCGCAGAGAGACTGATGATCTCGAAACAGCTCTCCAACGATTGATTCGGATGGAAGGGGATGTCGCATATGTCGAACCGTTCGACAATGAAACAACCATCAAGCAGGCCTTTGAAAAGTGTGATGAAATTACACTCGTATCAGAAATGACCGCTCGAGATGCGTCTTCTGCGATTCCAGGGCTTTACAAGGTTGCTGGTGATCCAAAAATTGTCGCCAGGAAGATCAATGGTGTTTTCGGACAGAAACTCATTCGTAAACTTTGCGACAAGTGCAAGCAGCCCTATCGCCCGAATCCCAAGTTGATCAAAAAGGTTGGCTTACCGGAAGAAGTCCAAACACTTTTCCGTCCTCCTCAGGCTGAAGATGGAGAAGACTTGCGTGTCTGTCGTAAATGCGGGGGTAGCGGTTACTTTGGTCGCACTGCAATGATCGAACTTATCGAAATGACCGATGGCATGAAGGAAGTTGTCGCTGCGGGTAAGGATGCTTCTGCCATCAAAGCCCAGGCGCGTGAAGAAGGCATGTCCAACTTCAAGGATGAGGGATTGCGACTCGTAGCCGAGGGAGTGACTTCACTTGAAGAGCTGCAACGGGTATTTCGCGCATAACGTTCAAGCGTGATTTTTCAATCTGCTCCGATGATCTCAGTCCAGCATTTTTCGACTGAGGCTTGAGCAGTTTGAATGACATCCGGAATCCCGACTCCATTCAACGCATTCCCCGCCACGGCTAGTCCCGGATGTTTTTCCAATTGCCTGCGAATGCGGCGGACTCGATCGAGATGGCCTATATGATACTGAGGCATCGCTCGATTCCAGCGGACGACGCGGGTTGTTTCGGGAGTTCCTTCGACACCAAATATCTCGCGGAGTTCCTGCTGCGTCATTGCCAGCAACTCGTCATCACTCTGTTCGAGCAGATGTTGCTGGAGGGCTCCGCCGATGAATGTTCGCAATTGAATTGATCCCTTTGGAGCACGATTGGGAAATTTACGACTTGTGCAGGAGACGGCTAAAACCTTTCGATTCTCAACGGCTGGGATCACCAGGCCGAAGCATTCCATTGGATGTTGAATCTGTGAAAGTGGATATCCAGTAACCACTATCGCAGCTGAGGCGTACGGAATCGCGTTCAATTCGGAGGAAAGTTCCGAATTGAGTCCTTCGACAAGTTTCCCGGCGACATAGCCCGGCGCTGCCAGAATCACGCCATCATAAGTGCGGGTCGTCTGTCCATTTTGAATAGAAACATCGTACCCCCTGTTATCTCGCAGGGTGATATTCTCAACCGAGGAGTTTTTATAGAGCGTGATGCTATTTTCGATGGACGCAAAAAGAGCGTCCTGCAGTACAGTCATGCCTCGATCAAACGAAAGAAACATGCCATAGCGGGCTCCACTGGCCTGATTATTAACAATGGCATCGGCACTATTTTCTTGTTCTGAGTGAAGCTTAAGTCCACGCAGGACGCTCCCGTATTGCTTTTCCATTTCCAGAAACCGTGGCAATGTCGCCCGTAAGCTGAGTTTTACGGGATCAGCTGTGTAGATCCCACCGATCATTGGCTGGATCATGCGCTCAAAAGCCTCGCGGCCAAATCGCCGAACTGCGAAATCCTGCAGAGATTCATCCTCTTTGGGATCTGGTTCGATCCAGTATTCTTTTAAGACACGACGTTTTCCTGCTGGGGAGAGAATCGGAGATTTCAGAAATGGATGCAGCTGACGGGGAGCCATCAAGTCGAAACCTGCAGGCGTCGGGACCGGACGACCTTCACGCAAAATCATACTTTTGCGATAGCTCGCTTCGGTTTCGATCAACCGATCTTCCAGGCCGAGTTGTTTCGCCAGCTTTAATCCTGCAGGTTTATTGGTGATAAACATATCGGCTCCCGATTCGAGCAGATATCCATCCTGTTCAATCGTGCCGAAGACGCCGCCGAGCCGGTCAGATGCTTCGTACAGATCGATCTCTACTGGAGTAGACTTCGATTTACTCACTGTAAGCAGATGCTGACAGGCAGCCAGACCGCTCAATCCTCCGCCAATCACAGCCCAGCGAAGGGGAGTCTGAGGACTCTCGTTCATCTGCTCGCACCCAGTTCATGGACAATATTGACGAGTGCTTTCACATTCTCCGGCTTCATATCCGGCATTACGCCGTGTCCCAGATTGAAAATGTGTCCGGAATGACCGGCTGCTTTATCCATCACGATTTTGGCTTTCTCGCGAATCGTCGGGATATCGGCAAACAGCGTAACCGGATCGAGATGTCCCTGCACAGCGACATCATACCCAAACAGTTCACGGGCTTCCTTGAGATCGCAGCGCCAGTCGATGCCCATCACACGTCCGCCCGCTTCTTTCTGCAAGGGAAGCAAAGCCGGGTTGCCTGTCAGGAAATTGATGACAGGACCATGTTCGGAAACCGCTGCAATGATACGTTTTGTATAGGGCAAGGCGTATTGTCGATAATCATCCGGCGAGAGACAACCGGCCCAACTGTCAAAAAGTTGAACCGCCTGACAACCGTCCTGGAACTGCCGCGTTAAATAGCGGATGATGGTATTGGAGAGCCGGGACATGATCGCATCCCACTTGCCGGGATCGGTATACATCATTGTTTTGGTGTGGATGTAATTCTTGCTCCCGCTGCCTTCAATCGCATAAGAAGCCAAAGTGAACGGAGCCCCGGCAAAGCCGAGCAGAGGAATGTCTTCCGGCAAACCGGCTCGAATCAATTTGACAGCATCGAACACAAACCCGAGTTCATCGACATTTTCGAGTTCCTGAAACCGATCGACATCGGCAGAAGTTCGCAAAGGGTTGTGCAGCTTGGGGCCTTCTCCTTTTTCATAGGTCAGGTTCATGCCCATTGGCTGCAGCATGGGGAGTAAATCGGCAAAGAGAATCGCGGCATCAACGCCAAGAACCTGCTGAGCGGTCAATGTCACCTCGGCTGCCAGTTCCGGTGTTTTGCAAAGTTCAATGAATGTGACTTTGCTTCGGACCGCCATATATTCCGGGAGATAGCGTCCCGCCTGTCGCATAATCCAGACCGGTGTCGTATCGACCGGCTCACACCGGATCGCTTTCATCATTCGTGATTGTTCGTAAGCAGGCATACTTTTTCCAGAGGCGGGGAGTGATTTCATATCCTTCTCCCAGAGGGAGGGGGGACTTAACTTTTCATTATCGATGACTATCTACCCGAGATACTTCTTCAACCGTTCCAGAACTTCCGGTTTGTTGTATTCGAGTTTTCCGAAACCATACTCAGCTCCTGCTGCGACCGCTTCATCCTGCGACTCAGGATAATTCGTCACCAGCATCACGGGAGTCGTATTGATATCGGGATCGGACTGAATCGATTTGATGACTTCCATCCCATCGGAATAGTCTTCATCGAGCTTGCGGTTCACGGTAATCAAATCGAAAGGCTGAGTTCGGATTTTGGCCAGGGCATCTTCTTTGTTCGGTGAACGTGTGAACTCGACATTAAAATGAGTGGTCAGATAATTTTTGAGAGCTCCATCATCGGGAACACACTGACCAACGCTGAGGACCTTCTTATTCATTGGGAATTCTTCTGTTTTTTCTTCTTTGGATTCTTTTCAACGGGAGAAATTTGTTTCTGATAAGGTTCCGGCAGCATCACCCGTGTATTATCGTATTTTGACAGGGCCTGTTTGAGACTCATCAGATTGTCCTGAGCCTTTTGACTGAGGATGTTCACATCCAGCGGCGTTTTTTCCCGTGGATCATTCGCAATATTATAGTATTGTCCGTCTCGATAAAACTTGAACGTCTTGTTCTGCACGAATTCATCGCCCGTTTTGCCTCCGTTGCGGGCATACCAGCAATAAATATATTCGCGTGGTTCCGTATTTTTGCCCAGTAACTGAGGAAGAATGCTTTTACCGTCCAGTTCCAAATCATCCGGAGGAGCGACGCCTGCGGTCTCGATCAGCGTCGGGAAGATGTCGGTAAAATCGACGAGATTCTCATTGACGAGACCTGAGGAAATCGTGCCGGGCCAGTTGGCAATCATCGGGACATGCATCCCGGCATCAGTCGGACTTCCCTTACCCCCCTGAAACGATTTCCCGTCAATCATGGACGTCACACTGGTCGCAGTGCCATTGTCGCCTGTGAAGATGACGAGCGTGTTCTCGCGCAACTCCGAGGCATCGAGCTGATCGATAATCTTGCCGACCATTTTGTCGGTGTAGTTCACCATGTCGACAAAAAATTCAGGATGCTTTTGGCTGCCGCCAGCCCCTTGGGAATTCGGATCCCATTCTTCACTGTCCGGCGTCGGTTCGAATGGCCAGTGAGGCAAAATCATCGGATAATAAACCAGGAACGGCTGGTCATCATTTCGTTTAATGAAATCGCAAATAAAATCGCTGGCGATGTCGGGCCCGTATTTGCCAGGGAAGTCGACTTCTTTACCATTGATTTCCAGTCCGGGACAGGGATAACGACTGGGACGACGGGTCAACTGCCAGAGACAATATTCATCAAATCCAAAATGATGCGGCCCATCGAGTCCTCCTTCAAGCTGCCACTTCCCGGCAATACAGGTTTTGTAGCCCGCTTTTTTGAGTACCTGAGCGAATGTCGTCTGAGCGGGATCGAGGACTCCGAAGCGGATGTAATTACGCTGATTGTATTTTCCAGTCATCAACTCAACCCGTGAAGGAGTGCAGATTGGTTGAGAATACGCATGAGTAAATCGCATCCCGGTCTCAGCCAGCTGATTCAAACGGGGCGTCTTATAGGAAGTGCCTCCATTAACTTCTACACACTCAAAGCCCATGTCATCGGCCATGATGAGGACGATGTTAGGAACATTCGGTTTGTCTGCACAAAGAGCTGTATTTAACGAACCAATTGTTGGACACAATGTCCATGCAGCCAGTATTAGTGTAATTTTTCTGTGTAGTAAATATCGGAAATACTCGTTTTGAGCATTCTGGGGCAGAGTCAGTTTCCAAAGCATATTGGCTCCTTTGAGTGCGAATTGATCAATGACGCCGGGAATCTCTCATATAGAGTATCCGGGACAGGCATCAGCCGGTCAATCAAACGCCAGGAGTTTCTGTCATTCAACGAGAATGACACATAAAACGTAACAAGAAAAAGCGTCGCCAATCTCATGGATCGGCGTGGCACTGGAAGCAAACCGACATGGAAATCGCCAGTCACCCGTCGCAACGCACTTTCGATCGTGATGGCTGCCTTCAATCTGGCAGTCGAAGAATTCGCATTACAAAACCCGCTGGTGGGCATGGAAAAGCCGCCACAACGTCCCCGTCTACTATCCTTTACGCCGGAAGATGACGAGTTGCTGTACTCGGCTACCGATAAATGCTTCGGCGAATTTCTGTTCGCCTGTATTCATACAGGTCTGAGACCGTATTGCGAACTGGCAAAAATGACGATCGCGAATGTTTTTAGAAACCGAACGTGGCATGATGTGGCGGGTGGAATCGAGCAAGACCGGTCAGAGACGAGTCATACCAGTTCGAGATTAGGTCGCTGAGTTAACCCGACGGCGAATTAACGAAGTTGGTCCTGATCCGAACGCGGTACTGTTTCGTAACTCACGAGGCGGAGCCTGGCTCAAAGTGACTGGTGTGCAACGCTTCTGCCAGATACGAAAAGTCCTGGACTGGAATGATGATCCGATTCGAAAGCAGTCTTCGAGCTATATTTGCCGACATACTTTTGCGCATCGAATGCTGGCAGGTTATTGGAATCACGGAAAGGGCTGCTCGATCGAAGTCCTGGCAGAATTAATGGGCGACACACCTAAAGTCGCTTTCGATCATTATGGCCGCGAGTGGGCTCAAAATTATCAGGAACCGCTGTGGGCAGCAATTGGGCTTTGAGCCATTCACATCCAGAACATGTAACTGGAACAGGTAATGTCGATCCATTCGCACTTATTATCGGAAACGCTACCGGGTGGAACGCACTTTTGCCTGGCTGAAAAATCTCCGTCGATTGCAAGTTCGACACGAATACAATCCCCAAAATTATAAAGCCTTCTGGATCGTCGGCATCTTGTTCACTATGCTCAAGAAGTTATAGGACTACCTCTAGTATGTAAACGTCTTATACTTTTTGCTGCTGACCGTCGGTGTCCCTTATTTCAGGCACACTCCTCGCAGCTCTTCACGAATCTCCATCCAGAGGAATCCGAGCCAATTCTCGCCAATCCATTTGCTATCCTTGAATGCCGCCCCCCAAAACTTTCCAGAACCGTGAGGTCTCTTCGTGCAATCCTCAATAATCTCCTCTTGACCTGTGGCAAGAAGTTCACCGATCAATTCGGGATGTTGTTCAATTTTCAGTCTCAACACACATCTCATATTGTCTAGATCTTTCTCTCCCATTGGCTCGATGATCATCTGGCTGCGATTTTTCTTAGTGGCCATCTTCGCCGACATCGGTGATTTCCTTGATCGTATTTCTTCAATAATGCTGTCGTCGGTAAATCTCAGGTATTGGAATAATGCTTCAGTTGTTCGAAATGTCTTATCCTCATGTTCAATCGGAAATGGTGACATATTGCCGAGCCAGCCGTTTTCTGCCTTTACGCTGCTAATCAAAATCATTTTCGTGTCCTTTGTTAAGAGTGAAGTGTTTGATTTCTCGCAAACATGGTCCCTCTTAAAGCACGAAAAATGCCGCCCAGTTGTTTCTCTGGACGGCTCGGAATGAAAATGCTTTCGTAGTTCATACACGAATGACAATGTGACCTTGCTTTTCAGCCAATTCAGTCATATGCCCTGTGCCTCGGCCACCGGGGAATGCAATAACCAGATCGGGCTTATGAGTAAGCATGTCACGATTACGTCGCGTCCCTGCTCCACGACCGAATCGCTTCCAGTCAGCAGGACAGGAAAGAACGTTTATTGAATTTTGCTTCGCCCATTCACAGACCAAGGCATCAGCACCTTTAGCAGCACCGTGGATCAAAACCGAGATTGTTTTAGTTGCATGTAATTCACTAAGAGCATTTTCAACTAAGCCGATGTCTCCAAAATTTCGTCCGCCAGTAACAAGAACTCGCATATCCGCCTCCTCAATCAGTGGGAAATGAAAAAAGCCATCTGATTGAGTTCAGGCGGCTATCGATTGATGCGGCTGGAGGCTGGTCCCTAAGCGTTAATTCACACAGCACTGCGTCTCTTATCTTTTTCCCAAAGAGAGTTTTGTTGTTTTGATCTTCGTTGTCATTTCATTGCTGAGCCGTGTTTGAGCCAAACGAATGGCATCTCGATCACAATCGCATCCGACAAATCTTCTCTCATTTCGATGACATGCTAATGCGGTGCTCCCTGAACCTGCACATGGATCGCAAATCAAATCGTCCTGATCAGAGAATGAAAGGAGCCAATGCTCTGTATCAGAAATGGGTTTCTGCCACTCATGTAGGTCTTGTTCAGCAACTGAATTGTGAAAACAGTTGTACCACCGAGTCGTTCGAGTCCACTTACCCTTCGAGAAGACAAGAATCGGTGTTGTCTGAGTCACACATTGGAGTGGCTGGATAACTGGCCCGGCACCCAGCCACGATGAAAACGACGTTGCTTGATAGTCGAGATGCCGAGCGAAAGATTTGATCGCATCCGCCACCTGAATTACGCCGACATATACAGCGAACACCCCACCGTGTTTAAGGACTCGTGCAGTAAATTCGGCAAGGTCGTCGAATTGTTGAGTGAATTCTCTGTTGTATGGAACGTCAGTTAAAACTAAGTCGACGCTATCCTCCTCGATCTGGGCGACCGATTCGAGCTTCTGAAATGTTGAGTGATACAATCGAACTTGGGCATGTTCCGCTGGTTTGCGATATCGCCCTCGGATTTGACTCGTACGTTCTTTATTCTTGGCTTCACGTTCCAGTAGTTTTAGGCTGACAGGCTTACGAGGGGCATCGTCACCCAGAGTGGCAAGTGCGGATCTTACCCGATCTGACTGTTTCAATCGTTCTGTATAAAGGCGGGTAGCTGGATACCTCTTACCGTCTTTCGCCCTGTAGGCATCAAGGCTCGGAATTTCCGATGCTGTAATTAACTCCTTTCTAACCGATTGAATTGTTTTGTCAGTTGATCCCACAATCTCAGCGAGCCATTGATTTGAGATGTCTGGTGTTCTTCGAAGCTCAGACGAAATGATTGCTCGCATCTGCTTTCTTGTGATCTTTCGCCGTACAAGATTCAGGACGAGAGCATGATCCCTCTTCTGCTCGTCGGTTAAACCAGCGAGGGTAATTGTCGGCACATCTTTGATCTTCAACTCATGGCAAGCACGATCTCTGTGATGCCCATCGATTATCGTTCCATTCTCATCTCTGACAATCGGGATGATTACACCATGCTGTTTGATAGATTCCTTAAGTGCGGTGAACTCCCAAGCGGGGAGGTCGGGCATCAACTGAAACGGAGTTGCAATTTTTGTAACTTGGCTCATGTGAAGACTCCTTTTGGAGTCGATTTTAACTTTATAAGCTATGGTGGTCCAGTCCATCTAGAGAAAGTTTTATTTACAAAGATTGAAAAGCAGAATACAAAATTTGAATCTTCAGTGAACCATCACGTGACATCGAGGGTCATTTTGGTTACGCTCCCGTAACCAAAATTTGGTTACGAAATCACCATCAGAATTGCCATTTGGTTACAACCTGTTTGGTTACGATTTGGTTACAGAATTTGATGGCAAAAAAACGGCATAAAACCATGAAATGCAATGGTTTATGTCAAAAGCTCCTATAGCTCAATTGGCAGAGCAACTGACTCTTAATCAGTAGGTTGAAGGTTCAAGTCCTTCTGGGAGCAATGCTAACTCTAAAATCAGCAATGACTTGAGAGTCCTCATTTTTTTCATCGAGGTGACGTTTTCTTGTCACATTTATTGGCTAGCAATAGCCTACTTCTCTCAATCTGCCTGGGTGCTTTCAGGCCTTGGCTACAAGTTTTAGAGTAGTAAGCAGGTCGCCCAGAGAATTTGAAGCGCCTGATCATTCGCTGCCAGGCTTCCAGAAACCGACCATTTTTCATCCACAGCTGGAGACGAGAATGGCAGACCGACGTTGAGGCAAGCAACGCGGCAAATCTTTCCAGCGAGCCCCGCTCATCAATACCCAAAGAACACCCTCGAAGCATGCTCGATTCGCATTATAGGGACGTCCACCATGGCGAGTCATCGGTAGATCTGGAAACAAATCAGTGATCAAATTCCATTGGTTATCAGACAAAACATAAGGGGAATCCGTCTTGGGTCCCGTCTTTCGAAAAGCGACTGCTGTTCGTCGGAACAAGTGTAACATCTGCAAATTTCCTTTCGGAAAAAAGGGGGAATGCAGATGGAGTACCAAGCCTGTTTCTTTTCGGTCGCTAAAGGATTACAGGACCGCCTCTAATAATTAATTATGGCATACCCGTGTCTAAGGTCCGAAATCTTATAAGGAAGAATCATGATTTCTCATCGGGGAGTAAAGTTGGGATAATATCTCAGAAGTGGGTTAATATTCAGAAATACGACAAACCTTACTTCCTCTTGAAAAAATCAAATTACTTATTTCAATTTGCAGATGTAGCGTATTCCTGAAGCTCTTCGAGCGAGATGAATTCGAGTGTCGCCATGTGCGTCGCTTCGAGGATGACTTTGGGAGCATTGCCAGCTTCGTAGGCTTCTTTCCAGCGGACTGCGCACAGGCACCAGCGGTCGCCGGGGGTTAATCCGGGGAATTCGTACTGCGGAATTGGAGTCGAAAGATCATTTCCCTGGGCTTTGCTGAATTCAAGGAACTCAGCCGTTGCTTCGATGCAAACCGTATGCACACCCATATCACCGGCTCCGGTATCGCAGCAGCCGTTGCGATAGAAACCCGTCATTGGGGATTCGCTGCAGGTAATCAACGGCTGCCCCAAAACATTTTTTGCACCAGAACGCGACGGAGTACTCATAACTTTTTATTCTCTGTTTTAAAATTCATACCCTTGGGGGAGTGCGGTTTTCTTCCCTTCTCCTTGGGGGAGCCGTTTTCTTCCCTTCTCCTTGGATGGAGAAGGTGAACGAAGGCCGGATGAGGCGATGCCCTCTACGACCTCATTCAGAATGACACGAATTTCACCTCACCCCTCACCCTCTCCCCAAGGAGAGAGGACTGTTGCCTTCAACCCTCACAGCTTTCAACAAACCCCTACTTCCCCTCAATCTCAACCAAATCATCCTGCAGGTCCTTCGCGGAATCAGCATCGACATAGTCGCTGTGGCAGTTGGCTTTCCCTTTATCGTCTGCTGGCATCGTTTTAACAGTTTTGGACGCCAACTTGTGAATCTCATTGGGACTGAGAACCCCCCGCTGTTTGAGGATGGCCTGTTGTTCCGGAGTCAGAGCGGCTGTTTTCCTGGCTTTTTCCCAGGCGTAGTTTTCATCTTTGCCGGAAGCAAACTCGACAATCTCTCGGGAAATCCGCACGCTGCACCAGTCGTGACCGCACATCGCACAGAAGTCAGTGTCGACGTCAAGGTCTTCATCGTGATAGGCACGAGCGGTATCGGGGTCGAAACTGAGCTCGAAATGTTTCTCCCAGTTGAGAGCGGCTCGGGCTTTGGTCAGTTCGTCATCCCGATCGCGTGTGCCAGGTATCCCAAGGGCGATGTCGGCTGCATGAGCAGCAATTTTATAGGCAATACAACCCTGTTTGACGTCGTCTTTTTTCGGCAAGCCGAGGTGCTCTTTCGGCGTGACATAGCAGAGCATACTCGCTCCGTGATAAGCCGCCGAGGTCGCCCCGATACAACTGGTGATGTGATCGTAGCCGGGGAAGATATCGGTGATGAGTGGACCGAGAACATAAAACGGAGCCCCATGACAGATGGTTCGCTGCAGTTTCATGTTGTATTCGACCTGATCGAAAGGCACGTGTCCCGGCCCTTCAACCATCACCTGCACGCCCTGTCGCCAGGCTCGTTCGGTCAATTCGCCCAGTGTGCAAAGCTCGGCCAGTTGAGCCTGGTCGGTCGCATCGGCCAAGCCGCCGGGACGCAGACCATCGCCGATACTGAAGGTCACATCGTATTGTCGCATCACCTGACAGATCTGCTCCCAGAGGACATACATTGGATTTTCTTCGCCGTGATCGATCATCCATTTGGCCAGCAAAGAGCCCCCGCGGGAGACGATTCCGATCAGGCGTTTCTTAACGTAATCGAGATGAGCTCGTAGGACACCTGCGTGAATGGTGAAATAGTCGACGCCTTGTTTCGCCTGATGTTCGATCGATTCGAGGATAATTTCGTGAGTCAGATCGCTCAGCTTACGACCAATGATCATCGAATAAATCGGCACAGTTCCAATCGGCACGGTGCTGTTCTTGATGATTGCCTGACGACATTCGTCGAGATCTCCACCTGTAGAGAGATCCATCACGGTGTCGGCACCCCATTTGATCGACCAGTGCAGTTTTTCGACTTCTTCATCGGTTCCAGAAGAAACCGGTGAAGCTCCCATGTTGGCGTTCACCTTGGTTAAAGAGGCTCGACCAATGCACATGGGATCGAGCTGATGGCTCAAGTGGACAGTGTTAGCCGGGATGACCATGCGACCAGCTGCGACTTCATCGCGAACCTGCTCAGGAGTGAGATGCGGTTCACGTTCGGCAACACGCACCATTTGCGGGGTGATGATGCCCATTCGAGCCGATTCCAACTGAGTGATCGGTTGGAAACCTTCAGGAGCCTGCCAAGCCTCTGCTCGATGATAGTCGGTTTCAAAGCCATCTTTCTTTATCCAGCCTTCGGGCATGAAGTCCCAGGCAGTTTTCTCGGAGGGAGCCGGCATGCCGGGGGTATCTGGCGAGGCAAAAGTGCGTGCGCCTTCGGGGCCGGCCTGAATCGTGGGGGACAACGCAAACGAACCGGGATTCGTTCCCTCAGCTTTGCTGGAAGGGTTTCCGCCAATATTCGGCAATTCGTAATTTGAGGAAGAATGTGTATCGCTCATACCAGATCCAATCGTTATCAGTTGTCCGTTACCTGATGGGCACGGATGTTTTCAAGTGGAAGTTTCCACGGCAAAATTGATTCCTAATTTCGTTTGGAATTCGTAACCATTCATTGAACGATTGAAATTCCCATTTGATTATAGAGTCTTTTCAGAGAAAATCAGCTATCGTTCGCTTCCTTTCTGTTTCAATGGTAGTTTCGCCGAGTAAACTTACCTATCATTTGCGCTTTCTGCATTAAAATCAGCCACATTTATTTTGAGACAGTTTAATGAAACGTGCATTAATTACTGGTATCACTGGACAGGATGGCTCCTATCTGGCCGAACATTTGCTCGAGCTTGGATACGAAGTTCATGGCATTGTCCGCAGGGTCGCCCTGGAAGATCCTTCGCATCGGATGAACCGGCTCAGCGGAGTGCTCGATCAACTGCATCTGCACTCGGCTTCGCTGGAAAGTTTTCCCAGTTTGTACAATGTGCTGTCTGAAGTGAAGCCGGATGAAGTTTATCATCTGGCGGCTCAAAGTTTTGTCTCCTATTCGTTTGAGGATTCCTTTTCGACATTCCGTGTGAATATCGATGGTACTCATTATTTGCTCGAATGCGTTCGCGATATTGTGCCTGAGGCAAAGTTTTATTTTGCTGGCTCCAGCGAAATGTTCGGTCATGCTCAGGATGTGCCGCAAACGGAAAAGACCCGATTTTATCCCCGCTCGCCTTATGGCATCACCAAAGTGACCGGCTTTGATTTGACTCGAAACTATCGCGAGTCTTACGGCATGTATGCCAGTTCCGGGATTCTGTTTAATCACGAATCACCCCGCAGAGGTTTTGAATTTGTGACGCGGAAAATCACTTCGTATGTGGCACGCATCAAAAAAGGTGAAATCGACAAGTTGCCACTGGGAAATCTCGAAGCAAAACGTGACTGGGGATTTGCAGGCGACTACGTCAAAGCGATGCACCTGATGCTGCAGCAGGAAAAGCCCGATGATTTCGTCGTGGCGACCGGTGAAACCTGGACTGTCCGCGATTTTTGCGAACTCGCTTTCGCTGAAGTTGGCCTGAACTACGAAGATCACGTCATCATTGATCCTAAGTTCTATCGCCCAGCCGAAGTCCATCTGCTGTTGGGTGATGCCACTAAAGCCAAAGAAAAACTGGGATGGGAACCGACAGTCAACTTCAAGCAACTCGTCAAAATGATGGTCGAGAATGATCTGGAATTGGTCGGGTTGTAAGTTTGTTTTGAAATCGAACGAACGGAATCCCGTTCAATAATAATTAAGCAGGTTCGAATAAAATCGAGCCTGCTTATTTAATTGGATTGAGGTTCCCTGTAATCCGCATCTTCTCGTGTTATAGTAATCAATCAGTAAGGTTTGATTCGATACGAAGGAAGATTGCACAATGAAACCAGTGAAATCTGGCGGTGGCTGGCGAGCCATTCTTTATACGTTTTCCAAGTCCCGCGAAGTGGGTGGGCTCTGGAAACTCTGGAAAGCGATGCGTTCCCGCAATTCCTGTAAAACCTGTGCGTTGGGGATGGGTGGACAAAAAGGGGGCATGGTCAATGAGTTGGGATCCTTCCCCGAAGTCTGCAAGAAAAGTCTGCAGGCGATGGCCGCCGATATGCAGGGCGCCATCCCGGCTGATTACTTTTCGACCTACTCGGTTGCACAAATGCAGCAGTTTTCACCTCGTGAACTGGAACATGCCGGTCGACTGACTTCGCCGATGATTTATCGAGCAGGCGACAATTATTATCAGCCGATTTCCTGGGAAGAAGTGTTCTCGAAAATCGCAGAAAAACTCAAGTCACTCACCCCAGCGGAAACCTTCTGGTATTTCAGCGGCCGCAGTTCCAATGAAGCCGGTTTTCTGCTGCAACTTTTCGCTCGGCTTTACGGCACCAATAATGTCAATAACTGCAGTTATTATTGTCACCAGGCGAGCGGGGTCGGCCTGACGAACAGTTTCGGATCCGGCACTGCCACTCTGCTGCTTGAGGATGTCGAACATGCCGACCTCGTTTTCATTATTGGGGGCAATCCTTCGAGCAATCATCCTCGCCTGATGAGTTCTCTCAAGCATGTCCGGAGAAGGGGCGGAAAGATAATCGTGATCAATCCGGTCATCGAGCCAGGAATGGTCAACTTCAGTGTACCAAGCGACCCGATCAGCCTGCTTTTTGGGACGAAAATCGCCTCATTATATGTGCAGCCCAATATTGGCGGTGACCTGGCGTTATTAACTGCGATCTCGAAGCGCATTGTCGAACGAGGCGCTCACGATGAAAACTTCCTCAACACGGCTACGGAAGGCTGGCCCGAACTTCGGGACCATCTGGCTCAACAGGATTTGGAGGAACTGAGTCGGTTGGCAGGAGTCACCAGTGATGAAATTGAACAAATCACTGATATCTATGCCAACTCGAAGAACGCCGTGTTCTGCTGGACGATGGGCATTACACATCATGCGAATGGGGTCGAAAATGTCGAGGCGATTGGGAATCTGGCCTGTCTGCGT
>DOCI01000141.1:23503-27062 GCA_003503535.1 Planctomycetaceae bacterium
GGTATCGGTTCGGTCGGCGTGACACCTAAGCTCAAAGAAGCCATCTTTGAGCGTCTGCAATCGAATTATGGGTTGCAACTGCCTACCGAAACCGGCCTCGACACACTCGCCTGCATGGAAGAAGCCCATGCAGGGCGGATGAAATTCGGGTTGTGTCTCGGGGGCAATCTCTTCGGCTCCAATCCCGATGCGACGTTTGCCCGGGAATCTCTCTCCAATCTGGAGATGCTAGTCACTCTGAGCACAACTTTAAACACCGGTCATGCACATGCCCTGGCAAAAGAGACGATCATTCTGCCTGTGCTCGCTCGCGATGAAGAACCTCAGCCGACGACTCAGGAATCGATGTTCAATTATGTCCGCCTCAGCGACGGCGGGCCGAGTCGGCACCAGGGACCGAAAAGTGAAATTGAAGTCATTTCGCATCTGGCCAGCAAAGTTCTGGGAGATGAGGGACCAATTCACTGGTCGAATATGGAACAGACCGGCCGAATTCGGGAAATGATTTCCACAGTGATCCCGGGCTATCAAGCCGTTAAAGAGATTGACAAGACCAAGAAGGAATTCCAGATTGAAGGGCGGACTTTTCACACGCCAAAATTCCCCACACCGAGTGGCAAAGCGAAACTGCATCCGCATACGGTGAAGTCCTCAAACCCTGACAATCAACTGCAGTTGATGACTGTTCGCAGTGAAGGTCAATTCAATACAGTCGTGTATGAAGATTACGATTTGTATCGCGGAGTTGACCGGAGGGATGTAGTGCTGCTGAATCCGGAGGATGTCACGAGACTCGGCTTGAAAGCCAATCAAAAGGTGACCATTCAAAGTGTCGCAGGAGCGTTGAAGAACATTCTCGTCTACGAATTTCCGGGTATCAAAGCGGGAAATGCATTGATGTATTATCCCGAAGCCAACATTCTGGTTCCCCGAACACGGGATCCAAGATCCAAGACGCCTGCTTTTAAGGGAATACCGATTGAGATTCTGGCGTGAAAAAATCAGTTAATCAATCCAGCTTCGTGAATAACTTGATTGAACGAAGGGAAACTTGATCATCGGAATTCATGTTTAAGACACGAATGGTCGTTCTACCGATATCTGTCTTTCCATATAATTTTGGTCCATGCCATTCAAAATGATCTTCCCAACTCTGCTCGCGGGGATGGAATAAGGGGGTGATCAAGTTTGAGTCTGGATCAATACCTGTCAAATTGGCTCCCTTATGCAGATTACAATCAATGCAGGCCAGTGCGAGATTTTTTGATCGACTCAATCCACCATGCTTACGAGGAATAATGTGCTCGATTTGAAGTGAAGCAAGTGGTGAATCCTGCTGTTCAAGTTGACAATATTCGCATTTATGCTGAGCACGCTCTCGAATTTCTGATTTCAACTGAGCATTGATCATTCCTGATCCTGCTCTTGCATGAGAGAGAATTCTCTGGCTCGATGTTGTAGAACGGCAATGAATTTATTGGCTCGAACATACCCCAGATATTCCATTTTTTCTTCAGGAGTTAATTCTCCTTCATTGGCTTTTTCTGAAAGTTGTTCAATCCTTGTTGCTAACTGCGGATCCGGATGAAAATTGGCAAGTTCTTTCTCATGGCCGGAGATAAGAATTTGCAATAACGGATCGAGACCGCGCCCAAATGCCATAGCTTCTGTTGAGGTATTCATCTCATTATTATTGATAATTTCTTAGGTTGTTATCAATAGAAAAATAGAGGATGAGAATTGATCCTCTGTGAAATTATCTGTCTGATGAGATTGGCAATTCAGTCCTTTTCTTCTGCAAATTTGACAATCGAATGCTGAAATACATCTACTTTCAGACTCCCCTTGTGATGAGTTCCGTCCCGGCTTATTGTTCCCGTTCGACATGAGCATGAAGCTCATGGGCAACTGTACGCGCTACCTGAGCGTGGGAACTTTTCAGACATGGATGTCTGTTTTATGGCTAAAAAAAAATCGCAAGCATCCTGGTGGATTGCTGTTGGAATTCTCATCGTTGGAATGTTCTCCTTTTTGGGGAAATTGCAACTCGGCAATGTTCTACCCAGCATTCCGACTGTTTCGACAGGCTCCACCTCGGGAGAAAATTCTTCCGGGCCGACGTCCCAACCTCCAGCCGCATCCAAAGATTCCATTAGAATTGCGACGTTCAATATTCAGGTGTTTGGCGTTTCCAAAATGGAGAAACCAGTCGTGCGGGAAAGGCTCGCCGAACTGGTCAGACAGTTCGATCTGGTGGCCATTCAGGAAATTCGCTCGATCGATCAATCGGTATTGCCGAATTTTGTCGATTTGGTCAATGCTCAGGGAGCCAACTTCAAGTATCTGATCGGTGATCGTCTCGGTCGGACATCCAGTAAAGAGCAGTATGCCTATGTTTATCGTTCCTCATTAATCGAACCCGTTCAAGGATCGATTTATAACATTGAGGATCGTCTGGACCGATTGCATCGAGAGCCTTTTGTCGGTTCTTTCCGAATGCGCAGCAAGCCAGGTGAAGGAGGCGAGCCATTTTCGTTCACGCTCGTCAATATGCACACCGATCCCGATGAGGCGGAGTATGAAGTGGGACAACTGGCTGGCGTCTACAATTTTGTCACGACTTACCGTCCTGAAGAAGATGATGTCATTATTCTGGGAGACCTCAATGTCGATTCCTCGAAGCTGACTCCACTCACTAACATTCCCTTATTGCGTTCTGTTGCAGGAACTGGCCCGACGAATACTCGTGGAACTAAGCAGTATGATCATATCGTCGTGAATCATCAGAGCACGCTCGAATTTACTGGGAGAGCAGGAGTTTTGGATATGGCCAGTTTTCTGAAGATCTCGCCACAGGAAGCTCTGGATCTTTCCGATCACCAACCCGTCTGGGCAGAATTCCGAACGACTGAACAACGCGGCTCCATTCAGGTCGCTTCTCCGTTTACGGAGCAGACGGTGCGATAACCTGCTTTGTCGGGGAATGCACGCGAATGATTGATTCCGCTCGAAACGATTCAAACTCCACATCCAGAATGCTTTTCGAGTCATGATTGATCTCAATGGGGAGCGTCAGGATTCCCTTCTCGGAAGAAATCTCCCCCGGACCGTTCCAATTCCAGGTCAACTCCTGTGGGTCAAGCGTTTTGAGATAGTGGCCATGGTCATTAAAAAGCAGGACCTGAAACGCCTGTTGATATCCAGGTGATAAAGAGATTGCAGCCGGTATTATTTGGATAGAATCAGGTTTATCAGAGGTCTCATCCTGAGCGATTTTGGTAAGTGGTATCATCAGCTGTGAGATTGCATCGCCATTATCGTATGGGCCAAAAGCGGTCAGTTCATTTATGTGTTGAACATAAATTTGCTTTTTGGAGATAGCGGGTAGAAACGGGATCTGCTTGCCAAATTTTTTAGTGTACAGCAATTCGCAAGCACTGTTTTTGCAGGAATATGCCTGCCAAAGTCCAGAATTGGTGGTGAGCAGAACTTGATCATCAATCCACTGGAGATGCGGCATCGTTCCTTCGGCGGTGGGCAATTCGTGCAATCTTTTCTG
>DOCI01000141.1:27188-39514 GCA_003503535.1 Planctomycetaceae bacterium
ATGCAATCTTTTCTGCTGCTTAATGGAAAAGACTTCGAGTGTTCCGGCTGAATTCGCAGCAAATACGGCATCTCCATGCAATAAGGCAGTTGCCATCTCAGAAGATTGCAAGTCAAAATGAGCCAGCTTTTGAGGAGTCTTCAGAGCCGTGGAAGACTGAGACGATTCACTCTCGACTAAACGCCACACATCAATCTCCCAACTTTTCATTGTCGGATTGATTTCTGTAGACGATAAGGCAAGTAGCTGTCCATACTGATAAAGCAGTTCGTGAACCGTTTGAGATTTCCCTGAGGATTCCAACTTTGCAACGAACCGACCCGTTCGAATTTGTAGTAACTCGACAGAGCCCTCTTCTCCTGGAATCGCCAGCACAACTTGATGATTTAGCACTGCTGGTGTGGGTGAACCAAGGAATTCAGTACTCAGGGAACGCTTTAACTGCCAGCAAGGCAATCCATTTCGACGATCTAATGCCACGCAATGCAGCATGTTTTGATTGTTTTGCGGCATCTGCCAGGTGACGATTAGTAAATGCTCAAATATCAGAGGTGCAACGGTTTGTGCCTGAAGATTATCGGAAACTGAATCATCGAACAGAGTTTGAGTCCAGAGAGTATTACCGAGATCACTATCGAGGGCGATCACTTCTCCGGTGACATTCAGGCAGAACAATTGTCGCCAGGCTGGGTCGCCAACCAGATAGGGTTGTGGAAATCGCTGAGGCAAGTCGGAGGAGATTTGCTGAGTGAACCGCGCTTCCGGATCGCGATCTTTTATCGACCAGGAAATGATGCCGTAATGGGAACCCGCTTTTGTCTCATCAATTGGGGAAGAGAAATCAAAGAGGGCGTAAATTTTTTCATTGAAAATGAGCGGCGTGTGCAATCCGGGAAGTTCGGTAATCGTCCACAGTTCATCCTGCTGATCGGCATTCAAGGGGGAATCATCGTCCCAGTCGAGCGGAAGATTTCGCTCTCGGCTCACCCGATTGTATTCCGGCCCCAGTGGATGCGGCCATGTCATCGGCTCGGTTGCCTGAACAGTATCGATCAGGCTGATCGAGCAGACAATTAACAATATTCGGAATGCAGATATCATGGGAGGTCTCCTGAGAAAACCTTCCGATCATCCCGCATCCAGGGGAAGAATGCAACAGGGTTACGGTTTCGATTACCCGGCCAGCCTCGCTTCGCCTTTAGCCAGTGCGGGCAGCCAGATCGATTCAATATTCTGGACTTCAAACATCGTTGCCAGATGCTGATGGCAGGTGAAGAACAGAACTTGCCGCGTGGCTGCGAAAT
This sequence comes from Planctomycetaceae bacterium, assembly GCA_003503535.1. GTDB lineage: Bacteria > Planctomycetota > Planctomycetia > Planctomycetales > Planctomycetaceae > Rubinisphaera. The sequence goes on from DOCI01000141.1 coordinate 28,493, forward strand.
CGAGAAGTGTTTCCACAGCGGCTTCTGTTCGCTGCTGATCGAAATTAACAAAGATATCATCGAACACGACCGGCATCTCAATGCCATCTTCGGCGAAGGTATCGATCAACGCCATGCGAATCGCCAGGAATAATTGTTCGCGGGTGCCATCACTCAACTCACCAACATTGCGAAAAGTGCCGCTCTGTTCTCGAATCAACAAGTCTCGTGAGCCGACAGGCGTACGAACCTGCAGATACCGTCCACAGGTGAGCTTATCGAGATACTCGGAAGCTCTTGCCAGAGTTTCCGGCTGAAAACGTTGTTCAAATTCAGCAGTCAGTCGAGAGAGTGCCGAGGATGCGATGCGATTCGCCTGAAAATCTCGCAACGAAGAGGACGCCCGATCGAGAATTCGAGCTTGCTTCGTGCGGATGTCATCGGCACTGGTATCACCTTCAAGTGTGGCCAGCGTTTGTCGCATCCGCCCCAAATTTTCCTGAGAGTCAGCCAGATCCTTTTCGAGGTCTTCAATTTCGAGATCGAGCATTTCGATGCGTTCCTGATTGTTGCTCGACTCGTATTGTAATAAGTCTTCCTCAGCAATCGCCAATTCCGGCTCTTCCCGACTGAGCGAGTTGAGTTGATCGTTCAAATCGGCAATCAAGGCTCGAAGTTCATTTGCTCGCTGCAGTTGTTTGGCACGGCGACGGAATTCCTCTGGTGAACTCACCTCAGCATGTCGCAGGAGTTGAGACAGATCATCCTGAATACGATTCGACTCCGACTCCGCTGCTCGATACTGCTTGACCACCTGACTGTAGTCCCGCTTTTTCTGCAGATAACTGTTATGAGACTGATCGAAATCTTCCAGCATTTTTTGCCAGTTGCTCAATGTCTGAGAGAGCGATAACCCATCAGAACCTCTCAACGACATGCGGCCAGCAATCAATTCCATCTGCTCACGGAATTGATTCAACAATTCCTGATACCGCTGAACATCCTCTTTGGAAGCCTGCCATTGCTGCCAGGTTTGTTGAGCGTCGACGGCATGTTGCCAACTCAGAAATGCTTCGCTGGTTCGGACGGTTTCGTGAATTCCTAATTGTTTCAACAAGTCGCACCAGGCCTGACGCGTGGCACTGACGTCTCGCTGATATTCGGCCAGTTTGCCTCGTTGTACGGAGAGCTTTTTACGGGTCTTCTGCAGTTTTTCCTGAGTCCGAGCCAGTCCCTGCAAATCGACGATTCGTTGAGAAGCCTGACGAATCAATTCCGTTTCTGATTTCCGATTTCGATTCTGTAACTCTGAAGGGAGACTTCGTCGATGGGAGACTTCCCCACTGATACGGGAAATCCGTCCGCGGACATCGTGCAGCTCACGTTCACAGGTTTCAATTTCTGATTGAAGTCGACGAACATAGCCATCGTTGTCCATTTCGAAATGCTGCCGTAATGACCAGGCCAGTCCGCCTCCCATGATGCCAGTCAGCAGATAAATCCAGCCGATGATCCAACTCGTCTGCACACTTTGGACGATGCCTGCAATAATGAGGAAACCGCCCACCATACTGAACAGTGTGAGCATCGATTGTCCCCACCAGGGAATTTCACGACCGTTGTCCTGCTTATCAAGTTGTGTTTTTGCACTGCGAATTCGTTGTTCGTATTCCGCTTCACGGACTCGCAATTGTGCCAGATTTTCGAGATCGACAAGCCGCCGTTCTGCCTCGCGAATAGCTTGTGGCAGCGAGGTAATATTCTGACGTTTGAGCGTATCCTGCAGTTCGGATTGTCGTTGATGATGGGCATCGGACACTTTGCGATATTTGCGTCGATGCCGTGCCCGTCGGCTGATGGCGGTCTGATAATTTCGAGCCGAAGTACTCAACTGAAGATGAGCCTGCGGAGACGTATCGACTTCAGCCAGTCGATTGATGGTCCAGTCGCTGCCGAGTGTTTGCAGCTTTTCCTCCAACTCGGCTTTGAGCATGGAGGCATCGGCAGAGACGCTTGCCAAATGTCGTTCGGTTGATTCGACCAGGCTTTTCATGTCGATCAGAGCACGCACTCCACTGGCGTGGTCTCGCAGTTCCGCATTGGTCCCATCGGCTTCGAGAGCCTGCTTCAATCGGCTGCGTTCCCGTCGAAGTTTCTTAAGCTGCTCTTCGGCTGCTTTTTTCTGGCCATCCAGCTTCTCAAGACGACTCAATCCTTCTGCAGGAAATTGAATCCCTTCAGGCAGTAAACGCAGTTCGTTCTGCAGATCGCGATGTTTCTTCCAGGGATTCCAGACTCGCTGCATGTAGCGATAATTCGAGCGTTCCCGTTTGAGTCGACTCAGACGTTCCTGACGTTCGTCCTGTTTCGATTCCAGTTGACGGCATTCGGCCAGATGACTTTCGTAACGGTTGATCAGACTATCGGTTTTTGAGAGGGCCTCGGTCATCGAGCCGTATTGCCCCGAAAGATCGAACAGATGCCCGCGTCCGTGTTCGAGATCGGCAATTTCTCTGGTCTGTCCCCGCGTCTGTTGCTCAGCATGCATCAGTCGTTGACCAATTCTGCCCAGCGAGGTGCCATAGATGTATTCACCAACCTGATCGGTCTGCAGTGTCGCCAACTCCCGCAGTTCTTTCAGGCCGAGCGTGTATATTGTGCGGTAGACATCGGCGTCGACATCCTGCAGCATTCTCTCAAAGTCGGACTCAGAAATCGCTTTGTTGCTCGAATTGGCTCGGAACTGCTGTCGTCCGTGGTCATCAATGTGTCGGGAAAGTTGCAGCGACTGATTTTCAGAACGGACCCGTAACGAACCACCCCATGCCTGAGAGTGATCTCCATGTTCGGAAGTTGCCATCCCCGCAGCGGGGTAACCATACAGCACTCCGCGTATAAATCGCATGAGTGTCGACTTACCCGCTTCGTTGGGGCCGTAAATTACGGTCATTCCATTCTCGTTGACTGGCAATAGCAAGTCCGACCAGACCCCGTACCGATCGATCATTACATCCGTGATTTTCATCGCCTGCTCCCTGGCTGATCGCTATCTTTTTTGATCCCTGTGTCAGATTTATTACAGGCACGAAGCGCAAGCGAGTGTGTCAAAACCATACCCGAACACACTCGCTTGCGCTTCGTGCTTGTAATTTCACCTCATTAACAGAAGTGAAAATGTACCGCTGGTATCAAATCGAACGGTTGCAGGAATTTTAACTGCCAGATCGTCGACTGAGCTTCCCGTTTGCCATTTTCGGTGTCCCAATTCTGCAATTTCTTCGCTGAGACTTGTAATGACTACATTCCAGACAGACTTACCAACAATTTTTCCGACACGACAGATATCACCTAAACCACTAATACATAACCACTTACAACCACCTCACAAACCTAAGCCACAATAATCTCGAAGAGTTTGGCACGCAGTCTGCATTATGTCATTTTCGTTCAGACGGGAAGTAAGGAGCCCAACTGAGCCTTAGACGAGAGAAACCAATTAAACAGGAAGTGCACTGCTTAGAAAGCAGTTGCCATCGAAAAGGAGACGAAAGATGTTAGTTCTCACACGAAAAAAATCACAACTGATTCAAATCGGCGACAATATCGTGATCAAAGTGATCCGCACCGGCCCCGGCTCTGTGAAAATCGGAATCGATGCCCCGAGTGATGTCCGCGTCATGCGTGGCGAACTCGACCCGAAACTGGCCGAGAATTATAAGATGGAAGAATCGGAATCGAGCGATTCGGAATCCAACGCCACTGCAGATGCCTCGCCCGAGTGCCGTCGCAATGAACGTGCTGAAGACGAAGAGCCTGTCAGTGTAAAAGCTGTCAGCCGTCGGACTTCCAAAGCCTCGGCTCTCTAACCGACGAGGGAAACATCGTGCCTTCTATAGCTTGTGAGAAATTGATCCGGATCCTCACTCGCCAATTCGTGTGCACGACACATTTCCCAAGAAACCACGCAATAAAATATTAAGGAGCGTTCGGCATCTTTCCAAAGATCGTTGAGCGAATACGAGCCAGGCTGCCCACTTGGCCCGTCGGCGTGTGCGACTCCTTTTGAACTGGCTGATTTTCTGCCGAAGAGATACTTCGTTACTACGGCTCGATTCCCGACCCTGAATTCTAGCCGTATTCTTGACCCGAAGGCAGAAATCACCAGTTCAACGCACCGCCGACTTTTTAATTCCGATGTGGAGCCCTCAGGGGTGTTATTCCAACATCAGCCCAGCTAGTCTGGGCAGACACTGCAGTTGTTCATTAAAGATGCCAAGCCGCGACTGGTTTTTCGTCTCTCTTCTGAGACGATTAATCATGAGGCTTGGCTTCTTTGCGTTTGGGGACTCGCAATTTTCTGGATAGAATGAAAGAGAAAGCTACCCAAACCGGGCAATCAAGCGATTGCGACTCATGAACGAATCAGAATCGAAAACAAAATCGAAATCTCTGAAAAAAGATTTTATTATCCTGGGAATCATTGTCGTGCTTGGACTTCTGCTACTACCAATGGGGAACGGAGGACGCAGTGGTCACAGAATCAGGTGTATAAACAACATCAGGAATGTTGGAACTGCCCACATGAACTATGCGAGTCAAAATGAGGGCTCACTCCCAATCAGTTACACTAGGGATGCCGAGGGAAACAGATTACTCAGCTGGAGATATTCTTTGCTTCCCATGCTGGATAACGCAGCTCTTGCACGAAAAATTGATCCTCAGCAGCCCTGGAATTCCCCAGAGAATCAACAATATTCTGAAATTCAGATTCGCGTGTTTATCTGTCCCGACGAAAATGACCTTCCTGCAAACGGGGCGTCATTTTTTACGATCACAGGCGAAGACACTCTCTTCCCGGTAGGCTCATCTGTCAAATTGACTCAGGTTGAAGAAGCCGATGGCGCCGCCAACACGCTGATGATAACAGAAGCAGCCGAGATGAATGTCCAATGGCTCGAACCACGCGACATCCTTTTTTCAGATGTCACTACAAAACCCCGAGATATGCTCGGAATCGGCCCATCCAGTCATCACAAGAATGGTCTCAACGCTTTTTACGCCGATGGCCACGCCAGTATTATCAGTAAGGATGTTAATCCAAAAGTCTTGCGGGCTCTAATCACATGGAATGGTGGCGAAGAAGTTCCAGAGGGGTTCTGATACTCATCTCCCATACCTCACCACTTCTCTATTTTGCAAATCCTGTTACTCAAATTACCCCTTCGAGATGATCTGGACTCGATTCGGCTTTCACTTTTATAATCCCAGAACTTTTAGAGACTCATTCTGTCGAATACTCACCAGAAACCTGGCCATGAGGGCTTGAGTAGGGTGGGAATGACTTCAACATTATCGCAGGGAAGCGGGAACTCATGTCGGTTATTGAGGGATTTTTCAAAGTTTGGCCGTATCTGCGTCGCTATCGGGCTCGAATTTTTCTCTCGTTTTTCTTCGCCTTCATGATTGGCGTTTTCTGGGGAGCGAATCTTTCGGTCGTTTATCCCGTTACGACGGTTCTGATGGACGGAAATCTGCAGGATTATGTCGATAATCAGCTCGTCGAAATTCAGCAGTCGAATAAAGACACGCTTTCTCTGATTGAAGAGATCGATCATGAACTCGAATCGGGGGAATTATCGGAAAAGCAGAGTCTGAGTCGGCTGGAAACCCGAGCCGAACATCAGGAACGGATCTCTAAGGCAACGCGCAGCATTCTCTGGCTGAACTGGTCCAAAGCCCATGTTCTGCCCTGGCTGCCGAATGATCAGTTCAATACGGTGGCATTACTGTTCGGCCTGCTGGTCCTGGCGACCGTACTAAAGGGCTTCTGCATATTCGGACAGAGTGTGCTGGTCGGCAGCGTTGTCGAATTGACAACCATCGATATCCGCAAAGCGATGTTCCGCAAATGTCTGAAACAAGATTATCAGACTTTGAATCTCGAAGGCACGCCCGCGCTGATGTCGCGGTTTACGTTCGATTTGAATGAACTTTCCCACGGCTTATCGCTGGTGGGTGGACGGATGGCTCGGGAGCCGTTGAAAGCGGTAGTTTGCCTCTTCCTCGCCTTTATGGTGAACTGGCGATTGACGCTGATGTCGCTGCTGTTTGTCCCCATTGCAGGCTTCATGTTTGTCCGATTTGGCAAGCTACTGAAAAAAGCCAGCCATCGGATGATGGAAAGCATGTCGCGAATTTATCAGGTTCTCGAAGAGACCCTGAGTGCGATGCGTGTTGTCATTGCGTTCGGCAATCAACGTCAGCACCGCCGTCAATTCCATAAGGAAAATCGCGTTTACTACAGCAAAGCGATGAGAATCCATATGATCGATTCCATCACGAATCCTTCCGTGGAACTGATGGGCATCTGTGCGATCTTTGTCACCGTGTTGCCATGTATGTATCTGCTGCTGAGAAAATCGACCTCGATCTGGGGTGTGCAACTGGCGGATGTTCCTCCCGATATTCCAACTCTGATGCTCCTCTACACCTTCCTGGTGGGAGCGGTCGATCCGGTGCGGAAAATTACAACCGTCTATTCAAAAATTAAACGCTCAGTCGCCGCTGCTGATCGACTGACACAAATGCTGGAATCGGAATCCCGCATCAAAGAGAAAGAAAATCCTCGGGTTCTGCCACGTCATTCAAAACAGATCGCTTTCGAAAATATTTATTTTGCGTATGCTGCAAAGAATGGATCTCCCCGACCGGATGCCCTGCGGGATGTTTCCCTGAAAGTTGAAGCCGGCGAGTGTGTTGTGGTCGTTGGTGAAAATGGTTCTGGAAAATCGACACTGATCAATCTGCTGCCTCGCTATTACGATGCTGACCATGGTCAGATTCTGATTGATGGCATCGATATCAAGGATGTTCCTTCTAAAGAACTGCGATCTCAACTCGGTGTCGTGACTCAGGACACGTTTTTGTTCAATACCTCAATTTACGAAAACATTCGTTACGGCAATCCTCATGCCAGCCGAGCGGAAGTTGAAGAGGCTGCTCGTATTTCCGGCGTGACTCAATTCCTGGAACAATTGCCCGATGGTTTTGAAACGAATGTCGGCGAGAAAGGGACTGGACTTTCCGGTGGTCAGCGACAACGCGTCGCCCTGGCTCGGGCTTTAGTTCGAAAACCTTCCATTCTGATTCTCGACGAAGCGACCTCGGCGATTGACTCTCAAAGCGAATTTGAGATTCAAAGTGGTCTCAAAACTTACGGAAAAGATTGCACGACCTTCATCGTGACTCATGCCGTCAACCGGACACTTCTCGATGTGGTGACGAAAATTGTCGTGATGCACGAAGGCCAGATGATCGCCTGCGGCAAGCACGAACAACTGCTCGAAACCTGCCCGATTTATCACAACCTCTTCCAGGCCCAGGTCAAGCAACGAGCTGCGTAATTTTGGGTAGGACAGGCTTCCAGCCTGTGAGAATTAGGTGGCACGCCCCTGATCATCGCGAAGGGCGTGCTCGAGAGCAATTTCCACGCCCATCACTTTGTTCTGGGACGTGCCACCCACTTTGTCTACTCTCGTTTGTCAAATGACTGGTTGGCCCAGACGCGTGCGTCTGGGTTGCAAGGCAACAAGAAGTTCTATTTCAAGGTGCCTCTTGTGACTTCGTCAACCAGACGCACGCGTCTGGCCCATCCTTTCGAGTTATGTTGGTTTATTACTCGGTAGGACAGGCTTCCAGCCTGTCTGCAATGGACGGCTATAACAAATACGAACTCTTTGGGTGAATATCTCGTCGAGGAAGACAGGCTGGAAGCCTGTCCTACATTGGTTTTGAAAACAGCGTTCTGTCGCATCAGCCAGCTTGATCCGGTACAGTAAATGTTCCTCCTAAGAACGACTGCACCAGAAGCCCGATAGATGTCTTTACCATATCTGATCCAACTCGCTGAGTCTCTGCAAACAGGTTTGCGAAAATATCCGCCTGAGCGCTGGGAAAAACACCGCTCATTTCTGCTGGCTCAGCAATGCGAAGATGGTGGTTTCCATGGACGGGAAGGCGATAGCGATCTGTATTACACGGGCTTTGCAGTCCGTGCCCTCTCGCTGATTGGTGAACTCGATGACACCCTGCTTGCGAAACTTGGCACCTATCTTCGACAGGAACAACAGCGAACATACAGTCCGGTTGATGTTCTAAACTGGATTTCCTGTGCGGTCGCGGTGCAACTGGCTGGCGGAGACGATGTCCTAACAGAGAGCTCGGCTGTCGAGTGGCTGGATCGAGTGTTTGCGGACTTGAATTCTCTGCGTCGAGAAGATGGTGGTTTTGCCAAAGGTCCCGAAGGAAAACTGGGGAGCACTTATCAGACATTTCTGGTGGTGATGACGCATAATCTGCTGGGACGCACAATTGAATCTTCCGAGCGGATTGTCGATTTCATGTTCGATCGTCAACGGGATGATGGCGGGTTTGTCGAGATTGCTCCAATGAAACGCAGCGGCACCAATCCGACTGCGGCTGCAGTGGCCACATTAAAACTTTTTGGTGCAGTCGATGCCGCTTTGATTGCTGATGTCCGGGATTATCTGAAGGATGTCGAGCAGGATGATGGTGGAGTCGCCGCTAATACCCGGATTCCCTTTGGCGATGTGCTTTCGACCTTCACGGCCCTCGTTGCCAAAAGAGATTTGGGAATTGAGCTTGGCGGCCTGCAATTTACTGCTCAGGATTTCGTGAAGCAGGGACTTGAATTCCCCACGGGTGGCTTTCGAGCGGCTCTGTGGGATGATCAGGCCGATGTTGAATACACGTATTACGCTCTCGGAGTACTCGGGCTGACGGCTGCAAATTTACAGGTTGATTGAGTAGATCGATCATTAATCATACGGCTCAAATCCATTGATTCGATATGGACATAGGTATCATTGATGACAAAATAGAGCTAGACCTCAAAATTTAACTCAAACCGTCAGGCAGGCTCGTGAAATATTTGCTCGCATTCGGAGGTTTTGCTCTCAGTTTAGTTGTCGTGGGAGTGCTCTTATTTTTTGCTTCGGAAACACTCGCTTTCTGGGTCGTTTTTATTTTTGCGTTAGTCATGCTTGTAGCGATCTGCTTGGCTATCTCTGCTCCCTCTCCCCGACATTCCTTCTGGATCGGCTTTCTGATTGTCTCTCTTGGGATGCACTATCTGGATGATCCTCAACGAAGCTTTATGGCGTCATTGCCAAGATTTTCCCATCCGATGGCCGACCTGATTTATGACTATTATTTGCCAATCAATCCAAAACGACCTGGTCTTTATTATTATACTCCCCGAGGACATTCTACTGTGTGGTATCAGGAATTCGATCAGCGGGGAGAGCGAAAAGGGATTGGAGCTATGTCCCCAACTGACAAGAAACTGGGAGGGATCGATGTTTCTACGATCCCCGTTGCTCCAGAAAAAAGGGCATTTGAAGTCATCATTCGCGAATACTTCGCGCTGCTGTTTGGTATTCTCGGAGGCTGGCTGACGTATCGGTCGGGACGATCGCGGCAAAACTATGAACCGTCGGATCAATAAGGTATTATGCTTGATGGTTATCTGACTATGATTCCTACGGCCAACTTTTATCGAAAGATTGCATTCGTGATATCAAACGCTCGCTGCATTAACAGATTTTCAAGACTGTATTGTGTCGTTCTGGCAGTCATTTTTTGCTCAACTCTCCTTCAGGCCGATGAGAAAATTGGCCCCTGGAATTTGACGAAGTTAAAACAAACCCCGGAAATGCAATGGGTGGATCAAACGGGTCCTGTGCATTCTCTGCTGTATGCAGGCGAAGAGTATCAGGGACATGCGACAGAAGCGTTTGCGTTCTATGCTTCTCCGATTACTTTGGGGAAGGCTAAGCTTGGTCAAACCTTTCCCGGAGTCGTTTTGATTCACGGTGGTGGCGGAACTGCCTTTGCGGAATGGGCTTATTTGTGGGCGGAGCGAGGCTATACGGCGATTGCGATGGATCTTTCCGGACACCGTCCTCCCGCCCCTGTGTACGATGCCAAGACCGGTTTGCCGGTGAAGAATCAGGCAGCCAGACGGGAAGGTCGCACGCGATTACCCAACGGTGGACCAGACCAAAGTCACAATGAAAAATTTGAAAGTATCGGTGGTGAGACAGATGATGACTGGCCTTATCATGCCGCTGCAAATGTGATTCGGGCGCATTCGTTGCTGCGGTCGTTTCCTGAAGTCAATGAAGATCAAACCGGTGTTACCGGCATCAGCTGGGGTGGATACACAACTTGCCTGGTCGCTTCCCTGGATGATCGATTTAAAGCAGCAGTGCCAGTTTACGGCTGCGGTTTTCTGCATGAAGGGGAATCCGTTCAGAAACCTTCAATAGACCGACTGGGTGAGCGACGTCAACAATGGGTTGAGGAATACGATCCTTCCAGCCTGCTGGTTCACTGCCACGTTCCCATTCTGTTCGTGAATGGGACGAACGATGTTCATTATGTTCTGGACAGTTACCAGAAGAGTTATAATGTCGTTCCCGGATTCAAGCAGATGCGGATTGAAGTCAAAATGAGTCACAGCCACCCTGCTGGCTGGGCGCCGCAGGAGATCGGAATTTTTATCGACTCGTTTTGCCTGAACAAACCCGCCTTGCCAGTGCCGGATCAATTGAAGGACGAGGAAGATAAAATCATTGTCACTTATAATAGTGATCTTCCTCTCAAAGCGGCTGCACTGCATTACACGACTGACGAAGGTCTCCGTTCAAAACGGGATTGGGTAAGCGTTCCTGCTGAATTTAATGAGAATCAAATCACAGTCGCCTCACCACCTGAAAATGCAAATACCTGGTTCGTCTCGATGACTGATGAACGGGGAGCGATGGTCACAACGCCAGTTCAGTTTCAGCCAGCTCTTAATAAAAATGAATAGAATATGACTGGCTTTCAGGATTATTGATGATTGTTTTCATCAGTGAAAGGATAGCCCAGATAGCTCCGCTGTCTGGGTGGACGAAGTTCACAAGAGGCCTACATTTTGATAATCAATTCTCTGGAGAACTTCTTGCGGCTGCGCCGCCC
>DOCI01000141.1:39629-56655 GCA_003503535.1 Planctomycetaceae bacterium
TGCGGCTGCGCCGCCCCGAAAGAATCTTTCGGGGCTTACCTAAAAGGACGTTTATTTTTTATAATTCATGAAGAAACTCTTTTCCTTAATTACGAAAGCCTCGAATTGGACGAGCCTCTAACTGATAGTCGTGCACCTGCCCGGTGGCCCTATTTCAAAAATCCAGTTGTCAGAGGATTGATTGGATTTTTAATCCTCTATTTTGTCATCGCGTATCTCGTCGCTCCCGAAGTTTGGGTGCACTACGCCCGCAAGCATCCTACATTTGACGACAACCCTCGAATCACCAAAACTCACGATGGTCATCCGGGGGATCCTCTCAACGTCGGCTTGATAGGCTCTGAGGATGACGTGAAGACAATTCTTCAGGCTGCTCAATGGTACCCCGCTGACTCGCTTGGCTTGAAAAGCGACTTGAGGATAGGGTTCGATACCGTTCTTGAAAGGGAATACGACAAAGCCCCGGTCAGTAATTTATATTTGTTCGGCCGCAAGGAAGACCTGGCCTATGAGCAACCTGTCGGAGATAACCCACGCCATCGTCACCATGTTCGTTTGTGGAAGACGGAGGATCTCAGCCAGAATGGTCGACATCTCTGGATTGGATCGGCGACTTACGATGAGCGTGTCGGACTGAGCCATACAACCAGTCAGATCACACATCACATCGCAGCCGATGTCGATGCCGAACGGGATCACTTGCTCGAATCACTGCAGCAGACCAATGATTTGCAAGAGATGTATCTTGAGAAGGGATTTCATCAAGAACTCAAAGGAAAGAATGGCGGTGGAGACCCTTGGCATACCGACGGTGACCTTGGTGTCGGCATCATTAAGATTAAACTGCAACGAAACTGAATTCGCATCAATAATTAGACATGCTTCTGAACTTCAACTGCTAATGACATGATCAAATAAACTGCATGAAATTGAGCATAATTTAGCCAAAACCTTAATCAACAGTCCTGTCTGGTTCCGCAGATTTCTAAGGACACGCTTCCAAGGAACCCTGGATTTTTAAAAAGACTTGTGTTCTAAGGAGTTTAGAGCTAGCCTTTGAATACAAATCCTTTATGACGGAGGGGTGGCTTTGCTGTCGCGTTCTTCCTGAGTTATCCCACATTACGAGGTCAAACACTGCGGTGGTCCCATCGCTCATAATCATTATATTAGGCGTTTGCCTGTTTGTTTTTTCCCTGACGTTCAACAGTCTGCGTGAGTTCAGCCGAAGTCGTCTGGAAGCAATCTGCAAACAGTACGAAAAAGAGAAACGACTGGGGCAAATCCTCAAGCTTGATGAACATGCTACGCTCACGGCCGAGCTGCTGTTTCTGACGAGTCTGTTTGCATACGTCGTCACCAGTTTTCAACAATCCCCCGATCCACTCGGTGTGACTGTCTGCGCCCTGATTGTACTGATTTTCGGCTTTGCCTTACCTCGTTCTCTGGCCCGCGTTGCCAGTGAAATCTTCCTCTTTTTCGCCTGGCCATTCTTCGCAGCAGCAACATGGATGATGACTCCAATACTATATGGAATTGATGCTGCAGATACATTATTCCACCGCATGGCTGGTCGAGTCGACCCCAACGATAATGAGCCCACGCTGATCTCTGAAGAAATCCGCACCGTGATTGACGAAGGCGAGCGGGAAGGGATAATTGAATCCAGTGCTGGCCGAATTATTCAACGACTGATGGAAATCCAGAAAGAAGACGTCACCGCTGTCATGACGCCGCGAACGGAAATGATCTGCATTCAGATCGACACTCCGATCGATGATGTCCGTCAGCAATTGATCGAAGTCGGTCATTCTCGCATCCCAGTCTATCGGGAATCGCCCGATGATTTGGTCGGAATTCTTTACGCAAAAGATCTGTTGCAGCAATTGGGACGGACGCCGGTTGAAGAAATTTCTCTGGTCGATATTCTCCGGGAGCCGCTGTATGTTCCTGAGTCGACAGGAATTGAATCACTCCTGGAACGGATGCGGGGAGAGCATGTGCATCTGGCGATTGTGCTCGATGAATATGGTGGTGTTGTCGGTCTCGTGACCATGGAAGATATTCTGGAAGAAATTGTCGGCGATATTGAAGACGAATACGACAAAATCCAGGAAGAAGAAATCAAGCAAATCAATCCCGGCACGGTCGATGTCGATGCCCGCGTGCATATCGACGATTTGAACGAGCAGTTCTCATTCGCACTGCCAGAGGATGACGACTACGAAACCGTCGGCGGCTTTGTCTTCACGCAACTCGGGAAAATCCCTCTGCAGGGGGAAACGCTTACCTGGCAGAATATCCGCTTTACGATCCTCGAAGCCGACAAACGACGGCTCATCAAATTGAGAATCGAAAAAGACGAAACAATTCCCGTTTCTGCATGAGCAATGTTTCTGCCTGCTTCTTAACTCAGGAGAAAACTCTTGCGTATCATCTCATTCGATATCATTCAGTTTGCGATTCTGTACTCTGTTATCGTGACCATCGGATCTTCTCTGAACTGGTTGTTACGATTTTTTCATACCTGGATATTCAACTGGAGCTACGGAACGCGAGGCTTTATTCCATTGACAGAGATCGTGCAGAATCGTGCCGACATGCAAATTGTCCATGATATATTGTGGGTGGTCACGACCTTCGTCATCTCATTTCTAACTGGTCTTTTAATTGCTACCCTCTTCAACATGGTAGCCCCCCTCTATGGAGGATTTAAGATTGGAATCGCGGAACCCAAAATGGTTGGCGATGAAGATCTTATCGCGGGGAAGGATTTCTGATTGAGATTTCATTTCGCCTGAAATGATCGAAAGGCGTCGTTTGTGATTATGCTGTTCTGTTTGAGTTGTAAGTCGTACTGAATTCGCGTTGAATGACTTATCTGCAGTCACCCACATTCAATGATTTTCAGCGACCACAAACAGAAAGCATAACGATGCGAATTGTCTCTGTCAGTATCCTTCAGGTATCACTCTTATTTGCGACCCTCTCAAGTTTCGGATCAGCACTGGGATATCTGGCTTGGCCATTGATGGCACAGCTAGTCATGTTGCTGGAAAATTTACACGTGATTTCCAGTGGATCATTTAGTTTCAGCTTCTCAGATATCCAGTGGACAATGTCAATTCTTTTTTCAATCTCTACTTTTTTCACTACATTTTTTGCGTCAGCATTTGTCGCAACTCTTTTCAATTTTCTGGCACCGACTTTTGGCGGATTGAAAATTGGAATCGCTGATCCACAAGGCATGAATTTCCAGAATTTGGAAATTGAATAAGTTTTGTGGGAGTGTATTAAGCTGAGACTTAATCGAGATTCTTAACTCAGTGCTGGAAATGAAATTACTTCATCCCGGCATCTTCCATCTTCTGGTTATTGTCTGTCCAGATACCCCCACTTGTTGAGCCGATTTGTCTTACGGTTCCTATAACAACCAGTAAGATTGCTGCGAGCATAACGGCATATTCAACAGCTGTGGGACCATCTTCATCGCGAAGAAATGAGCGAATTGTTGACAGAATTTTCAGCACAGACGATCCCCAATTTTGAAAGCTTCGTTTAAGCCTAGGTCGGGAAATTCGATTGTCAAATTGTTTATTGTGAATTTTAAGAATAAAAAAAGCCACGGAACCTTATGGTTTCCGTGGCGGTTTAATCGCTGTAACACTTATTGGTAAATTACGAATCGAGTTCGCCGAGTTTCTCTGCAACCTCTTCGACATGACCATCAACTTTTACTTTCGGCCAGATAGCCGCGAGCTTCCCTTTTTTGTCGATCAGGAATGTGGCTCGCTGTATGCCCATGCTTTTTTTGCCGTAGTTATTCTTTTCGACCCACACACCATACTTCTCGGCAATTGCATGATCTTCATCAGCCAGAAGCGTAAATGGGAGATCAAACTTCTTACCGAACTTCTCATGCGATTCAACTGAGTCGCCACTGATACCCAGGATGACGGCATCGAGTTTATCAAACTTGGGGAGATTGTCTCGAAAGCCACAGGCTTCTTTCGTGCAGCCCGGCGTGTCATCTCTCGGGTAGAAATAGAGAATGACATTCTTTTCGCCTTTGAACTGACTGAGGCGAACTTTGCCGGCAGGATAAGCAGGCAGATTGAAAGCGGGTGCAGCTTTGCCAACACTGAGTGTGCTTGTTTCGCTCATTTGAGGATCTTTCATATCTTGGGTTAGTCTCAAAGATTTGAGTTCTCTTTATGATAGTCACCCAGATCAGAACAGCAATCCTCAGTTATGTTGTTCTGAATTACTCCTCAACTTGATCCCGCAGCCAATTCAAATAATTGAGGGAACCAGTTGCGATATCGAGAACGACAACAGCCGGGCAATCGTAACTGTGCAGGGTTTCGATTCGAGCGATGATTTCCCTCGTGCGATCAGTCGTTGTTTTCACCAGTAGAACCGCTTCCTGAGCCATTTCCGTTTGCCCCTGCCACTGATAAATCGACTGCATCCCCGGCAGAATATTGACACAAGCAGCCAGCCGTTCATGGACCAGCGTCTTCCCAATTGAGGTCGCTTCCTCGACTGAGGACGTTGTGCTGTAGATTAATTGGCAACCCGTTTGAGACATAGCGATTTGTTACAGTAGGCGTAGGTCAGGCTGTGCCTGATGAATCCATTGTGACAGCGAATTTCGTCAGACAGCCTGATCTGCGAATCAAAAAGAACCACGGATAGCCACAGATTTGCACGGATATTTCTACCTGTGTCGATCCGCGTTCATCCGTGGTTCATTGATAATCTGGTTAAACCTTAAATGGTCGTCGTTGTATTCGGACAATCCTTAGTCATTGCGGAGATCAGACGCTCAGGATCGAGTGGTTTGGGGAACCAGGCTTCGATACCAGAGTCAACACCCAGGTCTCGGGGAGAGGTTCCGCTGACAGCGAAGACTTTCACATTATTAAAGCGGGAGTCGCCACGGATTTGACGAATCGTACTCGGACCATCGGCGTTGGGCATTTTCATGTCCAGCAAAACGAACTCAGGCAATTCTCCATTAGAAAGCTGGTCAAGAGCTTCAACGCCATCGGCTGCGGTAACGACATCAAAACCGTGCATTTTCAGCAAGCCAGAGAGCAGTGTCCGTTCGTTTTCATCATCATCAACAACTAGTAAACGCGGAGCCCTTGAGGAACTGGCTGGCTTGACTTTAGATTTTGCCTGACCAATTGAGGAATCCAGCTTCTGCAATTCATCAATGACGCGCTGCATCGTTTTCTCGGCATCACCTTCCATACCGACTTCGGTCTGCTTCTGGAAGAGCTTCAAGCCAAGATTGATGGCGTTTAAGTGATTGCGGAGCTGGTGACGGTCGACACCGGATTCGATATTTTTCTGGAGTGCAGTAAAGTCGAAATCATCGCAGGATTCCGGACGCAAAATCGGAACATCCCGGGGAGCTTCAATCCCAAGCTTGACGACTTTCCCCTTGATTTGCAGTACATTGACTTTAATATCAAGGTTTGGGAAAACGATTTGTTGATCTGCACGGCGTGATAATACGAGCATGCGAGCATCCTTTCTCGAATGGAATTAGATCGCTTTTAAAAAATCAGGCGGCCCCACCCAGGCAGTCGCTGTTCCTATACGCGACCAGAGGAAAGCTTGCGGAGTTCACTTATAAACTGGAGATCTTTCATCCACAAAACAGACCACATCGTATGGTTTAACAACCAAATTTCACTTTGGCAAGCACAATTTTAATAAAATGTCAAGTTGACCTCAGGATTATCTCAGGGCTGGTCATTTTTACATTTTCACTCGATTGGAATGCCCCACAGAAATTCATCGATCCGCTGCTGCTTAGACGGACTGTAAACACGAAGTCCAATAAACTCTACTTGCATGCAAACATAGCCAATATCAATGGAGCATCTGCAACAGGGAGAAACAGCGGGTTACTGAATCAGCCGGAGTTGTCAAGAAAAACACAGAGCACGATGGCGGTTCGTTTGAACGAATTAATAATACGATGGGGAAGATTGCTGTCGAAATAGAGGCTGTCTCCGGCACGAAGAATGAGACGCTGTGAATCAATTTCAAACTCAATCATTCCCTGCTGAACCATAAGAAACTCTTCACCATCATGAGCGAGCAGTTCGTCTCTGGCGACTCCTGGTGGAACAGTGAGCAAAAACGGATCCATCATCCTGCTCGGTCGTTTATGAGCCAATGACTCATAAACCGTGGTATTACCCTCACTGTTATTTCGCTCGACAACCTGGCGTTCATCCTTGCGAACCAGTGCGATGGGCGGTTTCTCATCCAGCCCTTTAACCAAATCAGACATAGACACATTTAAGGCAGAGCAAATCTGCCCAAGGGCGGGCAACGACGGAGTAACCCGAAAGTTCTCGACTTTAGATAACCAACTGCGGGTCAGACCGGTCCGCGAGGCAACCTCTTCAAGTGTTAACCTACGATCCAATCGTAATGTTCTGATTCTTTGGGCAAGTTCGACGATGTTCATTTGAAAATAATATACAATTGACACATGCCGATGCGACTAAAAGCCATGAGTTTTTGGTCGTTTCTTTGTAAATTAACATTGCACAGGCAGCACACTCACCGCACTTGCCAGCAGGGTCGAATCCATAAGTAAACCCCGATAAGCGGCGCAATTCCCCACGTCAACATGTGCTTAAAATGTCACGAATTTGATAACTGATACCAAAGCCAAAATCGATACGAATTTCTTTCGAATTTATCACCAGATCTTTGTCTGTTCTTAACATGAAGCCTGTAGATTCTGAGTCACCAATGTTTCCCAAGTAGTTTGAAAGACATTATTGTTAACGGGCCTTAATCTTTTCAGTCGATGTCCACTCGTGAAACATATTTATGCATGACCTGAAGTCCACCCCATTTTGCTTCACGGAAGCAACCTACCGGAGAATCTGATGAATTCAACCCGACCTTCACTCAATTTAAGATCCGCGTTCACGCTTATTGAACTTTTAGTTGTAATAGCGATCATCGCTATACTGGTGGCGCTATTACTACCTGCTGTACAACAGGCACGCGAGGCAGCCCGCAGAAGTTCCTGCAAAAACAATCTAAAACAACTGGGACTCGCACTGCACAATTATCACGATACGCATAATGTCCTTCCATTTGGATGGGATGAACGAGAGACTGCCTGGTCGGCCATGATCCTGCCGCAAATTGAACAGGGAAATATTTACGACACTCTGGTCTGGGCGGAATCGGGAGCTGGCAACTGGTCGTCAGGTTCTGCGAACCAGACAGCGTGCGAAACCGTAATCCCAACCTACCGCTGCCCAAGTATCGCGGTGAAAGAACATATGGATTTCAATGGAATTGCCCGTCGCGTGCCTGCCAGTTATCGCGGCGTCGCCTCTTCAGTTGCAGCCTCGGACGATGCAACATCTTTGCCGCCTGGAGCTACTGTTGCTTTGGAGATGGCTAATCTGGACGGTGCATTTTATGGCATCAGTTCTACGTCTTTCAAAGACATTGTCGACGGACTTTCGAACACAATTCTGATTGGAGAATCTTTCACCGATCCAGAATTTGGTCGTGATGGCCAGGCAATGGATTTCTGGCAGATCGGCAGCCCTCAAACGGGTGGCTGGGTCGCCGGTGGTACAGGTGGGTCTGAGTTTACTGAAATCTGCGGATCGACCTGGGCACCGATTAATGCTCATCTCAATGCCAGTTACACAGGGCATGAAATCGAGACCTCTTTCGGAAGTTATCACTCTGGAGGAGCCCAGTTTAGCATTGGAGATGGGTCTGTCAGATTCATTTCAGAGAACGTAGACCTGGGCTTGTATCGTGGACTGGCAACGCTCAAAGGGGGCGAAGTTAACGGTGATTTCTAATTTCAACGGAGAGTCATTCACAGTCAGGCAAGTGCTTGAGTTGACATTTTACCACAGGTTTTACTTCACCACGTATAGATTTTGATGAGAGCTATGAGAACAAATATCTCCACTCTGTTTTGTTCCCTGATCATTTGCATTGCAGGTTGTGGCTATGGTCAGGCAACTCCCAACTATGACACGATCGATCTGATTGACGTCAGCGGGAAAGTGACATTTGATGGCCAGCCACTCGCAGGGGCGGTTGTCAGCTTTATCGATGAAGCAAGTTCAAGAATGTCGTACGGCATCACCAATGCTGACGGAAAGTATCAACTACGGTTTGACCGTCAGAAAAATGGAGTGACTCCCGGCAGCAAAATTGTGAAAGTAAGCACTTCAACAGTCATCGAAGGGGTCAACGATTCTGATGTGGTGATTGATGAAGAGACGGGAGAGCCGAAAGCCAAAGAACTTATTCCGCCGCAATACAATGTGCAATCGGAACTGAGAGCCTTGGTGGAAGAAGGCAAAGATGAGTTTAATTTTACACTGATGAGCTCGGCTCAATAATTTTCATACCGCAATGACTTAAATTCTAAAGATCATGAAAGCTGATGATGTCTGTAAAGAAGCTGGAAGTTTATACGAGAAGAGCGTTCACATTAATCGAGATTTTGGTTGTCATAGCAATCATAGCCATTTTGGTGGCATTACTGTTACCGGCAGTACAGCAAGCCCGCGAAGCGGCACGGCGAACGTCTTGCAAGAACAATCTGAAGCAGTTGGGCACCGCCATGCACAATCATCTCGATACTCATGGTTCGTTCCCTCCCGGATACGTTTCTTTTACTCCAAGTGCAGATCGATTCCGTACAGGAGGCTGGCAAACCGGGATTAATAAAATTGGATTCCACTGGGTTTGCAATATTTTCCCCTTCATGGAGCAGCCAGCTCTTTACGATCAGGTTTCAGCCTGCAATAGCGATTTGCTTGGTGACCCGACCGATGAGACTTCCAATCCGAGCGACCATTGCGAAAGCAGTACAAACTTTGGAAATCTCGGGCGCAATCAGTTGAAATTTATGCTTTGCCCTTCTCATCCCAAAATCAGAAATAATTTTTCCAATGGCTCCTACGGTCTTGAAGCTTTGGCCAAGGGAACTTACGCGGTCAGCTGGGGAACGGGGAATATGCTTTCCTGGGAAAATTCACAGACGCGCGGTGCATTCGGTTGTTACTTTGTGAGCGAAAATGAAATTGCGCCTCTGCACGGTGGATCAGGTGATGGATTTCAAGCCAGACATGGAAATTCCGATGCTGATTTTGTTGATGGCATGAGCAATACGGTCATTATTTCAGAGCTGAATGTTGTCGATGACACCAGAGACTTGAGAGGTGTCTGGATGAATCCGGGCATGGGAGCTTCGATCTTCTCTGCGGCTAATAACCCCAACTCTACTATCAATGACATCATCGCCTCCTGCGATACCACTCTCGATTCCGATGACATCATGTACTGTGGTTCAACTCAAATCACAGATGATGAAACGGTGACGGCCGCGGCTCGGAGTTATCATCAGGGAGGCGTGAATGCCACACTGGGAGATGCTTCTGTCCGATTCATTTCCGAAAATATCGACCTTGGGATCTGGCAGGCGTTGAATACGATTAAAGGCAATGAAGTCATTGGCGACTTTTAATTGATTTACTGGATTTCTATTTTTATCGAGGAGAAAGAAAATGAATACAAGAAAACTACACATTTATACGAGAAGGGCGTTCACCTTGATCGAGCTATTGGTCGTTATCGCGATCATCGCCATTTTGGTCGCCTTGCTGTTGCCAGCCGTTCAGCAGGCCCGTGAAGCATCTCGAAGAACGTCCTGCAAGAACAATATGAAGCAACTGGCAACAGCTCTGCACAATCATCTCGACACTCATGGTTCTTTTCCTCCGGGATACGTGAACTATGATGAAAGCGGAAATCGCTACCGCACGGGAGGGTGGCAGGTCAGCGTTAACGAGATGGGATTCAACTGGGTTTGCAATCTGTTTCCATTTATGGAACAACCCGGTCTACATGATCAGATTACATCCTGTAATGAAGATATGCTGGGTGATGCAACAGATCATACCGCAAACCCAAGTGATCACTGTGAAGCTTCTGCTGCATTTGGAAATATTGGTCGCGATCAATTGAAGTTTATGCTCTGCCCCTCACATCCTGCGATTCGGGAAAACTTTTCCAACGGGACTTACGGTTTGGAGGCATTGGCCAAGGGAACGTACGCTGCAAGTTGGGGAACCAGCAATATGCTATCCTGGGAAGACAAGGACACCCGTGGAGCATTTGGGTGTCATTATGTGGATCAAACAGAGATTGCCCCAGCAGTTGGTGGATCGGGAGATGGTTTTCAATCAGGAAAAGGGAATTCTGATGCCGATTTTGTAGATGGGATGTCGAATACGGTCATTCTTTCCGAGTTGAAAGTTGTTGACGATGCGACAGACCTCAGGGGTGTCTGGATAAATCCCGGCATGGGAGCCTCGATTTTCTCAGCTGCTAATACACCAAACTCAAAAATCAATGATATTATCGCATCCTGTGATACGACTCTGGACTCCAACGACATTATGTACTGCGGATCTACAGAGATCACCGACAATGAAACCGTCACTGCTTCAGCACGCAGCTATCACCAAGGGGGTGTTAATGCGGCTCTGGGAGATGCGTCAATTCGATTTATTTCAGAAAATATCGATTTGGGAGTCTGGCAAGCTTTGAACACAATTCGTGGAAAAGAAGTCGTTGGAGAATATTAAAGTCTCCTGCTCACTCCAGTAATGGCTAAATTTTAACCTTACTAATGAATCGATACCTTAGTCCCTTTCAATGGGCGGGGCTGCTACAAGAATGCGAGCCTCGCCCTCGTTGCTGTTTATTTTTTTCTCACGTCAGTATTCAAAATTATTTCCATGAAAATCGAAATCATGCATTCGACAATTATTTATTTCAAAACATTTTTCGTGACCTGCGGCTTTGTTAGTATGCTCTTTTCAATCGGTTGCGGTAGTAATTATCGGGATTCCTTAAGTGCCTCTCAGGAAGTCAATGCGACCATCGCCGCGCTGGGCGATGCGGCAATGGAAGACAGCTCTTTTGCCAGTGTCTTTGTCGCAGGAACTTCCCCAGCCAATCGTAAAGATTATGCAACCTGTAATTATGAAGTGGTCGGTGAGCCATCTATTTCTGGCGACGAAGCGACCGCAGAAGTCCAGGTGACCACAGGTGTCAGTGATGGGAGCAATTCGGACAAGCCAGCCAAAATGGATTCGGGTAAGCAAGAAACCCGGAAAGTCACCTGGAGTCTGTCCAAAGAAGGAGACGATTGGAAAATCAAGGATGCTCCTCTCGAATAATTGAGGCTCCTTTCGAAGACGCGTTCTCTCATTGAGCAATTAGTGGCGATGTTAAAATCATTCCAGCAGAGAATCCTCCGGTTGATATTGCTGGTCGTTGTACTGACCGGTACGGGTATCCTCTGGCTTTCCCGCAGCTCTCCTCAGGGTGCTGATTCGGAAAAACCACATCAGAATGTGGGCTCTGTAAATCGTGCTCGCGAGCAATGGGAAACATTGCTTGCGACACAATTTGCAGGGGATGCGGCATGTGTTTCCTGCCATCCGAACGAGTCGGCTGCTCATCAGCGTTCCGGACATTCGCACACTGCGTTTCGAATGGAGGAATCTGAACTGGCTCAACGTCTCAAGGGAACGACTTATCAAGATGCCAGCGATGGCCGAAAAGTTGACTTCGCGATAGATGACAAAGGCTTTTTTGCGAAGGTGACGGGTCAGGAAGAAACGGTCATCAATCGCGTTGACTGGCTTTTAGGATCGGCCACTCATGCGCAAACTGCGGTCAGTATTTTAGAAGACGAGAACGCAGGCCTGGAACATTGCTGGACCTGGTTTACGAATCATAACAAACTGGGACGAACGCCGGGGCAATCGGATTATAAGCCGCATGGAGCATCGATTGATTCTTGTGCTGGCCGAGACATGTCTGCGCAGGAAGTGACTGAGTGTTTCGGCTGCCACATGACATTCGGCCCTGCTCCCGGTCAAACACTCTCGGAGGTCAACTGGCAGCCGAATATCAGTTGCGAACGCTGCCATGGCCCGCGTCGGTTTCACTCCGAGGCGGCTTTGGTTGGTCAAGCTGAACAGTATAAACCGATGGTGAATCTCAAAGATCCTCAAGTGGAAATGAAGTTGTGTGCCCAGTGCCATCGCGATCAGGTGGATGCGAGTACGCCAGAAAAAGACCAGATCCGTTTTCAACCTTTTCGGCTAAATAAGGCACGCTGCTATCAGGCAGATCCCAGTTCGCTTTCCTGTATCACCTGCCATGATCCTCACGATCAAACTTCGCACAATATTGAGAGATATCAGAAAACTTGCCTGAATTGTCATTCACAACCTCATCAGAGCCAGTGCGACAGAGATCAACAGTTGGATCTCGCGACGGACAATTGCATCAGTTGTCACATGCCCAAACGGGAATGGAATAACGGGATTGAATTTGTCGATCATTGGATTCGCGTTGTCCAACAGAAAGAAGGAGAGAAATAATGGCGACCGCAGTGGCCTCTCCGGATTTGACTTCTCCAGAATATCAGAATCTCGAAAACTCATCTCGCACCAGTGATCAACACAAATCAAAATACCTGGTTGGCTCCTGGTTTGATCTGATTTTCATCTGCAATTTGTACTGGCCTTTGATCTTATTGATTGATGGTTGGGGAGGATTGCGTGCCCATGAATCTTTATTGTTCTGGCAAG
The DNA here is from genome assembly GCA_003503535.1 of Planctomycetaceae bacterium. Lineage (GTDB taxonomy): Bacteria > Planctomycetota > Planctomycetia > Planctomycetales > Planctomycetaceae > Rubinisphaera. Next base: position 52,325 of record DOCI01000141.1, read on the forward strand.
TTTTTTTCGTCACAACTCCACATCGATGGATAACTCTGTTTCTTGTCTTTGGAGATCGGGAAAAGTATGCCCAGGGAATCAATAAATATCTGATCGTGACTCTGCTCATTGTGGGAAGTATGTCCTTGCTGTGGCTATCTGTCGGATCGTTATTGTGCCTGATGGCTGTCGATTATGTTTGGAATGCCTGGCATTTCGCTGCTCAACATCATGGAATCTATCGGATTTATTCTAGAGGGCAATCCTCAAATTATTCGATCTGGCCACGTTGCGAGAAATGGTTGTACCGCAGCTTTATCCTGTATGCCATTGCCCGGGTTGCAGGCTGGAGTTGGAGTAACGAACAAACTTCCGAGTGGTTATTCCAGCTTGATTATCTCATGCTTGCCATTCCAGTACTGATCGTGATGCGGCAGTGGATTGCAAGCATTGGCCACCGCTGGGCAGAAACCTGGACTGGGGCATTGTACACAACAAGTGTAATGACACTCTTTTCATGCCTGTTGCTTGCGGTTCATATTCATTCCGAAAAGCTGGTGATCCAACTGGCACTGGCATCTGCTCTGTTTCATGCCGTGGAATACCTGGCCATCGTCAGCTGGTCGATGCAGTCCACTCGCGTTGTTAAACGAAAAGATCTCTTCGGATACGTAGGCTCCCGCTGGATTGGTTATCTGGTCGTGTTCGTAATCGTGCTAGGTGCAGGGGCATGGGCGATGGAGCATGGAGCCGTCAAACTCTGGGCGGCGATCAATCTCATGGTTGCGTTTTTGCATTACAGTTTTGATGGCATGATCTGGAAAAAACCTCGCCAGGCAAAGGTCCTTTAATTCCCTCCGAATCATGATTAGTTTGCTACTCAACATATTGATTCTCAGCGTGGCTGGACTCAGCATTGCGACGTTGCCCCAAAGCATTGGAGCAATCGTTTTTGTCAGCTTGGATCATTTTCTAGTCACACTCATTGCTGTCTGCCCGATCGCTTTATTCAGCTTGAATGCCTTGCCTGAGAAATTTCGCCATTGGTGCAACTGGCTTTTCACCGTTCTGGCTTTGATTGCGTCATTCTTCATGATGAACAAATTGACTGTTTCATCTGAGAATGGCATGAATCAAGCCTCTCTCTTATTCGTACAGATGTTGATCGCCTTTATCCTGGCTGGCTCGCTGGGTAGGAAATTGATGTCGCTCATCAAAAGGCTTCAATGGCAATCAACAGATAATGAGAATACAGCATTCAACCTGAAGACAGGGCTCGGAATTTATTTACTGGCAGCGACTGTGATTCCATTCATGCACACCCAGTTTCTGGTGACTTATCATCAAACTCAATTTCAGGAGGCGATGAATCATCAGCGAATCGAGAAAGCGAGAATCAATGCCCGCGACTGGATTCGACTCGCTCCACAGGCAAAGTGGAATTCTCTGAAGGTTACTACTGTTTACAAGGATCTACAAAAACAGTGTGATGCTCTGAAGCAGCAATTATCGCGTTTTGGTTCAGAAGTTCGATCTGACCAGATTGGGGCACGAATTCAGATGCATCTTCATTTGGATCAAAACGAGAATGCAATCGAGCTGATCCAACCGCTTCTCAATTCTTCGCAGGCTGCACTGGCCTGGGACACATATGGCTTAATCCTACAGCGAGAAGAGAAATGGCATGAGAGCCTGGATGCTTATTCGATTGCTTTGAAACTCTGGCAAAACAATGCAGACAACCCGCAAGCTCTAGCGGGACTAACCAGTGCATATCGTGGTATTGCATTAGCCGAGAAGCAGATTGGACAAACGACTGAAGCCGAAGCGGCTTATCAGAAATTGATCACACTTGCCCCCACAGCAGAAAATCATTTTCTACTTGCTCGATACTACGAAGAAAAGCAGCAAAGCGAGTTGGCAATGAAACATGCCAATCGAGCAGCAACATTGGCTCCCGAGCAATTTGCCGTACCAGCCCAAAAGTTAATCGACATGATGAAATCCTCTCATTTTGGATGTTTCAGGATTTACAGAAGCTCTCAACCAGGAACGTCTTTACCATAGCTTTTCGCCAATCCTTAAGAAGAGGATTGGCAATCTGCCTTGTCGAATTCCTTTCCCGTTAGCTATCGTTCATTCGAAACAGGATGGAAATGTAAATCATAAGTTTGATGGCTTATCGAACTTCCGGGAGGATCCCGCTCGTGTTGAAATTTTTGTTGCTGGGCAGTGATTACTGTCATCGAAAAGGAGGCCTGAGAAGTTCTCCATTGTTTCAATTTTTACGAACCTTCTATTCCGATCGGGAACTGTGCACACTTCAACAGCAGCAACTGGACCCTCGCCGCCCCATCTCTACGGAAATATTGTTGATTGAAACCCCGAGTTCACTCAGTCAGGAAGAGTTACGAGGGATCCGCTATCAAACAGCGATTGTTTTTGATGAGTCTGACAGCTGGTGGTTGAACGAGAATGAAGAACAACAGAAGTTTTTAAGTTCACTCACAGATTTCGCCGTAAAATCTCATGTCGACCGGACCTGCCAATACCGATTTCGCATGGGAACTTTGCCGCTGTATCGCAAGAAGAAACTGCAACAGTGTCTGAAATACAAAGCCTGGAGAGATGCACTCTTGGGAAAGCACACCAAACGTGATACGGATCTCTTCTTTGTTGGCGCTCCGACCAGGTTGCAGAGAGTCCTGAATGGTCCCAGTCAGGATTACAATCAGCGGCTGGAATGGCTCTCACAGGTGATGACGGAGAGTTTTCCATATCGTTTTGTCGGCGGACTGGAGTGCACCAATCAGGAGCTCATCAAGAAGTTTGAGAACGATGACGGAGATTTGAGTCCGTATATCGTTACTCAAAGATACAACTTCTACTCATACTTCCGTCAGCTATGTTGTTCCAAAATTGCGCTGGTGCCAACTGGCTTTTCCCGCTGGACTTATCGGCATTATGAAGCCGCATATGCTAAATCGGTAATGCTCTCAACCGACATGTCAAACATCGAATTATTCGTGCCGCTGCCTCCGCATCTGATCAACGTGCCCGACCATGCTCCACTCTTACCTTTTGTTGAGCAGGGTCTGAAGCTTTATCATGATCATCCGGAATTGCTGGAAAGCAATATTCAATTCCTGGAACAATACTACGAGCAGGGACGATTCTCTAAACGCCGCCCCAAAGCTCTCGAACGATTTCTTCATCAACTCGAACCCGGTTTTGATTCCAGTCTGGCAAATTCACAACCTTCTCCAGAGCAGCATCAGAAAGCCAGTTGAAATCGCACTTATGAAACACAAGAGGAATTGTCGATTCTTACATCTCACTCAAGCGGCTTGATTTTTCTCCTGAGTCATCACAGGACGCTGAGTGACGGTTCCGTGCTGAACTTCAATGACGGTGTCGACGATAGCGAGCACAGAGGTTCGGTGGGTGATAAAGAGCACTGTGCAATTATGGGTATGTTCGCGAATAGCCTGCAGGATGAGATTTTCACTCGGCAGGTCAATCTGACTTGTCGCTTCATCCAGAATCATGATTTCCGGATTTTTGAGAAAAGCCCGCGCCAAGGCAATTCGCTGACGTTGACCACCACTCAGCTTCTGACCATTTTGTCCGACCTGAGTATTGTAGGCTTCCGGAAGTGAAGCAATAAAGTCGTGGGCAAAGGCTTTGCGAGCAGCATCTTCAATTTGCTCCTGAGTCGCGTTGTCCGTGCCGTAAGCGATGTTGTAGGAAATCGTTTCGTTGAACAATTCGGTTTGCTGAGTTACCAGTCCAATACGCCCCCGCAAATCGTGCAGGGAGACTTCTCGAACATCGAGATTATCAATCTTCACGGCTCCAATTTGGGGATCGTAAAATCGACACAGCAGACTTGTTAAAGTGGATTTCCCTCCACCGTTCGGCCCAATAATACCAACCTTCTGCCGGTAGGGAATTCTCAGATTCACATCTCGAATCACATATTCTTCACCATGATACGCAAAATGAGTCTTCTCGAAGACAATTTCCTGATGTGTCTGCGGGAGCAGTTTGGGTTGAGCAGGATTCTGTATGATTGATTTCTTATCAAGCAAGCTCTGCAATGCGTCCGCTGCGACGATACCATTTCCGACAACACCAAAAAGGCCGGAGATTTTGCGAATCGGGTCGCTCGCTCCAATTAACAGGCAAAAGAAGACGAGCATTGCGGAAATACTCATCGGCCGATCCAGCAGTTGAATTCCCCACAAGTGGGTTTCCTGCTCGAGCACCAGATACGAACCGGCCAGCATCGCAATGGAAACCATGCTCAGCCCGAAAAACTCAATCACTGGCTTGGCAAGTTCGTTATAAAA
>DOCI01000141.1:56697-58216 GCA_003503535.1 Planctomycetaceae bacterium
GGTATAAAATGTAACGCGCATACTGACTTGCATCATATTTTTCGTCGAAGCCTGGAATCGTTTTCGTTCCGCTTCTTCCATGCAATAAGACTGGACGGATTGAATACAATTCAACGATTCAAGAATCACATGATGCATCCCCGTCGATTCCGTAACGAGTTGCTGTGCGACTTTACGAACAGATTTGATAATGGCGACAATCAGGAACACAACCAGGGGGGTGACAATAATGCACACCAGAAGTAATCGCCAGGAAATGAGGCAGGCGGCCGTCAGACAGGAGATGATTTTAAGTGGTTCACGAACGACACCACTATAAAACCCGATGATCCCCTGCCCCATCATTTCCGACATATGCGTGATATGCGCCATGATTCCGGCACTGCCGTAAGTCGCAAACGTTCCCCGATCCAACTCCAGAGCATGGTTAAAGACTTTGAGACGTAGACTTCGTGTGACTTCATTAGAGACATAGGAAATGAGCATCATATTTGACATCAGAAACAGATGCTTCAAAGCCGTACTAAGCAGCAACAGCACCACAAACATGCCAATGGTCGAAAACGCGGTTTTCGGGCAATACACTTCAATATAAGGCTGCAGCTTTTTGTGATAGGCCAGCGATTTGACTTCAGCCGCTTTGAGTGAATCTAAACGAGACTGATTCAACCGATATTCTTTCAGACTGTCTTCACTCTGATTGGCCTGCTCAGCCGCTTGCAGAGACTTATTATTCTCTGCGATTTCATGTTCATATTTCGTGATCGCAAGCTCTGACGCGTCAATTTTATTCGCAGACCATTCCCGTAATGATTGGCCATTCAGCGTGACTTCCAGAATCGGAAAGAAGGCACCGATGTTTGCACTCCAGAGGGAGGCCACGCAGATTGAGCAGATGAGACTGAGCGCCAGTAACCATTTGTACCGGAATGCCTCTTTGAGGCCATTACCAAAATTTTGCATCCTGCAAAGCTCCAATTGGCGACACAAGAAATGTGAAGCCAAAACCACCGAATCCTTCGGTATTATTAACTAATTCAACATGCTCGAAAACGTCACCTCAGTGAACAAATCTCGCTCACCAGAACATGAATCTCTGCCTTCAATAGCACGGAAATCATCTAGTATCGATTTTAGATTTATATTAGCATTCATCCCGTTCACGCCCAAGATCAAAATAAATCAGTCTCCAAAGGTCGCCGAGTTGATTTCTCATACCCACTCCGATGAAGATGCTTCCCTGAAGAATCCGCAGGTAAGCATCCTGATTCCTTCATGGAACAACCTGAACCAGCTCAAAATATGCCTGCAAAGTATCGCTGAGCATAGCCGGTTGTCATATCAGGTGATAATTCATGTTAATGAAGGTATCGACGGAACTCTCGAATGGCTTATGGAAAATGGAGTTCAATACACTCATTCCCAGGAAAATATAGGAATTTGTTCAGCAATCAATCGAGCCTATGAAAAAGCCACTGCGGATTACATTATCTATCTCAATGATGATATGTATGTTTTT
>DOCI01000141.1:58325-67058 GCA_003503535.1 Planctomycetaceae bacterium
CTTCATTTAGTCGATGCTCTCGAACAGGCAGATCCAACAAAGCCGGCTTATGCATCGGGAACAATGATTCAATCCTATGCAATTTCTGCAAGTACAATCGTTGCGGACTACGGAACCAAAGTCGAATCGTTTGTCCAGGCGCAACTTCTCGAAGATTTTCATGCTGGAAAATTCATTCAACCAGACTGGAGTGGTGCGACTTGGCCACCGAGTTGTATCCATCGTCGATGGTGGGAGATGGTTTTCGGATATAGCGAGGAATTTTCTCCCGGATTCTACTCGGATATCGATTTCTCGATGAAACTCTGGAACAGCGGCTGCCGTCGCTTTCATGGAGTATCCAGGAGTCTGGTTTATCACTTTGGTGAGCAGAGTACGAAGCGTATCCGAGGGCTTAAAAACAAGAATGTGAAGCAGGCTCGAATCCGCTTTCTACAAAAGTGGGGTATCCTGCCTTCGACGGCTGTTCGTCATTACCTCAAATCAGGTCAACCATTTGAGGAATGCCTGCCCGAACCTGAGTTGACAATCGATCACGCCCGCGCTCGCCTGATCTCCTTCTATTATAGCAGTCATAAAATTTCACAGGATCTTCTGAAATATCTCGGTGTGAACGTCAATCAGGAATCCAATCAGTATCAGAATGAGACTGAATCTACTGCTAAAGCTTAACTCAATGAATATTGATGATAGGGGTCGACGGAATGAGGCTCGCTCACTGAAGCAAAACATTTCCTCTCACTGAATATCATCAGGCGGCACTGATACTGCAGCTTTTCCCATTCTCTGCAGAAATTCCAGGGAGCACGAGTTGTAATGTTTTCAGAATGGCATTAGCCGAATAATCTCGTTCCACTGCCTGGAGGGCTTCCTGCTGAATCGCATACCACAAATCATCTTCCTGCTGTAACCTGAGGCAACAGTTTGCAAACTCCGCAGGGGTATCAGCCACCAGCAATTCTCGTTCGTGACTCCACCCCAGTTGATTCGCCAGCACACTGGTAGCGATAACCGGCACACCGTGAGCGGCTGCCTCGATAATCTTCAGGGGAATTCCAGCGGCAAACTGTGTCGGAGCGACAAAAGCACGAGCAGAATGATAGATCTCGCTCAAATCCTCCACACGCCCCAGCACTTCACAACGCTTTGAGCGACAGTATTCCTGGGTTTGATCGAGCATCATTCCCGCAATTGTCATTTGAGGAAAATTTCCAGACTGATTTTCAATTGCAGGGAGGATTTCTTCACAAAGCCAAACCAGAGATTTCGCATTCGGACTCCCTGTATCGTGCACAGCACCAACAAACAACAGCCCTTTTCGATCTGCCACATCCGGGATAATTTTGACCGTGGAAAGAGCATGACTCAGGACATGCACTTCTTTTCCCTGATCGCGAAATAACTTCGCCTCACCGGCACTGACGGCCAGGACCACATCCGCTTTTCCGACGATTTGCAGTTCCTCTCGCAACATTTTAAGCTTTTGTTCATTCGAAACATCCACACCGGAAAGTCTCAGTCTCTCAATCTCCCGAATGGTGAAAATCGCTTCCGCGTCGTAAATAATTTTTGTCCCTGAGAGAATATCCGGCTGCTCTGCCAGAATTGCATTCAGTTTTTCCATGTTATGGGGCCGACTGATAATCAGCGCCCCATAATGTTGCTGCCGTTCATTCAGAAAATCGACCAGAGAAGGACAAGAGATCCCCTGCACAATTTCAACATTGCGGGGTAAATCCCGATAAGCAGAATTCCAATCTTCCTGATTATTAGTCATCACAAACAATGTCACTTCGTAGCCAAGTTCGACCAGAGAATGCACCATCAGATTGGAACGGGGAAACCCGGAACCCAGCTCTGAGTGTGGAATCTGATCCTCAATAAACAGAACCCGCCGATTTTTATCATTGGGAGTTCGGGCCTGCAAAATATTTTCAGGCGATTTTTCAAGCTGTTGCGACAGATAAGCACGATTTCTGGAGACAAATCGACTCCGGTGAGCCACCTGCAATTTGATAGCCGCATCAGAAGATTTGGAACTTGCAAACTCATAATGCAACACAACAATTCGAGGGTCGTAAACCTGCCGTAATCCCGCCTGATTCATCCGGCTGGCCAGATCGACTTCTTCGTAATAGGCAGGAGAAAATCCCTCATCGAATCCATGGAAACGATCAAAATCTGTTCGTCGCATTAACCAGAATGCAGCCGAGCAGTAGTCGACAGTCCGCATAAACATGGCTTCATAGAATTCCACATGCTTTCCGCGGGAGTACCCCAAAGTTGAACCATCCGACCAGATCATCGAACCGGCTTCCTGAAGAGTCCCATTCGGCAGAATCAAACGTGCACCAACGCCTCCGATCCCGGGATCAGATTCCAGATCCTCAATTCCAGTTTCAATAGCTCGGCTAGTCAACTGTGTGTCATTATTGAGCAACAGGGTATACGTTCCCTGAGAGGCTTCGACTGCCCGATTCACTGCCTGAACATAGCCAACATTCTTATCTCCACGGATAGTCACAACATTATCAAGACGATCGAGTAGAGAATTCGTCAGGTCTGTCGAACCATTGTCATAAATGACCACTTCAAATGAAGTTTGAACATTAGCCAAAATTGATTGCAGACACTGAAACGTTAACTCGGCTCGATTGTAGAGTACGAGGATAATTGAAACGACAGGCTTATCTGGAGCGTCGAACACCAGCTTTGAAGAACTGGTCAGAAATGCATTTAGCTGCAATTGTGCCGCGTAATCGATGGCTTTTTGAGGGTTGAACTTGCCCGATAATGGCACATTCCATACGACTTCTGGTGCATTGTGAAGCTTCTTGTTCCTCATTTTTCTAAAGAAATGCTCGATCCGTTTTCCTGCTTTTTGCAACGGAGAACATTTATATAGAAAACGAAGCCGATTCCAATATCTCTTCCAGCCAGAAGATTTCCCCATCCGATCGATCCTTCAATCCTGCATAGGTTTTCAGTCGACCTGCCAAGACTCCCTGACTTGTTCGCGATCTCTGAATCATTTCCCCGCAGGAATTTAACTGACCCTCGCGTAGCGCACAAGTTGACTATTGAAGAATCACTGAATTCACAACTTATTTGACAGCCTGGCGAAGATCCAATTCCAGATCCAGCCATTTCCCATTGATTTCCTGAAACTTCATGTAAGGCAATAGCATGTTCGGATCAGGTTGATTCGAGTGCAAAATCCATCCTCCGTCACGCTCAATCCAGTCTACCTCTGGATTTGTCGTAATTTGACTGGTTGTCTCTGGCAGCAGTTCCCAGATTAACCTGCCCGTCTGCTGCTCATAGAGTCTCAGCCCATTCACCTTGAACGTCACAGGCAGATCACTGGGATCTATTCGAATTTGCCCGTCAACTGAAGGCTTGGGAAAACTGAAGCAAAGTGTTTGACGATCAAACTCTCTCCAATACCGCTGTGCGTGTTCTTCACTATAGGATCCCGTTTCATTAGGCAGATAGATCACCCAATGTACAGGATTGGCATGTTGCTGGATTGCTGCGGAACCGGCTGACAATAAAAAGTTCCGCATTAATCGAGGATTCTCTTCCCGCAATGATTCGACTGCCCTTTCCTCTGAAAGCAGTTCCTGCATCTTCTGAAATCCGGCTCGACGTATTTCTGAATAACTCTGTCGAGCGGCGAGATCACTAATCAGGAAACGTCGCCAATACGTCGTATCCTGCGGTAACCAATCACAAAGTTCAGGGAAAATTTCCGTCGCTTCTTCCACAACAGATGCGGTGAAAAAGTGCTGATAAATACTGGATATCTCCAATACATTTCGATTTCTGCTGGAAACCGAATCTGCACTCAAATTCCGTTGAGCAGGCAGCACGCGAGTAGCTGTCAGTTGCTCGGTCAGAATCCAGATTTCATTTTTTAAACAAATCCGAATCCAGAGATCGAAATCGGACAGCTGAATAAAACTGGGATTAAACCAGATAGTCTCACTCTCAGAGAAAGTGGAACGACGAATCATCGCACTGGAGAAACAAAGACAATTCCCCCGCTCAAAGAACCATCTGAGCCATTCATGGCGAGTGCGATTCGACTGTCCAAATAACCGTTGCAACGGATGCGATTGCTGGAGTTCCCCGTTCTCATCGATGCAGCGTGTGTGCGTGAATATTGCTCCTACTGTTGAATGTCTTTCGAGATAATCAACCTGCTTCGCCAGCTTTCCAGGCAGGAATGCATCATCCGAATTTAAGAAAGCAACGTACTGTCCTCGGGCCTTCTGTAAGGCATAATTTCGTGGATGATCTTGCCGATTGATTGAAAAATAATGGCAATGTATTCGCGGATCGGAATATTCTGACAGAACGTCTCGTGTTGAATCCGTCGAGGCATCATCGACGATGAATAATTCCCAATCGGAAAAATCCTGAGCAAGGACGCTGTCGATGGCCTCTCCAATATATTCCGCATGGTTATAGGAAGCCATGATGATAGAAACCATCGGGGTATCGCTCATTCGTTATCCTTGCGCTTCTGAAAACTCGATCGCCAGAAGTGCTGAAAGTGTGCTCCTCAATTCATTAGTAATGATATTCGTTTTCCCCAACCATTGAGAAAGCTGAGAAAGCGAGACCCAGCGATGAAAGGGACTCTCCGGCACATCTTCCGGATCAACCCAGAGAATTGCATACTCACTGATACATTGGTCGAATCGCCCACCTTCTTCAGAGTTTTCAAAGCTCAGCAAGGGTGTGGTCACATCAGGCAGGTTTTTTGCATAGCCTGATTCTTCGACCGATTGCGCTTCTACAGATTCTGCCTGAATCGTTGTCGTCAACTCAAATCCCAGTCGATTCCCAGCCTCCAGGCGGGCTTGCAATAACAGGTGCAAAGAACCGTTTATCATGCCAACCAATGTTGTCAGATTAGTCGGTTGACAAGAGGCAATAATCGGCTGATCCCACTCAGGTATCTCCCGCGTCAGACATTGCACCGCGATGTGACGCATAAAGAAGGCATGCCTGTCCGAGGTTAAGTTGCCATCATCCCATTTCCAGGAATCTGTTAACTCAAGAATCGGAATGCGATGTCGATCCAGACTCCAATTCTGATTGAGATTGTCCAGCCAATTCTGTAAGTCGTTCGACTCATGATAATTTCGAGTAGAATTTAGCGAATCCACAAGATTAAGTTGCCCCCGCTTCAATCCCATCTCGGTCAGGAATTTCGGATCCGATAGTAACCAGCAGGCCAGTACAGAGCGTGCATCTGTATTAATGAGATGGCTATGCCCCAAAAGTGAAAAAAGTCCAGTCAAAGAGACCCACCGGTGATCGGAACCAGCAGGTTGGAACGTCTCCGAATGTCTTACCACACGATTGCAATTCCGTTTGCAAAAAAATCGACTGTTTTGCTCGGACTGCAACTGATCATAGAACACCGTATCCGAGTGCAATGCGTAATTCAGATAGGAGACCGGCTGGCCCTGATGGACCCGTTGATAATTACTGCATGTCGCCTGAACAGAGGGGGCGAATTGTACTCCATTCACATTTCCCGGCTCTGCTTTAGCTTGCAGCAAAATCTCCCAGGAATTGGATTGGTTCGACACGAGAAAACACAACATGCCAACTTCGGATTGATCAATCATTGGTTGCGAAACGTGGCGTTGTTTGGCCATGTCGTAGTAATTCAAACCGATCATACGGAAATAGCGATTCGAATCATGGGAAATGGCTCCAGAAGAATCCAACTGCCATTCCTGAGATTGGGACAATCGTATTCCCTGAACATTCAGCTGAGAGAGGTCTGTTTCCTCTTCCCTCCAATTGAGAAGATCACAGAGAACCGAATTCATTTCAATTAAATTTTGCGATACTGAAGGAGGAGGATGCAAAGCGAACTTCATAGGGCATTCCTTTGCTCTAAGATGATAAAGCTGCCAAATTCAACATATTTGTGTAAATATAATGAATCTGATCCGAACGATCTATACAGGTTTACGGTGAAGCATGGCTTCATAATTCCATAAAGGCAGATTGATTCCGTAGGACTTACACTCAAGCCATTATTTTTTTTGCAGACGACCTTATTCCAGCTAAAACAAATCAAGGATTATGAATTCTTAAGTCATAATTTAATGGATTCCCTGAACATTTGAGAGAAACCAGCGAGCCATAGTTCTCTCATCGTGTCATACTATCAGGCAATTTCAGAGTGGAGCCAGTAACTTTCTCTGTATTATTAACCGAAGATGACAGGAGAAGAACATGGATTCTCTGGGATGGCTTTTACTAGGTCTGGTTGTGGGTGCTATCGTTACCGTCATCGTCGTCAGGAAACTGGCTCAAAAAGAAGTCTCAACGGAAAACTCCGTGTCTCATCTGTTGAGCAGCCACTTCCATCCTCTTCCTCTGAATAACATCACAATCACACAACGGCAATTCCCGTTTCGAATGCGAGCCGACCTGCAACGGGAGATCGACCGCGTGTTTGGCGGTCAGATTCACATCCGTCATTTTTGCGGAGTTCGAAATGAATATTCTCATGAGTCAGTCACGCTTACGGGATGTATCTCTCAAAGTGAGCACAATCCAACCATTTCTACTCCTCCAGAATATGAAGAGCTGGACATTGGTGAAGACCAACCAGTTCGTGTCCTGAAAAATGGGTTGTGGCTACTCGAAAAAGAGGGCTTGAAATTTGTCGTCTTACTCGCTCCGGAGGGTCGATTTGGTGAGATTACCGGAATTCAATATCAAGTCGGAACTCCAAACACTCCTGAAGGGACGCAAATCGTACAGAGCTTTTTCAAACAACTGGAAGAGTCTGTGCTCAAAGCAGAATCCTACCGGGGAAAGATCCTTTCACTGGAAGAGTCCCGGCATTCTTATTCCGGACAATCCAAGGGGATCAAAGTGCATCAACTTCGACACGTTGAGCGAGATCAGGTGATTCTCCCTGAGGAAACGATTTCATTACTGGAACGCAATGTCATACAGTTTGTGAAACAACGTGAGCAACTTTCCCATTTTCATCAGGCAACTCGCAAAGGATTACTCTTCTACGGGCCCCCGGGAACAGGAAAAACCCACACTATTCATTATCTCGCCCGAGCCCTTGAAGGTCATACGACATTACTCATTTCAGCCGAACAAGTCGGATTGTTAGGCGAATACATGACACTTGCCCGATTGTTACAGCCGAGCATCGTAATTATCGAAGATGTCGACCTGATCGCCCGGAATCGCAGCAACATGAACAGTGCTTGTGAAGAAGTCATGCTGAATAAACTTCTTAACGAAATGGATGGGCTGAATGAGGAAGCAGACATCCTGTTTATATTGACGACGAATCGTCCGGAAACTCTTGAAGCGGCTCTGGCTTCACGACCCGGTCGAATTGATCAGGCCATCGAATTTCCACTCCCTGATGAAGCAGGTCGAGCAAAACTCGTCCAGCTCTACTCTCAAGGGCTTTCACTCTCGTACGACAATATCAAAGAGATCGCCAGCAGAACCGCTGAAGTTAGTGCTGCTTTCATCAAAGAGTTGCTCAGGCGTATCGTTCAATTTCATATTGAGGCTAATGGCAATGGTGAAATTACTCATTCCAACATCGACCAGGCACTCAATGAAATGTTGTTTCAGGGAGGGAATCTCAATCTGAAACTTCTGGGAGCAGCGAATAATCAAGCTTGATGCGATTGACCATCTGTTACAATCAGTTGATGACATTCCAGCCATGTTGGCGGTTCGCATTTCTCTGCCAGCCTATGGATAACTCTATCTGGCACAACTTTGCTGCGGGATTTGTTTTGACGAAGGATATGATCAAATTTTGGCTCTAGATATACTATTTCGATTCCTGCATTGTAATCAGCAAAGAGATCAACCCAGCGGGTTCTCGTCAGTTTCATCGTGTTTGTCGCGTTAAAAGCAAAGGACGTTCCTGCGCGGAGTAACTCTCGGCAACGTTCTCTCGCGAGTTGTGCGACCTGCCCCTGGTTGTCAGTTGGATCCACATCCAGTTCATGACGAATATCATCGAGCGAAACCACAGGGAAATCGTGACGATGCCGGGACAGCCAGGTATCTTTGCCACTGCCGGGCAAACCTGCCATCATTATCACAGTGCATGAAAAGTCTTCGTGCGGCACATAATGCAGATTGGGGGTTTGCTGCCGGAAGAATAAAAATCGGGCATGATCATTGGCAAAAGGATAAGGCTCTGAGTAACAACTGGACTCCTCAGAAATCATTTTCCAGAAAGACAGGTTCTCCTCAGGTCGAGTCATCGAATCGGTATCGCGACCACGAGTATCTGCCAGCGCAAAGAGATACAGGAGTCTGTTGTTGACTAGCCAGGAAAGCCGAATCACTTCATGAGCCGGCTCGTCTCGTTCCAGCAGAAATGCCGGACGACCGTGGTAACGAACCAGCCGGGCGATCTCCTCACGCGTTGTCAGGTCACACCCCAGTTCACGAAGAACTTTTCGAGTAATGTGTTCTCCTTTCACTGCATGTTTTGGTGATCGGACTCGTCCTGTCTCAGAGTCGACTTCAGATGTCAGCGGCTTGGCGACATCGTGAAACAGTGCAGTGAAGATCAGAACGATTTGTTCATGCTGCGAAAGTGAAGACCACTCTTCTAATTCGACGAGTTGTTCCAGTACCATCTTAGTATGCGTCCAGACATCGCCTTCAGAATGCCACTCCGCATCCTGTGCACATTCCGCC
>DOCI01000141.1:67165-69803 GCA_003503535.1 Planctomycetaceae bacterium
TTATTCCGCCATTGCACGGCACCACGTTTGAGTTTCTGCCCAGGCGGTAATGTCCTCCAGGGATTTCAGTTTGAGTTGTTCCCAGTTCATGACCAGATATCCACATTCTCGGCCAATAGATTCGGCACCATCTGCTCATGTTGCCAATGTGTGCTCTGCTTGATTTTTTCTACAAATTCAGAGCGAACAAATTTCGCTCGTCTCGAAACGGCTCCCTCTGATTCTGTTCGTAGATAAAGCCCTTCCATAAGATTGTCGGTCTGATTTGTCACTGGATTATCAAATTGGCTGTCAAAACGAGACGGACTGATCAATTCTTCCAAATCTCCACGATTCAATGAGCCCGAGTGAACAATCGGCACAGTCTCAATTCCAGTACCATTGATAATGTCGAGTCGTTGCTGGAGATCAAGAAACAATTGCTGCTGCTTGTCGTAGATATCGAATTCGAAGAAGTAGTGCGTCAGTTTTCGATAGAAAACTGAATGCCTGGCATACACCCACTCCCCGAATATGATGAACCGATTCTCCAACTGCTGTTCCAGCACATTACGTTTCACTGCCGCCCACTGCTTGAACAGGTCATATTGCGGATGCATCCCCTCCGTAATGAGATGCCCCCGACACTGCAGGACCATCTCACCGGAATCCTGAAAATGAATTCCGACATTTGTACCATCAATCTTTTCTTCCACGATTAAAGATTCGTCCGCCAGAAAGCGTAACGAATCCGCTTCGTTCAAATGCTTATCATCATCCGTTCCTTTCGAACCAAACAGATGAGGCGTGCGGGGATATTTGGTGAAATCACCGTGTGAAGTTCCCATGGCAAGTCTCCTTCCGATGCTGCGATTGAATGATTGATTGAACAAACTGGCCATATGCATCTTTAATTGGCAAATCGTAATCAAGTCGAATTCGACGGCGACTCGTAATAACAGTTTGACTAGTCATTGGGTTTATTGACGACTTGTCATATTCTTCCCAATACAGACCTACTCCTCGTTTCTGCCAATTGGGAAGGTTGTTGAAATTGATCCCATACTGAAACAGTAACTCGTTCTTCTGACTCACAGAAATACCAATGAGTTGCTTCGTTGCTTGCTCTTTATCCTTGCCATTCTCACGGAGTGTCCAATAACACCACGCATTTAATGCATTCCGTACGGAATCTTCATTTCTCCAGCGAAAATAATCGACAACCAGAACTTCCGATGGTAACTGTGAAATTCGGCAATCAAAACTGGCAGGTTGCCCCAGCATTATTGAGAACTGAGCGCTCGCTTCTCCTGCCAGTGTGGAGTTATATTTCCTTAGTTTTCTACCATAGGTTTGCTCATCCAAGTCGAAAAGTATTGAAATTTCATCGCTCTCTGTGTAAGCATAAATGACGCGAAAGCCACACTCCATCAGCGACTTTGCAGTCGCAGTCATCAAATCTCGAAAACGGATGTCGAACGGGGTCTCAAATTGACATGTCTCTTTCGTCAGTTTCGTGAAACTTCGACCATCGAGCCGAGCGACCATATACATGCCGGGTAACACGCATATATCGGCAGAGGTTTCATAGATTCGCATCCTTTTATCAAGATCATCAAATCGCATTTTTCCAATCCTCAATTACGTAACCTGTTTCACTCATTTGGACATATTTCAAATTATCGAATCCTTCTTCCATGTTAGGACGTTCCAATTTCTTCACTGTAGAAAGAATGCCTATATCGGGCACTGGAGCTGCGCGTTTGCTATTACGGATCAAACATTCCTCAGCTATTGACCGGAAGTAAATACCAGTGATTGAATAGTTAGCAGCCTTCGCAGCTTTAATATATTTTACTCGTTCTGCACGAGTCGGATTCGTATTGTCAATCACAAATGATAGCTGAGATTTCAGGCAAACATTTAGAAACAGATTCTCCCGATAACGTGTTCTCAGTTGATCGAGACTGATCCTGACGTGTGATGAAAAATATCGTTCTTTATAATAAGATGACTTTCCAGATGCCTGAATTCCGATGAAGATTATCGCTTCCATTTCATCTCCTATGCACTTTCAATCAAATAAGCCCACCCGGTCTCACTGAACCGGGTGGGCTTTCATTTTCTTATCGAGAGTTTCAGTCCCTAAAAGTAGTGATCCCGGTTCACGCCATCAAAAGCGGCCTTTCTTGAGGCAGCATTTTTTGAAGCGTTGGCCGGAACCGCAGGGGCAGAGGTCGTTTCTGCCGAGCTTTTCTTCCAGAACTTTGTCGCCGTGGACAATTCGCAGGCCCCATTTGACCTGGTTTTCGGAAGGATATCCCCGACGGCGTTTACTCATCGTTTCAAAAAAATGGCTGTTCTTGAAATTGTTCGTCGTTTGCATGCTTCATGACACACCTCCTTTAAATAATGTGGAGAAGTTGTTTCGATCCTGACACGGAAACACCATCAAGGTTCGCCATAGAGAGCGAATGTGTGAGAATTATCTCGGTAACTGGTCAAAGGGAACAGCATTAATGTATTATCCATGGTTGATCCATGTCACCATTTCATCTTTGATATTCAGTCAGCTGACCGAATAGATGAGTGGTCGTTGATGGAGCCACCAATAAATCATTCAGAGAGGATTTACGATGTCACTAAAACATTTCACCGC
>DOCI01000141.1:69923-73062 GCA_003503535.1 Planctomycetaceae bacterium
CATTTCACCGCACTATTAGCTATTTTTGGGCTGATGAACTTCGCAATTCCTGGAACCCAGGCAGCGGAGGACGAATTGCTGACAATCGGCTCGAAGGCCCCTGCTATCGATGTTGAACACTGGGTCTCCGATAACGATGGCGAGTTCGAACATGTGACTGAATTCAAAGAGGGGAATGTCTACATCGTTGAATTTTGGGCCACCTGGTGCGGGCCTTGTGTCGCGAGTATGCCTCACATCAGCGAACTGCAAAAAAAGTATGCCGATCAGGACGTCCAGGTCATCAGTATCAGCGATGAGCCTCTTGAAACGGTCAATTCATTTCTGGCGAAAGCTGTCCGGGGAGATGACTCTGGAAAAACTTATGCGGATTTGACATCGTCTTACTGCCTCACAACTGATCCCGATGGATCGGTTAACAAGGACTACATGCAGGCAGCCGGGCAGAATGGAATTCCGACTGCGTTTCTGGTTGGCAAAACCGGATTGATTGAATGGATTGGTCATCCCATGACGATGGATGCTCCCCTGACTCAAGTCGTCGCTGGGGATTGGGATCGGAATGCGTTTGCCGAGCAGTTCATTGCCAAACAAAAGTTGGATGCCGGGATGCAGAATGTGATGGTCGCTTACCGCTCAGGCGATATTGAAAAGGCCATCAGCCTGCTTGAGGAACTGATGGAGATTGCTCCAGATGCTCAATCTAAAGCTCAGATGGAAAGCATGAAACTTCAATTACTGATTCGCGGAGGCGGAGAAAAAGGAGCCAAGGCTTTGAAAGATTTGGCAGAGACCCAGGCATCACCTGATGTCAAAAATCGTCTCGCCTGGATGATTTATCAAATGTCAGAACAGGGTCAGTCGGACGACGTGATGATTGCCGCAGCTGCAGAAATCACAAGCAAAGCACTCGAAACAGCCCCTGAAAATTCGGAAATCATGGACACCCATGCCCGCCTGCTTCATAAGCTGGGGAAGCTGGAAGAAGCCTTGAAAGTGCAACGCAAAGCCGCAGAAATCGGATCTGACGAACCGGAAGCTAAAAAGCAGATCGAGAGTTTCCTGGAACAACTGGAGAAAGAAGCGAAAGAATAGACCACAATAAACAAACTATCTCAATCATGAATTACTTTCATAATACGAGTGCCATTGGTATCGCCAGTGACACTCGTTTTTGTTTTCCTGACTTGAAATCCAATGCTCGTCATTCAAGCAGGAATCGCTGCCGAATGAACAATGGACTGGAAGTATGACAGCGGTGGAGTCGTCAAGTTGGCGACTTTTGCTTCGTCGTCCCAGCGTCGAAGACACACTGCGGCCTCACGATGAGGGTTCTCGTCGAATGCCCGTACCTCTTCGGGACTCATCGCTCCTCCCTGAAGTTTCAGGCTCACTATCGATGGTTCACTTAAGCATGACTGGTAGTTCGGGTCGACTGCACAGAGATAACGCTTTGCTGCGACATGCAAGCGGATCGGTTCTGTCACTTCAACAGGAAAAAGCGAATTCAAATAGTGATATCCCGAACCTTCGTGATGATCATCGAGACCCAAATCTGGAGATTTATCCGGGAGTTCATGCAGGAGATGACCGACATCGTGGAGCAAGGCCGCTGTGATAAGAGCGGCAGAGGCTCCCGCTGCCTCGGCGAGAGTCGCGGCCTGCAATGCATGCTCTAGCTGAGTCACCGCTTCACCACCATATTGAGAATCCCCACGAGACTGAAACAGCAAAAGCACATCGTCCACAGTTGGCATTTTTGAAATCCTTGATGACAAATTGTGATTATTGGACAGTTGGTAAACGATTGAAACAGAATACCAGAGTTCACGGGATACCAGAGTTCACAGGGAGTCACGCAACTTCTTCTCCACAAAGAGAAGCCTGAGTTCATAATTAAATCAGGCAAGTTTGGTTCCGTTTCCGAGTGCCCGCTCCGGCACAGCGAGCACAACTGCCCCATCGTCATTATAAAATCCTGTGATCAGACATTCCGAGCGGACCGGGCCGATTTGCTTAGCCGGAAAATTGACTACTCCAATAATTTGACGATTCAGCAAATCGTCTTTGGAATACAGGTCCGTAATCTGAGCACTCGATTGTTTTGTTCCGATTTCGGCTCCGAAGTCGACTTGGATTTTGTAAGCCGGTTTGCGAGCCTCGGGAAAATCTTCAACTGAAATTATCGTGCCAACACGCAGCTCGACACGTTCAAAATCGGACCACGAGATCGTCTCCATCTATTCACTCCTGTTTCCACTGTCTTTATTCAGGTCTTGCTCGACCATTTTCTTACGAAATATTAATTTTGCAGGCACGATTTCCGGATCTTTCCCAGCCACTTTCCACTGGAGTTTGAGCGAAGAATCTCCAGTCGACTCGAAGTAATCGATTCGGATTTGATGCAGGCCTTTTTCCAGTCTTACCCAGTTGCTTTCTTCCTGATAGGGATGATGTCCGGGATTGTCGATCACGTTCTGGCCATCAATCCTTAATCGACTGCCATCGTCAGAACCGAGAATGAACTGAATCGCATCAGAATCTGGAACAGACAGATATCCTTCAATCGTCATAGCGAAATAATGTTCAAGCCCTGCAATTTCTTCTGGAGATTTCCAATCCTCGAATAAGACTGTTCGAACCGGCTTCATTTTTTCCAACTCAGGCAGCACTTCAAATTGGCCCTCATAGATTTTGACTGTCCCCCCCTGCTCCAGTGATTCCTGGTCAATTTCAACAGGCTCAATGAGCGGATAAGAATCCAGTTTGAATTTCATGGAGTGCTTTGCCTTATCTCGCAAATAGGTCAATTCGATAATCTCTCCTGGGCTACGATACATCAGTGCCAGCAGCCAATGGAGGGAATCTTCTACAGGGAATTCATTGAAACCGGTAATCACATCCCCTGGCTGCAATCCCGCTTTACCGGCAGGACTTTCAGGAGCCACAGAAATCACATCGGCTGCTTCATGTGAATAATCGCATTCGATTCCGGTGTAGATATCGGAGCGTATTTCTGCAGCGATCATTGCTTTCATATGACTTCGCAAAGTTTCAACCGGGACCGCGTAATTGATGTTTTCTTCGTCGAAATTCTTTCCAGAAACCACTCCAATTTGCTCGCCCAGGGCATTGAACA
>DOCI01000141.1:73227-86695 GCA_003503535.1 Planctomycetaceae bacterium
CGCATACTCTCCGCCCAGTTGAGCCTGAGCCAATGCATTAGGCATGTTTGCAACGACTGATCTTGAACTGACGATGCCCGAAGTGAAAACGATGCCACGACCACCGGGATTCCCTCCCACAAGAATTGGCTCACCTGTCATGATATCCAGACTCTGCCCGATTGAGATGAACGGGGCATTTTCCTGTCGGGCATATTGAATGATCGACAGATCCTTTTCGGGCAATCGAGCCACAATTCGATAACGGCGGATTTGCTTGCCACCGACAAGGACGACCCCCGGACGATCTCTCACAACATGATCACAAGTCAGGACATAGCCGTGCGGATGAATAATCGACCCACTTCCACTCGAACCTCCTTCCGACGATTGACTGAAAATCGCTACCACCGCTCTTTCAATTTGTTGAATCAATTTCACCGTTTCAGTGCGACGCGGAGAGTCCTCGGGAATTTCCGACCAGGCGATGACTGGAGTCAAGCCATGCGTAATGAGAAATAAAACGAATGTGAATAGTTTCCGAACACACATGGAATTCCGCTTCCTCTATCGTTGAAAGTCTACTGACACCAATCCTTCAATCAGGATGTCCTCACTACTGAGTAGGAGTATTGAGTTTCCAGGAGAGTCGACAGATCCACAACCCAATCAGGAATGAAAAGAGTCCTTCGATTGTCATCCACCAGAGTGGATAGCCAGCGTGCAGATCGATTGCAGCAATCACGCATCCTTTAAGCATCGCGCAAATCCCCCAGAGATTGATCAAGGGAGCATATCGTTTGACATCAAAGGAAATATACAGCGTGACCAAACCACTCAAAGCATAGAACATTGCCAGAGAACGTGTGAGATAATTGATGCTCGCAGTCGCAGGCAACTCGCCGTGAAGGATTTGCCGATGCAACTGCTGCATCCATTCGACCGGCATCAGCATCGCCGGGGTTGCCAGCAACCCACCAAACCCGATAAGCCGCAGGATCAACTGAATACGCTTTGCAGCATGAGTCGATGACAGCGAAGAAGTCGAGTCTGACATAAGGATCACTGCGGCTCAATTAACTGGTATTCAGAGATCTCTCGACTGAAAGGGGAAACATGAATCACAAGCTGAAATGATAGGAATTCTAAACCGCAGGAAACAGGGTGAGCAGAGTTTTAAATATCAAAAACCGTACACGATACTAAAACAGAAACTGAAGGAAACAGAATTTCTTTTCAACCAAAAAGGTCAGGTTGTTTTTCAAATATTCACGGACAGATGCCTGCTGCGTATAATCACTTATGACCAACTCCTGAGCGCTGAGCTGTTTAGACTTTTGAAATGAGACAAATCACTCAACAAGTCAAACCGCACTCACGATGAACCATATCGGCCATGTTCACTACATGTACACACCTCAATAAAACATCAACAGGAGTAGGCGGAATCGGCTGTTTCGATGTTGACAATCAAGCTAATACTGATATGTTTGAACATGATGAATAAGTTGTGAAAAATTTTGCACGATGCAAAACCATGACAAAACTCATCTCCCCAAGCACAAACCTTGCCGATGCGCCCCACCGGAATTGAGTTGCGAATTCAATGAATTCACAACTTGAGCAAACAAAAACCAACCTGCAGTTTCAACTGACTTCGTGGGAATATTAGGACGACCCTATGATCAAACGAACTTTCGCTGCCTTCATCGCTATCAGGTCAACTGCTGCGACATTCCTGATTTATGGCCTTACTGCTGGCCTCGGCCTCAGTCACGGCCTGGGACTCAGTCCTATAGAGGCGAACGAGCCTGCTGAGCAATCCCTCACCATTGCTGAACTCTCGATTGGCCCCGTCCTTGCAGATGATACCGATGGGGCAGTTACCCTGCGTGGCCAGGATGATCGTAAGCAATTGTTCGCTTCAGGGTTGATGCGGGATCAGCGGCTTATTGATTACACCCGTGATGTCACGTGGAATGTTGAACCGCCCAATGTGGCTCGTGTCACCGCGAATGGTTTGATTGTTCCCAAAGAGAATGGTTCCGCAGTCATCACAATTAAAACGTCACTGGGAGTTCAGGCAACTCGACCAGTCGTCGTTACGGGAATGGATGAGGTCCATCCCATCAATTTCAAAACTCAGGTTGTGCCCATCTTTTCAAAACTGGGATGCAATGGAGGAGGCTGTCATGGCAAAGCGAGTGGTCAGAACGGCTTCAAGCTTTCTCTCCTCGGGTTTTATCCAGAAGATGATTACGAATTTCTGGTTTATGAAAGTCGTGGCCGCAGATTATCCCCTGCTTCTCCTGCAGAAAGTCTGCTGCTCACCAAAGGGACCGGTCTCGTGCCTCATGGCGGTGGAAGTCCTCTCAAACCTGAAAGCGAAGAGTACCGTTTAATCTATCGCTGGATTGAACAGGGTATGCCATACTGGAGCGAAAGCGATCCTGTTTTGACAGGCATTCAGTGTCTTCCCGAACAGAGAATCATGGGGCAGGATGTCAATCAGCAGATCAGTGTGATTGCGACTTATAACGATGGGCATACCGAAGATGTCACACGTATGGCATTGTATGAGCCGAATGTGGCGGAAATGGCCGAAGTGACTCCTGAAGGACTTGTGACTACCGCACAACTCAGTGGTGAAGTTGCCATAATGGCTCGTTATCAGGGACAGGTTTCAACATTCCGAGCAACAATTCCCCTGGGAGCCAGCACACAACCGATTCCAGAATCCGGCAACCTGATTGATCAGGCTGTTTTCGGGAAGTTACAGCAACTCGGCATCCCTGCTTCTGAACCCTCGGATGATGCGACGTTCTTTCGACGTGTCCATCTGGATGTCACAGGAAAATTACCCTCCGCAGAGGAAGCACGTGCATTTCTGGCTGACACCAATGCAAACAAACGCAGCGAGTTAATCGATCGTTTACTCGACTCGACCGAATACGCTGACCTGTTCACAAATAAATGGAGTCTGCTGTTACGCAACCGCAAAGATCGCCCGGAAGACCTGCAGGGAGTCCATGCGTTTTACCAGTGGATCTGGAATAACATTTACGAGAATAGACCTTACGATCAAATGGTTCGCGAAATTGTGACCGCGACCGGAAGTATGGACGAAAATCCCCCGGTCGCCTGGTATCGTGAAGTGACCGACTCCGAAGCCCTGGTCGAAGACAGCACCCAGCTATTTCTAGGTGTGCGAATCCAATGCGCCCGTTGCCATCACCATCCCTTTGAAAAATGGAGCCAGGACGATTACTACAGCATGGCTGCGTTCTATTCCCGCATCGGTAAAAAGACCCCCTCTGGCAATGAAAATGTAAAAGGGCGAGAAAAACGCATTTACCATAACATTGGCAACGCCACTGCCAGGAACCCTCGATCGGGGTCCGATTTAAAACCGTGTGGACTGGGTGGAGAACCAGCAGAGTTAACCCCCGATCAGGATCCTCGAACCGCACTGGCTGACTGGATGGCAGAACCGGACAATCCGTTTTTCTCTGCCACGCTCGTGAATCGATATTGGAGACATTTCTTCGGTCGAGGAATTGTTGATCCTGAAGATGACATGCGGGCGACCAACCCTCCTGCCAATCCCGAATTGCTGGCTGCACTTTCTAAGAATTTTGTGGAATCAGGCTTCGATCTCAAAGCGCTCGTGCGACTGATCTGCAATTCCAATACGTATCAACTCAGTGCGATGCCGAACGAGTATAACTTAAAAGACAAGCAGAACTTCTCCCGGTATTACCCGAAGCGATTACCTGCCGAAGTGCTTTACGATGCCTTGCATCAAATCACAGGAGCGGAAAGCCGCATCAATGGTTTGCCTGCCGGATACGCAGCGTTGCAGATGCGGGATGTCAACAATGCGTCTTATTTCCTGAAGGTTTTCGGACAGCCTCAAGGAGAGACAGCCTGTGAATGCGAACGCTCTGCCGATGCCAGTTTGGCACAATCCCTGCACCTGTTAAACAGTCAGGATGTCCAAGGGAAAATTGCGGACGGAAAAGGCCGAGCCAGTCTACTGGCTGCTGACAAAGACCGCTCCCATGAAGAGAAAATCTCTGACCTTTACTTGTGGGCTTATTCCCGCCAACCAAAACCAGAAGAGTTGCAAGCCGCTGTCGGCTATGTATCTCGTGAAGGTGTCGAAGTGAAAACTTCTTACGAAGATGTCATCTGGGCTCTGATCAACTCGAAAGAGTTCATGTTCAATCACTGATGAAAATCCGAATTGGTGGAGCAGCAGGTCAGGTTTCCCAGTAATGACTGATTACTCTGGAAAGTTGGAATAATTCAGTAAAACCAGACCTGCATACAAGTCGAAACGATGCACAAAACACAAACGGCCTGCCTTGAGAGTTCCCGCCATGTTTTTCATACCGAATCCCCTTGCCTGCTTTTGCCTGACCACACTGATCCTGTCAGGGTTCAATCAGGGCTCTGTTCTCGGCCAGTTACCGGTCACTCAACTGGGATCTGTGTTTCCGCCTGGTGGAACAATTGGATCGGAATTTGAAGTCAATGTGCTTGATGGGACCGATCTGGATGAACTCTCCGGCCTCGTCTTCTCTTCCCCTGGAATCGAGCAGATCGATCACCCCGATGCGCATTCAAATCCCCGCAAATTTCGAGTAAAAATCGCTCCGAATGTCCCTGCAGGGTATCATTCCGTACGGGCAGAAGGACGTTTTGGCGTCAGCAATGCCCGTATGTTCCGTGTCGAACAGATTCCCGTTCAAGCTCTTCAGGAAAGCGACTGGAAAAATCAGGAACCTGTCGCCATCGAATTAAACACTGCTTATTACAGTCGCTGTGAAGGTGGTGGAGATATCGATGAATTTCAAGTGGAGTTGCCGCAAAACCAACAGATTCAACTTCGCGTGAACTGCCTCGATCTCGATTCTCGTATGAACCCGGCTGTGGAAGTTTATAGCCCCGATGGTCATCGCATTGCCTTTGCCCGCCGCGTTGGAGATCAGGATCCTTTACTGAATTTCACAACGTCCCAGGCAGGTCCCTACAAAATTCGGATATATGATTTTCTGTTTCAAAATTCCAATGCCCATATTTATCGGCTTGAAGTCGCAGACTGGAAAATCCCCAGCCAAATTCAACCTCCAGTACTCTCAACTTCGACAGAAGCTAAGTTTCAGGGGATTCTTACTCAAGACAAGCCAGAGTCCGTCGAATTGCAAAACTTGACCATTGATTCCGGGCATCCGTTACTTTCAGGATTTATTAATCCACGCGAATTGATGGTCACCCGTCAGGTTTTAAGATTGTCACCACAGGACCAGCACAGTTTCCTGACTTCCCTGCCTGTTATCGACACAGCCATTCAACTGGAAACAGAACCTAACAATGAGGTCGCACAATCTCAACTCGTACCGCTACCAGTCGATGTCACTGGTCAATTTGAGGATGCCAACGATATCGATCGCTATGTCTTTGATATCAAAAAAGGTCAGGCAATCTGGTTGCAGGTTTTCGCAGAACGCGACGGCAAGATTCTCGATCCCTTTGTGCAGCTCGATCATGTATCTAAAGATGACAAGGGAAACGAAATCGTCAAATCTATCCCCGTACCGGATGATCTGACTGCAAATCTCATCCCCAATGTATTCGATACCCTCACCGACGACATCGACTTCACGACAGTCGCCCCGGAAGATGGACAATTTCGAGTCTCGATTCGCAATCGATATGCCGTCACTGGCAAAAGAAAAGTTTCTCCCTATCGTCTGCACATATCCACTCCTCAACCAGAGTTTCAGGTTTATGCATTTACGCATCCTCATGTCGTGGGGACGACTACAATCGACACGCCGAGCGGTTGTATCATGCGACGTGGAGGAACGACCAGCTTACAGGTGATCGTCAATCGAATTCAGGGCTTTGATCAAGGTGTCATCGTTGAAGCCCCTCACCCACCACCGGGAGTCCAAATTCCCGCAATCCTGATACCACCGGGCGAGCAAACCGGGGAGTTGATTTTGTACTCCTCTGAGGATGCCCCAGCAGGCTTTTCGGAATTGCAGCTCACTGCAAAACCTTTTGACCCCAGTCTCAAGGAGCAGCCAGATGCGGAATTAAAATCTGTTCGTGTGTTGCCAGTGTCGATTGCCTGGAAGGCAGCGGCCAACATGCCTGCGGTCTCCCGACAGGGGCACTCTCTGGTTGTTACCGTCCTCAATGAAACAGACTCCATTCAACCAGCGTTGACCCAACCGCAATTATTCCAACATGTCTGTCAGTCCCAACTTTTCTGGCATCCCTTGCAGGTCAAACGACTGGCCGGATTTGCAGATAAAGTGACTTTAAAAGCAGATGGACTGGACAAGAATGCCAAGATTACTGCGACAACTCCTGAAATCCCAAAAGAGGCTTCTGAAAGTTCAATCCACTTTCAGTTTGCCACCGATGCCAAGATTGGCTGGCATACATGTTCAATTCACGGCGAAACTCAAGTCAATTATGTTCGCAATCCAGAATTAGTGGCTCGAACTCAAAAGCAGTATGATGATGCCAACACGACTTTAGAAGCCGACAAAAAAGAACAGACGACAATCGATCAACTGGTAAAAAAGCTCGATGCCGACTTGAAGGCAAATGCTGCAGAAAAAGCGAAATTGCAAGCTGAGATCAAAAAACAGGAAGAGACAAGCGTTCGGCTGAAAAAAGAATTGACCGATTTAGAAACACAACTGGCAGCCGCAACTGAAGAAGCCGCAAAAACACCGTTGATGGATTCCATCAAACAAAAGCAGGACGAAATTACTAAAAGCGAGAGTGACAAATCGAATCTGATGAAGCAGGTTCAGGAGCTGGACAAAACCGCCCAGATCACTCAACAGGAGTTGACAACTCAACAAAAGAAACTGACGGACACACAGGCTCGCGTAAAAACAAATCAAACCAATCTTGATGGCCTCAAGAAAACTCTCGATAAAGTCAAAAGTGATCAGAAACCCAAAGCACTCAAACAGGATGAACTTTTCGATCGTCTTGTCTTCCTGGTACACAAAGCTCCTCTTTCACTCGCAGTCAAA
Organism: Planctomycetaceae bacterium; assembly: GCA_003503535.1. Classification (GTDB taxonomy): domain Bacteria; phylum Planctomycetota; class Planctomycetia; order Planctomycetales; family Planctomycetaceae; genus Rubinisphaera. The sequence goes on from DOCI01000141.1 coordinate 80,271, forward strand.
TCTGGAAAAGATGTGGCTATTAAGCGGGGAGAAAGCCAGGAAATTGAAGTCGAAATCAAACGAGAGGGCGAGCAGAAATACCCTGTCGATTTAACCGCAACCATTCCTCCTGGAGTGAGTGGCATCAGTTGGGAAACGGTATCGCTATCTCCCGAAGAGAATACCGCGAAGCTCAAGTTGACTGCTTCCCCGGAAGCGACCGTAGGTTCCCACTCCCTTTCGACTGTCCGCGTTTCCACACAACAAGAGGGACAAACCCTGCATATCGACGCAACTGTGACAATTAAAGTCGAGTAATCGCCCATTTCAGAGTCCTACCGAATGCGCCTTCCCTACCAAAAATTTGGGCTGATGATCACTCAAGCACCACAGCGGAGTGCATAACCGTTATCTCAGATCCAAATCTAAGCCCTGAAAGGGCACTAATTGAATGAATTCATCCATGCATAAAACCCTTCGACACTTCGGCCTTCTCGCTTTTTCAATCCTCGTGCTCATTGCCTCTCCGCTTAGAGTCACCTCTGCAGATGAGCAACCGATTGCTCCTGTTGCTGTGGACCTGGGACGGGAAGTTGATTTTGATCAGGATGTCGCTCCGATCCTCAAAAACAATTGCCTGGCATGCCATAACTCTAAAATTAAAGAAGGGTCATTGAATCTGGAATCTCACGTGGCGATGATGCAGGGAGGAGATAGCGGCCCGTCGATTGTGCCTGGAAAGTCCGATGAAAGCTATCTCTTCCAGGTGGTCAGTCGCCAGGAAGAGTCATTCATGCCGCCACTACCCAATAAAATGAATGCAAAGAAGCTCACTGGCGAAGAGGTCTGGAAGTTAAAACGCTGGATTGATCTGGGAGCTCCAGCTGGCAAGGGGCTGACGAACAGCACGGTTGTCTGGTCGACGATGCCACAGAATCTGCAACCTGTGTACGCACTTTCGCTCTTCCCCAATGAATCTCGCTTAGCCGTCGGACGAGGAAATCGCGTTCAGGTAATTTCTATCACAAACCCTCTGGATGTGTCGAACCTTATTGATCCAGAATTGCCTGCCGCTCATCGGGATTATGTGAATGCAATCGCGGTCCACCCCAATGGACGATTACTCGCCACTGCTGGATATCGTAATGTAAAAATCTGGCAAAAGGATGCCTTTCAGATTCTTGAAAATGCACATATCAACGAGCCAGTCGCAGCATTCAGTCATTCTCCTGCCGGGACAAAATTTGCAGTGATCGGGCAAACCGGACGATTGTTTCTCGGCAGCAATGAAGGCCACCAAATCTCTGAGACAAAAATCCCGGCAGCCAAAGCAGTGGCGGTCAACGATGCAGGAAATTTGCTTGCCATCGCGACCGAGGCAGATGTAAAAGTTCTGGACCCCACGAATCCAGAATCGATCGTCACGTTAACCGTCCCCTCACCCGTAACTCAGCTGGCATTTCATTTACAAACTCTTGTAACAACTCATGCTGATGGCCAACTGCGAACATGGTCCAAAGCAGAAGCTGATCCCACCTGGCAGGAAAGCGGGGCGGCATTCAAAAAGAGCGATGCAGCTGTGATCGAATTCAGACCTGTTGCAGAAAATAAATTTTCGGCGTTATCAGCAGACGGAAATGCGGTCATCTGGGATCTGACAAACCGCACCGCAGTGAGAGGATGGACAGTTTCTGGGGATACAACAAAGCTGTGTTTCACAGAAGATTTGAAGACCGCTGCAACCGTCGATAAAAATGGAGTTGTACGGGTTTGGGATGCCAATGGTAAGCAGACTCAGGAATTCCTTAGACCAGCTTCGACTGAGAAGGCAGTGAAAGATCAGGAGCGGGCACTCGCGATTGCGAAAGCGCAATCTGCCTACAGTCTGAATCTGGTGAAACTTGCCGAGACAGACCTGAAACAGCGGGAAGAAGCCGTTCAGAAAGCAGAGAAAGCAATTGAACCAGCCAAAGAAGAAATCACGAAAGTAACAGCTCCACGGGACGAAGCAGTCACAGCTCTTGAGGCTGCCAACAAGAAACTTGCGGAAAAACCTGAGGATGCCGAACTTAAAAAACAACAGGAGGCTGCTCAGAAGAAACGAGACGAAGCAGTTGCGAAATTCGACGAAAAAACGGAACTTCTGAAACGAGCGGAGACCACTCTACAGTTAGAAAAGTCGGCATTGGAGCGTTCTAAAACACAGAATGAGGCGAAAACCAAACAAAGCGAACTTGCAGCCGAACTGGTCAAGAAAATTGAAGGCGAACTCAAAGTCAGCCAGGAGGCCCGAGACAAATCGACACTCCTGGCTGTCGATATTGCCTTCGAGGACGCTCAGCTTTTACGCATTTTGACATCAACGGGTACCATTGAAACCTGGAATGTTTCCACAAAGCAACCTGTCGATGAATTCCAGGTCCCTGAATGGCAGAGCAGCCTCGGCTGGATACCAATCTCGGGTGATCGTTATTGTGAGATTCGTGCCGATGGCCGCATCGAAAAGGTGTCCTTATCGCCTCAATGGACATTGCAGAGACGTCTTGGCCCCGCCAATGGAGAGTTGGCCATTGAGAAGAGCGAATTTGTCGATCGCGTCACAGCACTCGACTTTTCACCAGAAGGTTCGTTACTCGCAACCGGAGGCGGAGATCCTTCCCGTGATGGGGAATTGAAAATCTGGAATTGGAAAGAAGGAACGTTGGTCAGAACCATTCCGAATGCCCATAGCGATAGCATTCTGACAATCAAATTTTCCGAAGATGGCCAGAAACTGGCGACGGGTTCAGCAGACAAATTTGTCAAGGTTTTTGCTGTCGATACAGGGGAACCACTTGGTTCCTTTGAAGGACATACCGAACACGTGCTGAGCGTGGACTGGATGGCAGATGGATTGACAATTGCCAGTGCTTCTGCCGATAAGTCCGTCAAAATCTGGGACGTGCAGGATGGTTCTCAAAAGCGGACAATTACCGGTTTCGGTAAACAGGTCACCGGGTTGGAATACATCGGCGTGAGCGATAATCTGGCAACCTGTTGCGGAGATAAAATTGTCAGACTTTATCAGGCTGGCAATGGTCGAAATTATCGAAATCTTTCAGGGGCACAGAATTACCTGAATGCGTTCGATGTCACCGAGGATGAAAGTCTGGTGATTGCAGGGGGCCATACAGGAGTTGTGCGGATCTGGGATGGCAAAAGCGGGAAATTATTGCAGACACTTGAGCCTAACTGAATTCCTATCGGCTGAACCAATAGGTTCGAGCCGTGGGCTACGGACTGAAGACCTGACGCCCACATGCTCTGGTGATATTTTCCAAATGGGATGAACCTAAAGGTTTCGCCTCCAGGTAGATAAGCTCCTGATAAGTCATTACTTCGTACAAGCCAAAAGAAATGAGACGACCGAAGCAGTCATTGCTTCAATCGTCTCAAGTATTTTCGGCATTTCACCAGTGACTTGCTAACTGATCCAACTCAGTGTCCAGGCAGAAAAGCTAAGCAATCCGCTGACCACAAACATTGGCCAGTAATTGATTTGTCGGGCCTGAACTGGAGCGTGATCGGCAGCCTCACGGCGAAGCTTCTCATTTAGGACTTCCAGAAAGCTAATTTGAATTTCCGTACTGCTGAGGGATTGCATGAAGGATATCCTTAAGTGACGTATTCCAGAATAGATCGGAGAGAGACTGGCAGGTCCAGCTTTCAAGCAACCGTCTATCCGTTGTCATGAACTGCTAAATGCAGTTGATGTATTAAGATCAGTTCTGTCGGCAAATAGCCGAGCGGTGCGCCGATCGTAATAGCGAATTGAGGGAGTTTCGTATCTGACCGCTGCTCAACTTCAACGATTTTTTAATGAGTTGTCTGGTCAGTCGAAAGAAAACAATCAATATCTTTTCTATCGGCTTCCGCATTTAAAATTGACTAATGCAATTTGATCAGAAGCTGGGAGAGATCGCGATCCTCAGACAGATAGGAATACTGCAACCATTATGCCTTCTATTCAGGTTAAAGGGATTCTCTCAAAATTTCCCGAGGTTTGCCTCAGGAGCCCTGATTGCAGTACACTCTATCAGTGATGACAGGTCTTTGCTCATAGCGATTTCCCGACCACTGAAATCGATTCTTTTCCGTCAAATCCTGAAAATCGAAACCAATTCATGCAGATTTTCCAATTCACTCATCTCCAGTTCTGTATTTTGCTGGGATGTGGAATCTCAATTCTGAGTGGATGCGAATCTCCGCAAATTCCTTCTGATGAAGATGTTACTTCAATGGAAACTCCTGTGGAGAACTCTTCGGCAAAACAGCCAATGGAGCCAGCCACAGATGATTTTGTTCCAGAGGAAGGCTATCGAATATTAACTCTGGCTGATTTCGACAAAGTTGCCGCCGAAGATGGGACCTGGACTCAAAATGGGACCTCGCTGATCTCCACGGGAGTGCCTAAGGGGTATCTGCAAAGCCACGAAAACTTCAAGAATTTTTCGTTAAAATTCGAGTTTCGCTTCCTGCCCAAACCGGGTTTAAGCGAAGAGAAATTGCCTCAAAGCAATACGGGCATGCTGGTTTATATCGGCCCAGAGCAGAAAATCTGGCCAGAATCAGTGGAAGTACAGGGGAAATTCAGCGAATTAGCCTCCATCAAATCCAACGGCGGAATCGCGAATGTCGTAATCGAAGATAATCCCGAGGTTCGAGAGCAAGTTCGTCATCCAGTGGGAGAATGGAACGAAATCGAGGTCATTTCACTTGATGGCACACTGACCTCTTTCTTGAATGGAGCCAAAATCTGCAAAAGTGCTCCAGGCGAACGCAGTGAGGGAACTCTCGGCTTCCAGGCGGAAGGGTTTCCTCTGGAATTTCGACGAATTCGGATCGCTGTAAAATAAGCACTTCATATTTTACAAGTTGCCATAGTCGTAAGATGAGTGACCACACTATAATAGACCAAATTAACATATCGCACTCCACACACATACGAACACTAAATACCTCTCGCAATCGATTGACGATTCTCCATGACTACCACCAGTGAAAGTCGCATAACCATTCTGGCACTATTTCTGATCGTCTTTTGCCTGTCAGGCCTGGGATGTGGCCCTGGCTCAACAGCAGACAAAGATAGTGAACCCACCCCAGTCGGAACATCTACGGAACAGGTCGAGGATTTACCCCCCTGGGTTGGTCGGTGGATGCTGGTTATTACCGAACAGACTACAGACTTCCATCCATTTCTGGTCCAGATTGGCGAGTTCAATGGACAGCGGGCCCTGCGTGAAGTCGATAAAGCCCCGGGGCCATCGTTTGAATCCTGGAAAATGACCCAAGTGGTCTTTCGCGAAGACGAAATCCTACTCTCGATCAACATTCGAGAAGGCGTAACCATGAACTTTGTGGGCGAACTGCACGGTGAAGCAGTGCTCGGCGCATTTTTCATGGAGGGAGAACTTGATGTCACTCCTGCCCGACTCGTAAAAACTTCCGCCACGAGCATGAGCGAAATTCAAACCCCAGACAAAACCGAAGGCACCGATGCATTTGAGTCGGCTATCAAAGCGAAAGATAAAATAACTGCATTCCAGACATTTATCAAAGATCATCCCGATCTCCCACTCACAAATTCGGCATACTTCGAGCTGATCAATTCCGCAGTCGCTCAGAATTTACCACTTGAAAAAGTAGAAGAGTTCACGAAGAATTCTATCGATTCGTCAAAACGCTGGGGGCCGAATTTGGTCCCGGAAACACTATTTCAAATAGCGACTCTCACAAAATCGTCTCCAGAATATCGATCGATCGCACGTTCTGCTCTCGACCAGATTAAGGAAATCGTTGGCGAGCCTCTTCCAGATAGCTATGCAGAACGGATGGACTTACTGGAAAGTCAGTATCTACTCTCATCAGACTCCGCAGAAGATCAGCAATCGGGCGGTGAAAAACTGCAGACCTTTCTTGTTGACCGACCTTTTGAAATCAATGGGTTAATTGCTCTTGCGACTCATTTTGAGAAAACCAACAAAAAAGAGGAAGCCCTCAAAATTTATAGTAAACTGGCAGTATTACCTGGCTTGAGTCGAATGGTTGGCGCAATTCCTAATCTCGATGGTGATGAGCCTCAAACGGCTATACAAAAAGTTGAGTCACTTTCTGAAAAGAAGGGGGATGAACTAACTCGCTATTTGGATGAGACCTATGAAAAAGAGGCGTTCTATTTTGTGGAACCACAAGACCAAAAGCCTACGTTGAAGGAAAATCGAAAAATTCCATTACTGGAATTATTCACCGGTTCGGCTTGTCCTCCATGCGTGGCAGGAGATCTGGCTTTGGGAGGTTTGGAAAAGGAATTCCCGAGTCCCAAAATCATTGCGGTTCGCTATCACCAGCATATTCCGCGACCGGATCCACTCACCAATTCTGACTCCGAAGCTCGATTCAGTTAA
>DOCI01000141.1:86722-92784 GCA_003503535.1 Planctomycetaceae bacterium
TAACTAGAGGATTAACAACAGCTACGACTCAGTATTTAGGATCACAAACAGATGATCTAAGTTATTATGGTGATGGTGGTACACCTACACTCATCATCAATGGACGACCAGCCAGTTCCGTGGGTGGCTTTGTCTTTCATGCGGAAAATCATTACAAGGAACTGCTCCCCATAGTGGGCAGTCTGATCAATGAACCCTCTTCTGTCGTGATTAACCTGGATGCCACGGCCGAAGGAGACAAAATGAAAATTAAAGTTGAGGTGAGCGGTGTGGCCGAAAGCCGTACCGCCGTCCGACTCCGATTGTTAATTGTCGATCCACTGATTCATTTTGATGCTCCCAACGGAATTCGACTCCACGAAATGGTGGTTCGCGACATGCCTGCAGGAACAAATGGGATTGCCATTAAAGATGGCAAAGCAACTTTCGAGAAAACGGTTTCGATTTCTGAGTTGAAAGCGGAAATCTTGGCAGATCTCAACACTTTTCAGAAAAATCGTGGCTACCAGTTTGAGGATGTTCCCAGCGACTTTACCAAACTCAAAGTCGTGGCTTTTGTTCAGGATGATGACTCTCGGCTCGTTTTGCAGTCGACGATTTCCCCTGATCTGGAATTTCAACCAGAATCTGCTCCAGAGTAATTCTGACTTATCTCATTTTCTAAAATATTGCAATTCCGGGTTCCCGGCTCGTTTTGTATCCTCCAGATGACAATTGAAATTTGCCCCTTGAAAACGATATCCGCAAATAGACATTGTCCCACTCATCTTCCATCTCACAAAGGGTCAGGGATGACTTCACCAGTTTCAGCTCGAAATTCAGCACGCTTCCTGCGTGGGTTGATTTCGACATTCACTTATCCGAGAGCATTGCTCGGAAACTACGGATTGCCAAAGCTGGCTTACGATACCCCAGAACGCCGGGAACGTGGGCTTACGATTTTACTCCCCGGTATTGAAGGACAGAGCAGTCTTTCGCATTCCGTGGTCAATGGTTTAATCGATGGCGGGGTGAAAGTCGCCATTGAAATCTTTGACTGGACATTCAACGTCAAGCCTGCAATGTTCAATCTCTGGATGCCGAATCGAAATGCGAGATTAGCCGCTTCGATCGCTGAAAAAATATGCGATTATCAGGATCTGTATCCAGGTCGAGATGTCACTTTAGTCGGACATTCCGGTGGGGGAGCCATGATCCCAAAGATTCTGGAAGCCCTTCCCAACGGACGCGAAATCACACGTGCCGTGATGATCGCGCCGGCAATCAGTCCGAGATACGATTTATCTTGTGCGCTGCAGGCAATTTCGGATCGTATTTATCATGTCCGCTCCCCGCTGGATTTGTATTTCCTGGGTTTCGGCACGATGGCTGTCGGTACTTTGGATCGCAAGCACTGTCCTTCAGCTGGTAATCGAGGATTCAGACTTCCTGAAGAAACAGAGACAGAAAAGCATCAACTGTACAGCGACAAATTCCATCAGATTGACTACAGCATCAAAATGTTGAAAGACTGGCATTATGGTGGTCATTTGAGCTGTATGAATCGCGTGTTTGTCGAAAAACACATCGCCCCTTTACTCACTCAAGTTCCCCCTGCAGCCGTTGAAAAAGTTGTGCCAGAGAAGCGGATCCTGCATGAAGTTGCCACTGCTTAACAGGATGAATCAGGCAGACTCGATTTCATTCTTATTGAATTTCACTTCAATGAGCGTGGTCACACCCCGCTTCGATTTGGGATTATACCCCTTGCGAAACTGAAGCCGCCAGACCGCAGCGCCATCAAGTTCGCCGGCTGCGTCAGGTGATGCAGGGATATACGCCTCCATCGTTTCTCCAGGCTTGAGGACGGGGTCATCCTGCATACCGGCAAAGTTCCAGTCGCCATATTCTTCAAGATCATACAGAAGAAAAGTATTTTTCAGGTCGCCTTTACTGCCAGCTGGGCACAGAAACTGGTTCGATCGCAACTGAGTTCGATTATTGGAATCGACAATACGTGTGAGCAGAATTTTTCGGTCGAGTGGAGAAAAGGATTGATCTTTCGAGACATTTTCGAATTTCACCCACAACTTGAGAACTTGTGGGACCGATTCGCGTTTGCGAGCAGGGTCCCCTGTATAATGCTCAAAACGGAGAGTCCCTTTTTCCACACGCAGTGGTGTCACAATCAGATTGCCATACCGTCGGGATTCTCCAAGTTCGAGTTCGTGTCCCGGGGGTAATGTTGCCGCTTCAGGTACGAGCCGATAAGCAATTTGATCGTCCTGCATAGGCGGTTTTAAATCGGGCAGGCTTTCCAGATCGTGCGGCTTTCCAGAGTATGATTGCATGATGAGATAGGCACAAATCAACGTGACTGCACTTGCATAACTGACCAGAATCGTGAACTGAAGTTTGGGAACAGTCGTGGTTTGCTTCGATTTGCTCGTCTTTGGTTTTTTGACTTTCTGATTATCCGGCTTTGTAACCGGCTTCACTTCCACGACCTCATCCTGATCAACAGAGGCTGCGACTTCCTCTACTTTCGCTGGTGCGATAGTGGCCTCAGGAGTATCAGCGATGGTCTCCTCCAAATCCACTTTTGGTTCTTCCTGCGAAATAACTTCAGTCTCATCCAGGTCTGCAGGGGAACTCTCTTCTTTATCATCCTCCAATTTGGCAGCGTCTTCGGCGGCCTCAATCGTGTCCTCTGTAACTTGTGCCTCTTCCTCAGCTGGTGCTTCAGCCGACTCCGCTGGTTTCTCATCAAAGAGCGACTCTCCAGTTGAGGAGTCAGAACCTAATGCAGAAGCAAAGCGAGTTCCGCTGTCTGAATCCTGATAGAGCTGAGGACCGTCCATCCAGCTCAAACTTGTCCCGCTGTCCGAACCCGATTTTTTCTCGGGAGGGGCTTCAGCAGCTTCCACTTCTTCGGAACTTTCATTTACGGATTCGTCCACAACGTCTTCGTCCGAACTCGATTCCTGATTTTCATTGGACTCTTCGGATTCTTCGACCTCTTTTTTCTGCTTAATCGCGGAATCTGAAGCCTTATTGTCATGCAGGAAACTCAAATCAAAATCGTCATTGGGCATGGCGACTAAACTCCCGGAAACTATTCAAATTGGTATCGTCTGGATTGTTCGAGACAGCTTGATGGCGCAATTTATTATTAATGGCTGAAAAAGACTGTTTGAAAGAAACTTCAGGTCTCATTTGCACATCAGGTGATCATTATCAGCTTACCCAACCGATGCAGAGATGTCGAATCGTTCTTGCCAATTGAGCGAAATTGACTGACCAAATTCATCGACTAAAGCATGCCCCTGATAGGACCAGTACCCCAACACGGGACAATTCGTCCACTTCCGCAAGTCTTGCAGATTATGATTCAGAGAATCATCCCGACCAGTCACCAGAGACCTGGGTTGAGTCTCATTCAAGATGATGCCCGCAATTCTTAACCCACGACTCTGAGCCGCTTCGATCGTTAGGAGTGAATGATTGATCGTCCCCAAACCTGCCCGAGCGATAATCAGTATGGGAAACCCAAACTCTTGAGCCAGCGAAGCATTCGTATGCTGATCGGAAACAGGAGAAAGCAGCCCCCCTGCTCCTTCGACGAGCAGATAGTCCACATGAGATTGCCAGTCAGCCAGTCCATCGATCAGCTGCGACTCATTAACAACTCGACTTTCCAACGCTGCTGCTCGCGGCGGGGCGACCGCTGTATGAAATCGCTGAGGACAAATCCGATCGCGCGGAAATTCTCTGCCAGTGGCCGAATGCAGCTCCTCTAGATCCGACCAAGTTTGTTGACCCGTTGTTGAAAGCACTGCCCCCGAGCAAACTGGTTTGTATGCTCCAACCGAGCAATCTTCAGCACGTAAGCGACGGATTAATTCGCATGTTATGTAGGTTTTGCCAACATCGGTATCGGTTCCTGTGACAAACAAACCGCGCATGAGCTGTATTACCTGGCAAAAGCCTTTGGACCAGTTTTATGATCAGCGATAAACTGAGACAAATAAATCTCACATTAAACTGGTTGACTCTTTGTATCAAACCATGCTTCAACTCGATTGATGATCGATCGTCTGCGGAGAAGGGTCCGATTCGTTGTGAGATTGTTCGGCAACAGGCTTTTTAGGTGGATGTCCATGAGGTGTATACATGGCGACCAGCACAACACCGACAATTACTGCAACCATGCCCACCCAGAGGAGAGGATTGACATGGCTGGCATCTTTCAACTGAATGATCGAGACAATAGCAGTGATAGTAACCGCACCACCAAACACAATCGGCATCACAAAGAGCGGCTTGCCTCCGCTCAGCATAGCCGAAGTTAAACTCAATGCCCCTAATGCTCCGAGAGTTCCAGCCAGAAAGCCCCAGATCATGGCTGGACTTTGCTCCCCACCAAAAACGTAAACATCCCCTTTAACTTTCATTCCCATTAAGCCACCCGCGCAGGCCCATACCAGATAAGCCACTCCGATAAATACATAAGGCTTAAAAGGGCTCCAGGCACCTGTTGTACTTCTGGCGTTCTGAATTGTCGGACCATACAAACCCCAGCACAAAGCTGTTCCCAAGGCAAACAAAATCGGTAGTAGCAGAAGCTTCATCGAATATCTTTCGTGGCATTAAAAAGGCGGAATTGACTGGCAGTTTATCGCACAAACCAGACATTATGATTATACGGAATGAATCACGCTCCAGTATCATCTTTCTACAAGCGTAAAGTTCCTCAGGGATTTGTTCAAACCACTCAGAGGATGAACCTGTGAAAATGTCGGCGCAAACTGGAGAATGTCTGCTGCATTTCTCTCTACACCCTGTGACTTCGTTTTGAATCCGATAAAATAAAAAGGTGGAATTCCCTATTCAAAACGATTGTCATTGAATCCAATTGGCACACAACTAATGCATGATTATTACCTGTCGACCGAAATTGACCATCAGATATTCACTCAGATTTCTGCCCTGGCCGCACAAACGGATCAAAAAAATCTCTGGCCGGCAGAGCAGCTTGAGATTTTGAAACAGGCGGGAGTGTTCGCCTGGGATCTTCCCGAAGAATTTGGCGGAACAGCTAGTCAAACGACTCAGTATACAAAGCTGTATCTGGATCTCTCGGTCGCCTGCTTGTCGACGGCGTTTGTCTTATCACAACGAAACGCGGCTGTTCAGCGAATCGCTGCCTGTGAAAACGAGGAACTTAAACAAAAGTATTTACCGAGTCTGGCTGCAGGAAAAATCTGGGCAACCGTCGGGATTTCGCATCTATCGACATCTCGTCAGCATTTGAGTAAGCCTTCCGTCACTGCTGAGGCAACAGACTCTGGATATCTTATCGACGGTTTTGTTCCCTGGGTCACGGGATTAAACTATACCGATGTCCTCGTCACCGGTGGCACTCTGCCCGATGGTCGTCAATTGTTGACAACGGCCTCTTGCCCTAACAAAAGCATTGCATTTGGGGAAATCGCGGACATGCTTTCTTTGACTTCGTCATCAACAGGAAATTTGAAACTTCAGGGATTACAGATTTCGGCAGATGACGTGATTGCCGGCCCCGTTGAACAGGTGATGAAATCGGGTGGTGGAGGCACCGGATCGCTCACAACCAGTGTCATCACGGCAGGTGTTGCTCGAAGAGCCGTATTGGGATTGGTAGAGGAGGCTGAAAAACGGATCGAACTAAAATCAGAAGCGGACCAGATGCTAGCCGAGTCTCAGCAACTGGTGGACGATCTGTTAAAACTGGAAGAGAACCCAGGTTGCGATGATTCGAAATTGACGCCGCAGTCTTTAAGAACACGAGCGAACTCGCTGGTCCTGCGAGCTGCTCAGGCTTACTTAACGGCGACCAAAGGGAGCGGTTTCCTTAAAGGGCACCCAGCGGAACGAACCATTCGCGAAGCAATGTTTTTCCTGGTCTGGTCCTGCCCGGCTGCAGTGGCCCAATCCGCCATGAGAGAATTTGCCTGCTCGCCGACTTTTCTTGTTGAGAGTTGAACATGACAGGACTTTTCTTGAAGAGAAATGCCCCTCGTTCCCAAGGTCCTCCCTGGGAA
>DOCI01000141.1:92845-93140 GCA_003503535.1 Planctomycetaceae bacterium
TCCCAAGGTCCTCCCTGGGAACACCAGGTCTCGAAGCTCCGCTTCGGCGGGAGTGACTTGGCCTCCCTCGGTAACTTGAAGCAGAGCTTCAACCCCGTCTGTTCCCAGGCAGGAGCATGGGAACAAGTAAAATGACCTGAAAATGATGGCACCTTACCTGTAAGGTCCAACCCAGCCACGCATTTGAACTTCGACGGCTTCAAGTGGCCTGACTGTCAACTTGATGGTTTCTTCATCCTGGATCAGTGTCATGAGATGAGCGTAATCTTCGGGGCGGAATAACGGCAAGCCGATA
>DOCI01000141.1:93263-95951 GCA_003503535.1 Planctomycetaceae bacterium
CGGGCGGAATAACGGCAAGCCGTTAACGCGGTCGATGCGGTACATCGAAGAGAGTCCGGCTCGTTCTGCAGCAGAGTCTTTTGTGACAGATTTAATCAGCACGAAACGCTTAAAATCCGCATCGACTTCGATGCCACATTGCTTTTTATCATCCAGTTCAAGTTCCACAATTTTTGACTTGGCATAATCCCGCTGGATATCGAGCGTCAGGCGATCGCCGGGTTGATAAGGTTCAAGGTCGACGGTGAAACTTTTGAAATTTCCGACGAGTTTCCCATCCAATCGAACGATCGTATCCTGAGTCTGCAAACCGGCATATTTCGCCGAAGTTCCTGGCTGAACCGTTTGGATTTTCCAATCGGTCTCTTCACTGTAAGAAGTGCTGACTGGCCCTGAAATTCCCATCCGGGCAGAACTCCGATGCTCTACAGCAACCCCAGGCACACCAGCAGCTAAGTCTCTCAATCGCTCGATGGGAATCGGACAGTCGCCAATATGATAGATCCCCCTTCGATTTCCCAGCTGCATTTCACTGGTCAACAGGATTTTGGAAATATGATGAAGATCATCTTCCTGACCTAAAAAATCTTCTCCGAGAAAGATCATTTCGGGCAAATCAATCGCAAACTGAGTATTCGAAATACCATCAATCGGCTTATTCGCCTTGGCAAAATCAATCACCGCATTTAAGCGAATCAGTCTGCGGGCACTGGCTCGTTCCAGAAGGGTTGTGTAAGTCGTCTGAAATTCATCGAGCCGAGGCCCGAACAAATCGAAATCAGCCTGACGAAAGTCTTGAGTCACCTGCTGAACTTTTTCAATCTGTTCGTCGGCCTGAGTCTGAACCAGTTTTAATGTGATCTGTTCCAGAACTTTCTCGGCACGCACTTTTCCTTCAATCGATGCCGTTGCTGCATATTTGGGTAATGCCTGTGCGGTTTCAATTCCCCCTTGTTCAAGCAGCTTCTGAGCCTCTGCTCGCGTGTGATAATCATCGGCATCAAGCTTTTGCAGGGCCTGCTGACGTAATTCGCTTGTTAATCCCGGAAGAGCAGGGGCCGGGGGAAGCTCGGCAGTAGCGATCGAACCGCAAAATAGAATTGCGAACAGGAAAGCCACTGGTAGACGGCAAGTTATTTTAACTCTCATGCAGAACCATTCTGACATTCTCGAAACTCTCAGGTAAAAGAGATCTGAAGTAAACAGCTGTCGCAGGATCAGGACAAAACCTCTTCCACGACATGGGCTTCTTCCACACCAGTCAGTTTAAAATCGAGCCCCTGAAATTTGTAGGTCAATTTGTGATGATCGATCCCGAACAGCCTGAGCATCGTGGCATGAAAATCTCGCACATGCACCGGATTCTCGACAGCATTGTAGCCGAATTCGTCAGTATTTCCGTAGGAAAATCCTGGTTTGATTCCTCCTCCAGCCATAAACATCGAAAATCCCTTGATGTGATGGTCTCGTCCTGACCCCTGAGCCATCGGAGTACGACCAAATTCGCCCGACCAGACAACGAGCGTCTCATCGAGTAAGCCTCGCTCTTTCAGATCGGCTATCAAACCAGCAGTGGCACGATCGACTTCGCTTGCAGTGATTTCCATTGAACGTTTGATGCCGCCGTGATGATCCCATGCCCGATGGTACAACTGCACAAACCGGACACCCTTTTCAATCAGTCGTCGAGCAAGCAGGCAGTTGGACGCATAGGTCCCATCACCACCCTGGGTGCCGTATTGCTCGAATGTCTGTTTTGTTTCCCCAGTCAAATCCATCAACTCCGGCACGCTCGATTGCATCCGAAATGCCATTTCATATTGCTGGATTCGCGTCGCAATTTCGGGATCGTCGACCACGGAATCGAACTGGCGATTCAGTTGATTGATCGAACCGACAAGACTTTCCTGCTGAGACATTGTCACTCCTTCCGGACGATTCAAATACAGAACCGGAGCCCCGGAAGCATGAAACTGGACTCCCTGATAGCGCGACGGTAAAAAGCCGCTATGCCATTGACGGGCGGCAATCGGTTGTGCCTGCCCTCCCTTTCCAACGGATGTTAACACGACATAGCCTGGAAGATTTTCCGTTTCCTGCCCCAGACCATACAGCAACCAGGCTCCCATACTGGGACGGCCCGCGTTTCCACTGCCAGTATTGAACAATGTGTGAGCAGGATCGTGATTGATTTGATCGGTATGCATCGAACGAATGATGCAAATGTCGTCGGCAACCGATCCAATCTGTGGAAACAACTCACTAATCGATTGACCGCTCGCTCCAAACTTTTTGAATTCAAACTGAGGAGCAAAACAGTTCAGAGCTCGACCCTGTAATTGAGCAATCTGCTGCCCCTTTGTCAGCGACTCCGGCATCGGTTCGCCGTGCTTGGCGCGCAAGGTCGGCTTGTCATCCAGAGTTTCCAGATGCGAAGGTCCTCCCGCCATACACAGGTGAATCATTCGCTTGACACGTTGCGGATGGTGCAAGGTTTTGAGATGGCCAGTCGTCAATTCCCCCGCTAAAGCCGAATTGTTTTCAGCTGCCATCAATGCATGCAATGCAATCCCGCCAATTCCTGCCCCGGTATGTTTAATAAAACTCCGACGATTCTGCTTTAAAGCAGCTAATTGCTGAGCTTGATAATCAATCATGATTCTTCCATTCAACTCGGGTGGCGGGGGG
>DOCI01000141.1:96096-97701 GCA_003503535.1 Planctomycetaceae bacterium
CTGGGTGGACGAAGTCCACAAGAAGCCTGCAGTTTAATGATTGAAATTTCTCATAAGCCTCTTGCGGCTGCGCCGCCCCGAAAGAATCTTTCGGGGCTATCCTGCTGTCAGGATTTCTCAATATCTCGTAATCGTTTCCTGCAGATTCAACAGGATTCGTGTCGCAGTCATCCAGGTCGCAATTTCGACTGGGGAAACTCCAGTCGGTACAGGAGCCAAACCGACTTGCACAACCTGAGCGGCTGCATCGGGATGTTGTTCGTAATATGTCTTAGATTCATGAAGTTGTGACAGCACTATAGATTGCTCTTCATCAGATATTGAACGAGCCAGCGCCCGATTCCAGGCCCAGTCCAGTCGCTCGATTTCTCCAGTGATTTCTGTTTGCAATATCTTCTGAGCAAACACACGAGCCGCCTCGACATAGGTCGGATCGTTCAACAGAACCAGAGCCTGAATAGGCGTATTGGAACGTTCGCGACGAGCAGTACACTCCTCGCGAGCCGGGGCATCAAATGCAAGCAGGCTCGGATGCAGGAATGTGCGTTGCCAATGGGTATAAACTCCGCGACGATATTGGCCCTCTCCAGCCGAGGCCTGGTAAGTTCGCTTTGGGAAATTCAACTGAGCCCAGTAACCGACTGGTTGATAAGGTTTGACACTCGACCCGCCTACATCCAGGTCGAGTAACCCACTGATGGCAAGCGCATTATCTCGAATCATCTCGGCATCGAGCCTCCAGCGGGACTGACGTGCATACAACCGATTGAACGGATCCTGCTTTCGCAGCTCTGGAGTCGCCTGAGACTGCTGGCGATATGTTTGCGAGGTGACAATCAATTTGACGAGATGCTTCACATCCCATCCACTTTCAATAAATTCCTGTGCGAGCCAGTCCAGCAACTCCGGATGAGAGGGCGACTGTCCCTGTGCCCCCAGATCATCCACATTGGGAGAAAGCCCCTGTCCAAAAAACAACATCCAGATGCGATTGACGAATGTGCGTGCGACCAGAGGGTTTTGGGGATCGACCAACCAGTTTGCCAGATCAAGACGATTCAGACGTTCCGACTTTTCCACAGCAGGAGCCAGAAAGTCGGGAACGGAAGGAGATACGATCTCGCCGTTATCATTCATCCAGTCCCCCCGTGGCAACACACGCATTTCACGAGGATTTGTTGCTTTCGTTGCGAGTGTTGTCAGAATCGAAGCTTCCAGACGTGTCAGTTCTTTCCGCAATTGATTTAGGGAATCTCGTTCTATTTTGAGCAGAGGAGATTGCTCGCGAAAATAAGCCATCAGTTTCTTTTGCGACTCGGCAGAGTTTCGCTCTTCACTTTTCAGGAGTGCAACAATTGAGGCTTCTGGAAACGAGAGTTTGTCATTCAGGTGATCAGATGACGTCACTGACAGCCGAAATTTCCCCAGCGTATGCGAAGTCCCGTGATTTTGTGCGATTTCGACGACAAGTTCCGATTCGCCTTCCGCTGTGAACTGGGCGGGATTCTCGATCACCAGAACAACATGATTGCGTTGCCCTGTTTGCGGAAGTATCGCCCAGCCTGTTTGATTCGCAGCCAGATTCTCTGCCGGTAAACCCTGCTT
>DOCI01000141.1:97797-99538 GCA_003503535.1 Planctomycetaceae bacterium
GGTAAACCCTGCTGAGAATGCGAGGCAAACGAACGGCTCCATTTCACAGACTTTCCATTAATGGTGGCGTTGATCGAATTCACCACAAAATTTCCATTGCCGGCTCGCCCGGGACCTTTATTGGGGAGGGAATCATCGGGCAATATCTCCATTTGAAGAGCAGTGATTTTGGAAAGCGATTTCTCAAGCGCTAAAACGATCCGGTAAACATCTTTGTCTGGAGATTTTCCTGAAGCCACAATTGTGCCTTCTTCGACAATATTCAAAGTTGCCCCACCTTGAGAGGTCGCAGATGCTGGTTTGAGAGTCTCCCAGATTTCTGCCTGTTCGAGCGCTTGAATCTGCCAGTTCTCAAAGGCCACTTGCAATTCGGGAGAATCTCTCAGATAAGCCTGCTCCGCTGCGGCAACTTTCGATTTCAGATTTTGCTGCTGAACTTTCTGCTCAGGCGTCGGCACTGGAAGTTGTTCGATGTGTCTGGCACCTGAAACAATTCCCTGTTCTTTGATATCCGCAAAGAAGGCAGCTAAGCTGTAAAAGTCTTTAATGGAATAGGGATCGAATTTGTGATCGTGACATTCCGCACAGCCGACGGTAGTTCCCAACCAGACCGTTCCCAGCGTTCGCACACGATCGGCCGCGTACTTTGCAAGATATTCCTTCGGCTGAACACCACCTTCGCCGGAAGCACGGTTGAGCCGGTTATAAGTGGATGCCACCTTCTGCTCCAAAGTAGGGTTCGGCAATAAATCTCCAGCCAATTGTTCGATCGTAAATTGATCGAACGGCTTATTCTCATTGAAGGCCTGAATCACATAATCTCGATAAGGCGAAACCGATCGTTCCTGATCGCCATGATATCCGAGCGAGTCTGCATAGCGCACCAGATCGAGCCAGTACATCGCCATCCGCTCCCCGAAGTGTGGAGATGCCAGCAGTTTCTCGACCCATTTCTTATAATCTTCTGCGGTATGCGATTCTCCAAAAGCATGCACATCAGCCGGGTCAGGTGGTAAACCTGTCAAATCGAAACTCAAACGTTTCAGCAGGACTCGAGGTTCCGCCTGACTGGAAAACTGATATTCCTTTTCTTTCAGCCTTATTTCAATGAAGGCATCAATCGGATTCTCGCCCGCCTTCTGCTCAGGAGGCGTAACTTCTGCCAGGGGCTGAAATGACCAGTGAGATTCAAAAGTGGCTCCTTCCCGAATCCATTGTCGCAACAACGCGATTTGTTCTGAACTTAAGGGTTCACCATGTTCAGCGGGTGGCATGATCAAATCGTGATCTTCACTGACGATGCGAGCGATCAACTCACTATTCTCCGGATGTTCAGGAGCAATCACCCGATATCCTCCGCGATCTCGGATCACATCCTCGCCAGCATCCAATCGGAGTTCCGCTTCCCGTTTGCTCGCATCCGGGCCATGGCAGGCATAGCAGTTGTCGGAAAGAATCAGCCTGATATCACGATTGAACTGTAATGGACCGTCCGCCAGAACCTGCTGATTCACTGAAAAGCCCAGAATGACCAGAAGAGTTCTCGAAAGAAATGTCGACAAATCATTGTGATGGGGATCCAGATCATTCATCGTAAATTTTTCATGGGTTTGAGTAATCGGTAAAAACTCACAGCACAGACATAATTGAATACTTTGATTATAAAAGAACTCAGGCTGAGTTCAAAGTCGGTGGAGTTGAACCTGAAATTGATTTGCCGATATGATTCCCTACTGAGTGA
>DOCI01000141.1:99582-103760 GCA_003503535.1 Planctomycetaceae bacterium
GCTGAGTGATGTAACTAACAGTGATCTATCTACTTTGAATGAACGTGGAAGTTGTCGATGCACAAATATGTAATCATGGGAATGCCCGGCTGTGGTAAGGGAACGCAGTCTGAAATCATGTGCAAACGTTTCAGCCTCGTGCATATCAGCGTGGGAGATATTCTTCGCTGGAATATTAAAAATCACACAAAACTGGCCGCCCGGATTAAGCGGCTGATGAGCACTGGACGACTGATTCCCGATGAATTTGTCGAAAACATCATTCAGCAGCGATTGCAGGAGCATGACTGGAATTACGGATTCATGCTCGATGGTTTCCCCCGTAATGAAGCTCAGGCGGAATTTTTTCTCGAAAGTTACGATATCGATGCCGTCATTTATATCGATGTGCCAGCCCCGTTGATCATCGAACGACTGAGTTCAAGACGTGTCTGTGGAAACTGCGGAGCGACTTATAATCTCGTTTCCGCTGCCCCAAAGGTTGCCGGCGTGTGCGATGCCTGTGGCAGCAAAGAATTAATCCGTCGCCCCGATGATAATCCCGATGCCATCCGCGAACGACTGCTTGACTACGAAGAAAAAACACTCCCTGCACTCAACCTGTTCCGCCGCAAAGAACTGGTGATTACCGTACGTGGCGATCGTCCGATTAACGATGTTCAGGCTGATATTCAACGCGATTTGAATCTGGCCAAATATCGCATTAAGTCGTAATGAAAAAAAATCCCCAACAGGAAGCGATCGATCCTGTCGGGAATTGATGATTGATGCCCTCAACCCGCAAGGTCGAGGAGTTCAAAATACAAGACAGTTGTTATTTTGAACTGTCTTCCATAATTGAGTATCTCAAAATCGCTGCCGCCGATCGTGTCAGTTTTTCAGCTGGAACCGTAAATACGGAACCACCAGCTCGAAGAGTTTTGACTATCGCCAGATTCATCATCTTCTGCTCACCACGATTAGGTACGCGACTGGCGTGTGAATCTTTAACAAGTAATGTTTCAACTTGCCCCTGATCCGCTGCCTGGACAATTGAGTCGAGATCATCAATCCCCTGCCCTTCTGGTCCGGCAGCCTGAAACCGTTCCAATGCAGAATTTCGTTTCGTGGCGAAAAACGGTTCGACGATTGGCCAGGATTTACTATGCAGCTGATCCGCATCAAGATGATCGGGGTTTCCGATTACTGCATCTTCTAACAGAGTGTTGTATTCACAGGCTTCTTTGAAAATCGGGAACAGATAATCAACACCTGCGAAAACAAGCGGTCTTCGTTCATTGCCCAGATAGGAATTTAAGGCTCGATTGATGTGACGAAAATATTGCAGAATTTCGTCCTGCTTTTTGACATCGAGATCACTTCCGCCGTGCCCATGGAACATAGCCGCAGTTCCATTTGCAGAGGTACTGTGCTGCTGCAGACTGCTGACATATTCATCAATGTTCAGAGCCGAGCGTAAATTTTCTGGTAAAGTCTCAGGGTGGAGTTCCACGATGCTGGTTTTCGTTCCCTGAAACAGACGCACCTGATTCTGACTGACCCCCAGCAGATAGTATTGTCCGTCATCCTGCAGCAAATCGCAGAGAGGTCTCAGAGTAAAGAATTCCTCACAGGTACAAATGGATGGAACGGAGACAGGGATTCGCCATCGATGAATTTTTACACCATCAAGGAAAACAGCCAGACCATCACTCTGATGCTGCCACCAGTCATCGTCCTTCTCCCAGCTATGCAACTCTTTAAGTTGCTTGTTGAATTTTTCTCCTGCAGAACCAGCGTCTTGAATTTTCCCTTCGACCTCACTCAGGATATTTTTGAATCGAATACGATTCTGCAAAACTTCCCGACCTGCGCGTTCTGTGGGAATATACAGACTGATTAAAGCATGGCCTTCTTGCTCAGCAAGGTCTATTAAATCATTTTTGGTAAAGTTATCCATTGCTTTCATCTCCTTAGATTCCTGAGATTTCAAGTTCTCGTCGCAGCATCACGTACGATTCTTCAAAATCTGGCATCAATTAGTATTGAGCGAATCCATGAAACGGCTGATTGAATTTGATAATCACACAAACGGTTCACGAAATAGAAACGCATCTAAGATAAATTAAGCAATCACTGTTCCATTTCCGTCGAATCCTGTGATACAGCCTGAATTTCTGAATTGGTTGCCCCTGTCGGTTGCTAAGCCTGCAACCTGGTCAATCAGGTACCTGCTTTTTCCAGAATACATTTCATTTTACTTGGGAAATGGCGAGTGAAACCAGTGGTATTTGAATGGAAAGTTAAATAACAGATTGTCCAATTCTAAGTAGTTTCGATTCCGTTGACCGTTTATTCAGTGTTTCAATTTCGGAATCGTTTGACC
The DNA here is from genome assembly GCA_003503535.1 of Planctomycetaceae bacterium. GTDB lineage: Bacteria > Planctomycetota > Planctomycetia > Planctomycetales > Planctomycetaceae > Rubinisphaera. The sequence continues at coordinate 101,948 of DOCI01000141.1, forward strand.
AATTCTCAGCGGATTGCCATGATAATTCATGCAGGCCAAGTCCAATCGATTTCACCAATTCCAACCTGCTCATTCGAGCCGTGTTGATTTAGAAGGTCCTCATGAAATTTCCATCTATAACCAAATGGCTCGTTGCGTTATCTATCGTGTTGAATGTCCTGGGATTACCCGCTGCAAATGCCCAGTCGACTTCAGAAGAAAATTCACGCTTACAAAAATGGTTGGAACGTTTTCCACAAGCTGATGCCGATCGTGATGGAATACTCACCCTCGAAGAAGCACGAGCGTTTCGGGATGAGTTGCAAAAAACTCGCACCGAAAAAGCAGTGGCAGCTCTCCCCCCCACTTATCGAAATGTGGCCTATGGTCCCAATGTGCGGAATCAGTTGGACTTGTGGCTGGCAGAAAGCGATGAACCGACGCCTTTAATTATTTACATCCATGGCGGTGGCTTCGTCGCAGGCAGCAAGGAAAAAATTTCTCCCGAAATTATTCGAGAGGCACTCAAGCGTGGTTGTTCGGTTGCCTCGATCAACTATCGCTTCGTCACCCAGGCGATGTTTCCTGCTCCACAGCAAGATGGAGCCCGAGCTGTTCAGTTTTTGAAGCATCATGCAGAAAAGTATAATATTAATCCTAAGCAATTCGCAGTTTTTGGAGGCTCAGCCGGAGCCGGGATTTCGATGTGGATCGGCTATCACGACGACCTGGCCAATTCCAGCGAGAAAGATCCGATTTTGAGAGAATCGTCTCGAGTGGTCGCCGTCGGATCTATCGGCGGACAATCGAGTTACGATCCCTTCGTGATCCGGGAATGGATTGGCGGACAGGCACATGCTCATCCATCAATAATTCTCTGCTATCGAGTGATCTCTTTGGAACAACTCTCAAATCCAAAGCTGCAGCCACTCTTTGATGAAGTTTCCGCGATCAAACATGTGACCCGCGATGATCCTCCCACCTTCATGTTTTATGGCGAAGCGGACGAACCATTGCCGCCAAACCCCAAACCGGGACAGGGCATTCATCACCCGATCTTCGGCCACAAGCTGAAGGAAAAGCTGGACGAATCTGGTATTCAGTCTGAATACCGACATGCCTCCACCGATGGTCGAGATATGGTCAAACCAATGCTCGATTTCTTTGAAGAGCAATTTCTGTCAATAGAACAGTAAGACAATGGCTTGCCCCCTCACTTACTCGCAACATAATTCCTGGATGAGCTTGCTAAAAAGATTCGTTCCTTTTTCGAGTTGGTCGATTGCGATCCATTCATCATCGGTGTGAGCCTGCACAATATCTCCGGGGCCGCAGATGAGCATGCGCTTCAGTTCTCCAAACATCGCGGCATCACTGGCGTAGCTGACGGTTTTGGCATTGGCCTGTCCCGCAAAATTCAGCATTTGCTGAATGTGAGGAGCATCAGCGGGAACAAAAAACGGACCAGCAGCATGATCGACCTCCAGGATTAAGCCATGCTCGTCCGCAGCTGCTCGAACTCGGTCCATCAGTTTTTCGATTGGCTGATCGGGCATCGGACGAAAACTGACCGTACACAAACTACGTTCTGGAGCGATATTTGAAGCATAGGTGAAATCGTTAATCCCAATATTCCAACTGATCAGGGGGGGAGTGAATGCCTCATGAGACCAGACCGGATCGGTTAAGGTCTCCTGATAGATTTCATACATGACGTTCAGGAAGGGAATCATCTTTACATTGGCATTGATCGCTTCCAGTGTGCTCGAATGCCCTGCTTTTCCGTGTGAGATCGCCCGAAAAACATATATTCCTTTATGGGCATGCACAACGT